>NZ_JBNHGJ010000001.1:0-355039 GCF_059091165.1 Arthrobacter sp. Hb9-2 | reverse complement strand
GTCGCCCGCCGAGGGGCGCGCGGCCGTAGCGGAAGCCCTGCAGCGGGGAGGCCTGGGCGTCCTTGACTGGTCGACGGCGGCAGATGCGTTGCGCCGCCGTCTCGCCTTCCTGCACCGCGGGCTGGGTGCGCCGTGGCCGGACGTTTCGGACCAGGCACTGCTGTCGCGGCTGGGGGACTGGCTGGGACCGGAGCTGGAAGCCCTCGCCGGCGGAGCGGCTGCACGCTCCATAACCCTCGGCGACCCGTTGCGCCGGTTGCTGCCCTGGCCCGAGGCGGCCAGACTGGATGACCTCGCCCCGGAGTGGCTCGAGGTGCCCAGCGGGTCGCGGGTCCGGATCGATTACCCGGACGTTGCGGACCACACTGCCCGGCCCGTGGTGGCCGTCAAGCTGCAGGAGTGCTTTGGGTGGGCAGAGACACCGCGACTGCTCGGTGGCCGCGTACCCGTCCTCTTCCACCTGCTCTCACCGGCCCGGCGACCGCTTGCCGTAACGGACGACCTGACGTCGTTCTGGTCCGGCCCGTACGCGCAGGTCCGGGCCGAAATGCGCGGCCGATACCCCAAGCATCCCTGGCCGGAGGATCCTTGGACGGCCCCGGCCACCGCACACGTTAAGCGGAGGAAGTAGCCGCTCAACCGGCGGATTCCGGCACCAGGAAGTTCAGCGTGAGATCTCTGATACACAGTTGAAACCTGGCGTCGATGGACTGAAACATCCCGTGGATAGGCTCGTTTCCACCTGGACGGCGTTGTCCACACCCTCACAATAAGGACGTGCAGATGTTTCTCCTCACCAGCCTCAACCTCTTGCTCGACGGCCAGCGGAACGATGACAGCCGATTCCACGGTGGCAGCGATGGACACTCCGAATTTCCCCACGGTCAGTTGAGCTCTGCCGCCTGGGAAGGGTGGTGGCAGGACGACGCCGTGTAGCTGCTGTCCCCCCGGCGGCTATGGAGCATCGTGGGCCGGCTGCTGTGGCTGGAAGTTCGCTGTCAGCAGTGGCCGCGGATAAAGGCAGCCACGGGTTCGGCAAGGGAAGCACCCACCTCGTCCGCCGAACGCTTACGCCCGGCGACGACGAACGAGTGGTCGCCGCCCTCCATCCACTCGAGAACGGCATTGGTCCCGATCCGCGAGACCACGCCCGCCAGGATGTCCGGTGTTGCGAACGTATCCCGGCTTCCCTGCATGAACAACATGGGAGTTGTGAGCCCGTACAGGTGTTCATCCCTCAGTTTGTCCGGTTTGCCGGGCGGATGCAGGGGATAACCCAGGTACACCAGTCCTGCCGCTTCCATCCCCTCGGCCACCGCCATGGATGCCATCCGGCCTCCAAAGGACTTGCCGCACGCCCAGATCGGGCCGGCATCATTATGGGCTGCAGCCTGCTCCGCCGCCGCGGCCATCGCCACACGCCAGGTGGCGACGGCGACGGGCGGCCGGTCAGGAAATTTTCGGCCCGCTTCCCGGTAAGGGAAGTTAAACCGCAACGTTGCTGTCCCCAGCGCATTCAGCGCCGCTGTGAACCCGCGGAGGAAGGGATGCTCCATCCCGGCGCCCGCCCCGTGGGCCACCACAACCGTTGCGGTCGGATCATCCGGGCGGGCGTACACGGCAGAGACATTGACGCCGCCCACTGCGAGGGTCAGGGGCACTTCTAAGGCAGGCATGCCTCCATCATGCCGGACCCGGATTCCCAAATCTCAACGCAGACAGCAGCCGGGGTGTACGTTGTCCCCATGGCGAGCGAACAGACCACCATCACCGTTCCGGGCCCCGACGGCGAGCGCGAGATGCGCATCTCCAGTCCCAGCAGGGTGCTCTGGCCCGACCTGGGACTCACGAAACTCGACCTCGCACGATATTTCGCCGATGTGGGGGAGGCGTTTATCACCGCCAACGGGGACAGGCCGGTGGCGCTGCAGCGGTACAAGGACAACGTTGACGGCGAGATGTTCTTCTCCAAGAACCCGCCCAAGGGCACCCCGGAGTTCATCCGGACGATGAAGGTGGTTTTCCCAAGCGCCCGTTCCCATCCCATGCTGGTCCTGGACGAACCGGCCGCGGCCATCTGGGCGGTCCAGATGAACACTGTCGTTTTCCACCCATGGCCGTCCCGTACCGCGAACACGGACAACCCGGACCAGTTGCGCATCGACCTGGATCCGCAGCCGGGCACCGATTTCGACGACGCTGTCCCGGCGGCGCTGCTGCTGAAGGAGGTCCTGGCCGAGGCTGGGCTTACCTGCTTCATCAAGACCTCCGGAAACAGGGGACTGCACGTGTACGCGCCCATCGAGCCCACCCGCGAGTTCCTTGATGTGCGGCATGCCGTGATTGCTGCGGCCCGGGAAGTGGAGCGCAGGATGCCGGAGAAAGTTACCACCGCCTGGTGGAAGGAAGAACGGGGCAAGAAGATTTTCCTGGACTTCAACCAGGCCAACCGCGACCGCACCATCGCCGGCGCCTACAGCCCCCGGGCGCTGCCGCACGCCTCAGTGTCATGCCCCATCACCTGGGATGAGCTGGAGACCGCGGATCCGAAAAACTTCACCATCCTCACTGTGCCGGACCGGCTTAAGACCGTCGGTGATCCCTGGGCGGGCATGCACAACAACCCGGGAACCATCGACACCCTTCTTGAGTGGTGGGACCGGGACCTCAAGGACGGCCTTGAGGAAATGCCCTTCCCCCCGGACTACCCCAAGATGCCGGGCGAACCGCCGCGGGTGCAGCCCAGCCGGGCCCGAAAGCAGGATTAGCGCCCTACTCGAAACGGGACGGGTCACCCGTCCCGCGGCGGACCACCTCGGGCACGCCGCTGGAGAAGTCCACCACTGTGGTGGGCTCGGCTCCGCAGTCCCCGGCGTCGATCACGGCGTCCACCTGGTGGTCCAGCCGCTCTTTGATTTCCCATCCCTGAGTCATCGGATCCTCCTCGTCCGGCATCAGCAGAGTGCTTGAGAGCAGCGGCTCGCCGAGCTCGGCCAGCAGCGCCTGCACCACACGGTTGTCCGGGATCCTGACTCCCACGGTCTTCTTCTTGGGGTGCAGCAGGCGCCGCGGAACTTCTTTGGTGGCCGGCAGGATAAAGGTGTAGCTCCCCGGAGTCACGGACTTGATGCTGCGGAAAACGTCGTTGCCGATGTTCACGAACTGCCCCAACTGGGCAAAATCCCTGCAGACCAGCGTGAAGTGGTGCTTGTCGTCCAATTTCCGGATGGACCGGATCCGGGCGAGGGCGTCCTTGTTGCCCAACTGTGCCCCCAGCGCATAGCAGGAGTCGGTTGGGTAGGCGATCAACCCGCCGTCGAGCACAATGCGCACTGCCTGGGTGACGGCACGGGGCTGGGGATCCTGCGGGTGAACGTCAAAGTATCTGGCCATGCACCCGAGCCTACGTTCCCCGCCCCGCCGCCGCACGCATTGACGCCAGGGCGTAGCCAAAGCAGCCGGCAGGGCAGATGACCCCCTACCCGCCGACTCCGGATTGGGGCAGGATGTTGTCTGGTTCCATCCCTTTCAGTACAACTCAAGGAGATCCAGCCATGCCCACAACCCTCAACCCGTACCTTGGCTTCCGTGACAATGCCCGGGAAGCAATGAACTTCTATCAGTCTGTTTTCGGCGGTGAGCTGACGCTCAGCACTTTCGGGGAGTTCCAGGCCAGCGAGGACCCGGCCGAGGCGGAAAAGATTATGCATGGCATGCTGACCACCACGCAGGGCCTGGTGCTGATGGGCGCCGACACGCCGAACAGCATGGAGTTCAGTGAAGGCTCCTCCATCTCGATCTCGTTGAGCGGGGATGATGAAACCGAACTGCGCGGTTACTACGAAAAGCTCAGCAGCAACGGCGGCAATGTCACGGTGCCGATGGAGCAGGCGCCGTGGGGCGACGTCTTCGGGATGTGCACGGACCGCTTCGGCGTCGCCTGGCTGGTCAACGTCAACAACCCGGAGGCTGCAGGACAGGCAGCCGGCTGACCAGCCCAGCCGTCCTTCCTTGAGGAGGGGCGCCACGCAGTGCGACGATGTACGCGTGGAGTCCCTCTTTGAGATCCTTGACGATAAATGGTGGCTCGTCTTCCCCGCTTTGGCCTTTGCCGGTCACTGGGCGAACTCGTGGCGCAAGGCCAGCGACCGGCGGCACCAGCGGAAGGTGGAGCTGTACAAGCTCAAGAATCAGGCACGTGAGGCTGAGAAAGCTTCGGCCGCTGAGGTGGAGTCACTGATGGCCGCCCATGACGCCGCCAACAAGCGCTGGCTGGACTACGAACTCGACGTGGGCAAGCTGATCGACTTCCCGCTTATGACCGATGTCCGGGAACCCCTCACAGTGGCGTTCCTTCGAGCCAAACGTGAAGCCGACGGACTGCGGCCGGCGGCAGCGGCGGACATGACCTCACACTCCCGCCTCGCGGCATACCGGAAAGCTGTGGATGGCTTCAGTGTGGCTCTGGACGTCGCCGAGCGCGAAGCCAGGCGGCTCAGGGACAGCAAGTTCACAGGTCCCGAACGGGAACGGCTGGCCACCGCCCGGCAGCTGCTGAAAATCGCGGAAAACCATGCAGCCACCCCGGCGGAACGCCAGGCTGCCTACAAGCGGGCCCGCCGGGAACTCGACGGCCTCATCGTCCTGCCCGACGTGACCGTGGCGGCTCTCGAAGAGAAAATCGCACCGATGCTGGACCCGGGCGCACAGCCCTTCAATTCCCACCACGCCTGATCCGCCGGAAGCAGCCGTGGCCGTTCGAACCCTCTACCTTGACGTCGACGGGGTCATCTGTCCCTTTGGCCCCGAAGGGAGCACCGGCTGGGGAACACCTTGGATCCGTGCTGATGCCGGGCTGCTGCCTGTGGCGTACGCACCTGAACTTGTCAAAGGACTCAACAGCCTGGCTGCCATGCCCGGGCTGCGGTGCGTCTGGCTCACCAGCTGGGAGGACCTGGCGCCCCAATACCTCTGCCCGGCCATCGGCCTGAACGGCGGCCGCTGGCCCTTCCTGACAGCCGACGGGCCCGGAAGCGGACCCGGCTGGTGGAAGCTCCGTGCTCTTCAAGCCCATGTGGAAGAGACTGGACCCGGCGCGGTGGCATGGGTGGATGACCAGCTCGCGTTCGAGGCGGAAGCCCAGGCCTGGGCGGGGATCATGGGCCAGCGTTTGCTCACGCTGTCACCGGACCCCCGGCGGGGAATCTCGCCCGCGGAATTGGACGCCGTCGCCGCCTTCCTCGCGGCGCCGGTGTTTTGACCTCCTGCCGAGGACGCGTACGATCGATAAGGTTTCTCGCCGGTTGCGTTAGCCCATCGTGTTAACAACGCAGGGTCATTCCAAGCGAACAGCTGGTGAATTATGCTGTGCAAGGCAGCCGGGGGAAAGAAACTGCTGAACGTCGACTCTGCAGATTGGGCAACAGGTGGATATCACCTTCATGGTGGCGCTGGTCATCGCACTGGCACTATTTTTCGACTTCACGAACGGCTTCCATGACACAGCGAATGCCATGGCTACGCCCATCGCAACCGGTGCCATCAAGCCGAAGACTGCGGTAACCCTCGCGGCCGTTTTGAATCTGGTGGGCGCCTTCCTGTCTACGGAAGTCGCCAAAACGGTCTCCGGTGGCATCATCCGTGAAGGTTCCGAAGGCGTGCAGATCACGCCGGACATCATCTTCGCCGGTCTTATGGGAGCAATCCTGTGGAACATGATCACGTGGCTGAAGGGCCTGCCGTCGAGTTCCTCGCACGCCCTGTTCGGCGGTCTGATCGGTGCGGCCATTGCCGGCATCGGCTTCAATTCCATCAATCTTGAGGGCCTTATGCAGAAGGTCATCCTGCCTGCGATCTTTGCGCCGCTCATCGCCGGCATCGTTGCCTACATCTGCACCCGCCTCGCCTACGCCCTGACGTCACGGCACGATCCCGAAACCGGCAGCAAGCTCACGCAGAAGCGCGGCGGCTTCCGGACCGGCCAGATCTTCACATCCAGCCTGGTTGCACTTGCCCACGGCACCAACGACGCCCAGAAGACCATGGGCATCATCACCCTGGTCCTGATCGCGGCCGGGACGCAGACCCCGGGGTCCGGCCCGCAGTTCTGGGTGATCGCCGCCTGTGCCTTTGCCATTGCCATCGGCACCTACGCCGGCGGCTGGCGCATCATCCGCACCATGGGCGCCGGGCTCACGGAAGTAAAGCCTGCGCAGGGTTTCGCCGCCGAGACCAGCACGGCGTCGGCCATCCTCGCGTCCTCGCACCTCGGCTTCGCACTCTCAACCACCCAGGTGGCGTCCGGTTCCGTCATCGGCTCCGGCATGGGCCGCAGGGGAACCAGCGTCCGCTGGAACATGGTGGGCAAGATCGCCCTGGGCTGGCTCTTCACCCTTCCCGCAGCCGGCATCGTGGGGGCGCTGACTGCGCTGCTGGTCAAGACCGGCGTAGTAGGGGTCCTGATTGCGGCCGTCGCCGGCACGGCAGCCGTTCTCTTTATGTTCTTCTACTCACGCAAGTCCGCCGTCGGCCACCATAACGCCATTGAGGTGGAGGAAGCCGGCCAGGCCGTGCGCTTTGCCAAGAAGAAGGCGATGGCCCGGGCGCGCGCCAAGGCCAAGGCCCACTCGAAGGCCAATGCCGAAGCAAACACCAATGCTGAAGCCAAGACCAGCGCCGAGCCCAACACCAGCGCCGAGGCCACTACCGAAGCTGAAGCCGAAGCCATTACAACGAAAGATGCGCAACGATGAAATGGTTGGAACTGCTGACCGTGGCAGGGGCCACCCTGGCAGCCGCAGTGACCGTCGTGGTTCTCTACTCGCTGGGCGTTCGGCTGACGGCCATTGCCGGCGACGTGCAGCAGGCTTCACCGGGGGTGAAGCGGTCCCTTGCCTATGTGTGCTTCGGGCTGTGCGGATTGGCCGTGCTGTTTGGCCTGTACCTGATCATCCCGTACTTCTCCGGCTAACGCGCCCGGGGACGCGCGGCAAGAGCTGCCCCCTGGGCCGTTGGCCGGACGGCGGCGGATGGTTAAGCTGGGGCCATGTCCCGGATTCAGTATTTTGTAGCCGCGTCCCTTGACGGTTTTATTGCCACGCCCACAGACGATCTGAGCTGGCTCCTGCAGTTCGATGGTTTTGAGGGCGGCAAGGAAAGCTATGAGACGTTCATGGCCGGCGTCGGCTGCATCGTTATGGGCGGCGGGACGTATGCCTGGCTGATGGAGCATGAACCAGGAAACTGGCCCTATCCTGACACCCCCTGCTACGTCTTTACACGGCATGAGTACACCGCGCCGGACGGGGCGGACATTACGTTTATCCGCGGGAGCGTCAGTGAGTTCATTGCCGACTTCAAGGCAGACGCCGGAGGCAGGAACGTCTGGGTGGTGGGCGGGGGAGACCTCGCGGCGCAGTTTGCCGACGCAGGCCTGCTGGATGAGCTCATCCTCTCCGTCATTCCCGTTGTGCTTGGCGACGGCAAGCGGCTGCTCCCATTGACAGGCCCGACGCCGCCACTTGAGTTGACTGCCTCCCGCGCCATGGGCAGGGGCATCGTTGAGCTGCGTTACCTCCTGAATACAAAGCCCGGGGATTAACGACTATTCGTTATCCCGGATCAAATTGGTGATCCGGGCGGTGGACAGTCGCCGCCCCTGCCCATCCGTCATCACAATCTCGTGTGTGGCAAGAGTCCGGCCAAGGTGGATCGCGGAGCAGGTTCCCGTGACCGTGCCCGACGCGATGGACCGGTGATGGGTGGCGCTGACCTCGATGCCCACCGCGTGGCGTCCTGGCCCGGCATGCATGCCCGCAGAGAATGATCCAAGCGTCTCGGCCAGCACCACGTGGGCGCCGCCGTGCAGGATTCCCGCCACTTGGGTGTTTCCCTCCACCGGCATGGTGGCCACCGTCCGCTCGGGACTCATCTCCAGGAAGCGGATCCCCATCTTAACCACCAACGCGCCTATCCCGAATTGGCCCAGCCAGCCGTGCAGGTGCTCCGGGACGCCGGCGGCAGTGAGCTCGTCGGCGAAGGGGCCGGGCGTGAAATTGTCCATCATGGCAACTAGGCTGGCACCTGTGAGTGAAACAACCAAACCGGCCCCTTTCCCGTCCAAAGTCCTGCAGGAGGACAACGCCCCACAGGGCTCAACCGCCCTTGAGGACGCTGCTGTTCAGGACACGGTTCCGGGCCAGGCCGGCGGATCGGTTTCGGCCACTGCTGCCCCCGTGGTCCCCATCACGGGCCAGCCGCGGCTGCTGGTGCTGGACGGCCACTCCATGGCTTTCCGTGCCTTCTTCGCCCTCCCCGCGGACAAGTTCTCCACGATGAACGGGCAGCACACCAACGCCATCCACGGCTTTACATCAATGCTGATCAACCTCATCAAGGAACAGCAGCCCACCCACATCGCTGTGGCCTTCGACGTCTCGGACGAAACCACCCACCGCAAGTCCCAGTACAGCGAATACAAGGGCGGCCGGAACGAGACGCCCAGGGAGATGAGCGGCCAGATCGACCTCATCGCGCAGGTCATGGAGGCATGGGGCATCAAGACCATCAAGCTGCCGGGCTACGAGGCGGATGACATCCTTGCCACCCTTGCCGCAATGGGTGAGAAGGCAGGATTTGAGGTCCTGCTGGTTTCGGGTGACCGGGACGCGTTCCAGCTCATCACGGACAACGTCTTCGTGCTCTATCCCAAGAAGGGCGTGAGCGACATCCCGCGGATGGACGCTGCTGCCATCGAAGCCAAGTACTTCGTCAGCCCGTCCCGGTACTCTGACCTCGCCGCGCTGGTGGGGGAGACCGCGGACAACCTTCCCGGTGTGCCCGGCGTCGGCCCGAAGACCGCAGCCAAGTGGATCAACCTTTACGGCGGACTCGAAGGTGTCCTCGAGCACCTGGACTCCATCGGCGGGAAGGTGGGCGACGCCCTGCGGGAGAACGTCGAAAACGTGAAACGGAACCGTATGCTCAACCAGCTCCATACGGACTTGGAGCTTCCCGTCACGCTTGATGACTTGTACCAGCCCCGCCCGGACCAGGCCGCGCTGGAGGATTTGTTCGACCAACTTGAGTTCAAGACCATCCGCAGCCGGCTCTTCGCCCTCTACAGTGACGAGGACGCTCCGGCGGCCGAGCGGGAGAGCATCGACGCCCCGGAGTACACCACTCCTGCCACCGCCGCCGAACTGGAAGCGTTCCTGGCCGCGGGCGCGGGGCAGCGCTCCGCGCTGGCTGTGGACCTCATTCCCGGACGGATCGGTGAGGACGCGGCAGCATTGGCCATCGTCCGGGACGATGCCGCTGTTTACATCAACCTGTCCGGCCAGGATGCGGAGACCGAGAACGTGCTTGCCAGCTGGCTGCGCGACCCCGAAGCGCCGAAGGTGATGCACGGATTCAAAGCTGCACTCAAAGCTTTGACCTCCCGGGGGCTGGAGCTGGAGGGCGTGGTGGACGACACCTCGATTTCCGGGTACCTCATCCAGCCCGACCGCCGCTCCTACGAACTCGACGAACTCGCCCAGCACCACCTCAACGTCGGAATTCCTGCCGCCACTGCCAAGGCCGGACAGCTGGAACTCTCGTTCGACGGGGACGATACCGCCGCCGCCGACGCAGTGGTCCAGGCAGCCGCCGTCGTGCAGTCCCTCAGCCGATACTTCGAAACCGAGCTCAATGAGCGCAAGGCGGAGGAGCTGCTTTCCACCCTCGAATTGCCGGTCAGCCGGGTCCTGGCTGACATGGAACTTGCCGGCATCGCCATCGACATGGACCGCATGGACGAACAGCTCGCCGATCTTGCCAGGGTCATCGACCACGCCCAGGAGCAGGCATTCGCGGCCATCGGCCACGAAGTGAACCTGGGGTCGCCCAAACAGCTGCAGACCGTCCTGTTCGACGAACTCCAGCTGCCCAAGACCAAGAAGATCAAGTCCGGCTACACCACCGACGCCGCCTCGCTGAAGAACCTTCTGGAGAAAACCGGGCACGAGTTCCTGGTCCAGCTCATGGCGCACCGTGAGGCATCCAAGCTGCGGCAGATGCTCGAGTCGCTGAAGAAGTCTGTGGCGGAGGACGGCCGCATCCACACCACCTACGCGCAGAACGTAGCGGCCACCGGCCGGATCTCCTCGAACAATCCCAACTTGCAGAACATCCCCATCCGCAGTGAGGAAGGCCGCCGCGTCCGCGGAATCTTCGTGGTCAGCGAGGGCTACGAATGCCTGCTGTCCGCCGACTACTCGCAGATCGAAATGCGGATCATGGCGCACCTGTCCGGCGATGAGGGCCTGATCCAGGCTTACCGCGACGGCGAGGACCTGCACCGGTTCGTGGGCTCCAACATCTTCCACGTGCCCACCAGCGAAGTCACCAGCGCCATGCGCTCCAAGGTGAAGGCCATGTCCTACGGGCTGGCCTACGGACTGACCTCCTTCGGCCTGTCCAAGCAGCTGGAGATCTCCGTGGACGAGGCCCGCACGCTGATGAAGGACTACTTCGACCGGTTCGGCGCCGTCCGCGACTACCTCCGTGGCGTGGTGGACCAGGCAAGGGTGGACGGCTACACCGCCACCATTGAGGGCCGCCGCCGCTATCTGCCGGACCTCACCAGTACCGACCGGCAACTGCGGGAAAACGCTGAACGCATCGCCCTCAACAGCCCCATCCAGGGCTCGGCAGCAGACATCATCAAACGCGCCATGCTCGGCGTCCATGCCGAACTCCGGTCGCAGGGCCTGAAGTCGCGAATGCTCCTGCAGGTCCACGACGAACTGGTCCTTGAAGTCGCCGCGGGGGAGCGGGCAGCGGTGGAGAAACTCGTGACCGAGCAGATGGCCGCCGCGGCGGACCTTACCGTCCCGCTGGAGGTCCAGATCGGTGTTGGTCCCAGCTGGTATGACGCCGGGCACTAGCGCGGCCACGCCCTGTAACTGACGGGGCGGGGCGCGATGGACAACCAGGACGTCCGGACACAGTTCAAGGAACTGTACGCGCCCCGTCCCCGCCGAAGCGTGTCGATGCTGGCCAGAAGCGGGGCGGATTGGTTAGGCTCGGTCCGATGGCTGATCTGAGCGGGAACTATGAGATCCGTCGCTTCGGCGCGGTGTCCAAAGGTAATGACGGCTACGCCGAGGCGGAAACCTGGGCCAGGGCGGTGGCCTTTGGGTTCCACGAGTCCACCCGCACGCCCGAGCATGTTGCGAAGTCCCTTGCCACCTACGAAACGGACGGCCGGGTCCTAACCGGGGTCTACCAAACAGGCCCAGTCGCGCCAAATTCGCTGCCCGCCAACGTGCCGGTGGCCACCTTTGCCACCTTCCGCAAGAGCCTGAACATAGGTTTTGGCCGGACCCTTGAGACCTGGCTGGTCACCTCGGTGACCGTGCGGACCTCGCACCGCCGCCGCGGCCTGCTGCGCCGGATGATGAGCGAGGACCTGCACCTCGCCAAGCAGGACGGGCTCGCGATGGCCGCCCTTACCGCCTCCGAGGGAACCATCTACGGGCGCTTCGGCTACGGTGTCGCCAGCTTCGAGCGGACGGTGAAGGTGGATACCACTGCCCGGTTCAGCCTCGGGCACCACCCCACGGGCAGCGTGGAGGTGGCAGATCCCAAGGCCCTGCTGCAGCTCGCGCCGGAGGTCTTTGACCGGGTCCACCAGCTCACCCCCGGATCCCTCGGCCGGCAGGAATGGTACCGGCAGCTCGCGTCGGGATCACTCAGCCGCGACGGCAAGGAGGACCCCGCCGTCAAGGTTGCCCTGCACTACTCGGCCGACGGAGCCGTGGACGGCTACGTCTCCTACAAGTTCCTCGGCTGGGACACCGAACCGTACACGGTGGAAGTGGTGGACCTGGTGGCCGCCGGCAACGACGCCTACCTGGAGCTCTGGCAGTTCCTGGGCGCCATCGACCTCGTGGAGCGGGTGTCCTGGGACGAGGCACCGGTCGATGACCCGCTGGCATGGGCACTCAGCGATCCCCGCTGCATCGACTCCTCGGACAGCCGGGACATGCTGTGGCTCCGCGTCCTGGACGCCGGCAAGGCATTGGAGGCCAGGCACTACCCGGCGGACGGCCGGCTGGTCTTCGAAGTCCATGACGCCCTGGGCCTCACGGCAGGAACCTTTGCCCTCACTGTGGATGGCGGCAAGGCCGTCGTCGAACGCCTGCCGGAAACCGCGGAAGCGGACCTGGCGCTGGATGTCTCGGCCCTTTCCTCCATCTACCTGGGTGCCGTCTGCCCCGTCACGCTGACGGCAGCAGGGCGGATCCAGGAAAAGACGGCCGGCGCGGCGCTGAAGGCACGGCAGATGTTCGCCGTCGAGCGGGCACCACACTGCCTCACCCATTTCTGACCCGTAACCCTGGAAACAGGAGCGCCGCTTTTGACCCGTGTTGCGGGCAGCGACTAGAATGAACGGGCGTGTGTTACGTGTGCGCAGCTTTGGTTCGCACTTGAACGCCACGCAATCAGGATGACCCGGCAATCCGCCGCGCTCCGCCTCCAGGTCAGTACCCGGAAGTGGTGGTCGCCTGACCAACTAACTATCCACAACGGAGCCCCTACTACATGACCATCACCTCCACCGAGAAGCCCGGTACCCCCGTAGTCGCCATTAACGACATCGGTACCGCTGAGGACTTCCTCGCAGCAGTCGACGCCACCATCAAGTACTTCAACGACGGAGATCTCGTCGAAGGTACCGTCGTCAAGGTCGACCGCGATGAAGTCCTGCTCGACATCGGTTACAAGACCGAAGGTGTCATCCCCTCCCGTGAGCTGTCCATCAAGCACGACGTTGATCCCGGAGACGTCGTCTCCGTTGGCGATCAGGTCGAAGCCCTGGTGCTCACCAAGGAAGACAAAGAAGGCCGCCTGATCCTCTCCAAGAAGCGCGCTCAGTACGAGCGTGCCTGGGGCGACATCGAGAAGGTCAAGGAAGAAGACGGTGTTGTCACCGGTACCGTCATCGAGGTCGTCAAGGGTGGTCTTATCCTCGACATCGGCCTGCGCGGCTTCCTGCCCGCATCCCTCGTCGAGATGCGCCGAGTGCGCGACCTGGCTCCGTACATCGGCCAGCAGATCGAAGCCAAGATCATCGAGCTGGACAAGAACCGCAACAATGTGGTCCTTTCCCGCCGTGCCTGGCTCGAGCAGACCCAGTCCGAGGTCCGCTCCACCTTCCTCAACAAGCTGGAAAAGGGCCAGGTCCGTCCCGGCGTCGTTTCCTCCATCGTCAACTTCGGTGCCTTCGTGGACCTGGGCGGCGTAGACGGCCTGGTTCACGTTTCCGAGCTGTCCTGGAAGCACATCGACCACCCGTCCGAGGTTGTCGAAGTTGGCCAGGAAGTCACCGTCGAGGTTCTCGAGGTCGACCTGGACCGCGAGCGTGTTTCCTTGTCCCTCAAGGCTACGCAGGAAGATCCGTGGCAGACCTTCGCCCGCACCCACGCCCTCGGCCAGGTTGTTCCGGGTAAGGTCACCAAGCTCGTTCCGTTCGGTGCGTTCGTCCGCGTCGAAGACGGCATCGAAGGCCTGGTCCACATCTCCGAGCTGGCCGTGCGCCACGTGGAGCTGGCCGAGCAGGTTGTCTCCGTTGGCGACGAGCTGTTCGTCAAGGTCATCGACATCGACCTCGAGCGCCGCCGCATCTCCCTCTCCCTCAAGCAGGCCAACGAGGGCGTCGACGCCGACAGCACCGAATTCGATCCGGCTCTGTACGGCATGGCCGCAGAGTACGATGAAGAGGGCAACTACAAGTACCCCGAGGGCTTCGATCCCGAGTCCAACGAGTGGCTTGAAGGCTACGAGAACCAGCGCGCCGCCTGGGAGCAGCAGTACGCTGACGCCCAGACCCGCTGGGAAGCCCACAAGAAGCAGGTTGCCCAGCACGCTGCTGACGATGCTGCTGCCGCAACGTCCGGTGACAGCGATTCCGGCACCACCAGCTACTCCTCGGAGCCTGCTGCTGAGTCCAACGCCGGTGCAGGTACGCTTGCATCCGACGAGGCTCTCGCCGCTCTGCGCGAGAAGCTGACAGGCAACTAATTGCCACCGGCCCGGACTTTCCGGGCCAACGCAACAGACCCCCTGCCCACACGGCAGGGGGTCTGTCGCGTTAACGGAACTGACGGGCCCGCCGTGCTTAAGGGGAACCAGGCACTTAAAGTACGACGACGGCGCTTACTGTCCCGTCGTCGTCGGGCGTGAGTACTGCCCCGGCGGAAGCAAGGACGCGCTGGGCGCCGAGGTTTCCCGTGAGGGTCCGGGCGGTAACCTCGGCGATGCCGGCGTTGCGGGCCTCGTGGAGAACCAGGCGCAGGGCGGCGGTTCCGATGCCCCGGGACCGGAAGCTCCTGCCGAGCCAGATGCCGGTGTCGGCAACAGCCACACCGTTGCCGGATTCAACGCGGCGGAGGCGGATGGAGCCGGCAAGGCTGCCGTCGGCGAGAATGCCCCACGTCTTCTCGCCTGCATCCCCGTCCAGGCCGTGGGCGGCGGCGCGGTGATAGCTGAAGAACCACGCCGTGCGCTCCAAGTTCCAGCCCGGGCCGCCCAGCGGGGGCGCCACTTCGTCGGGGGAGGCGTCGCGCTTGGCGAGTTCCAGGAGCTGCTCCAGCACTGTTTCATCCACGTCCACCAGTGCCACGTCAGGGGAAGGGGACATCCACCCACTCCGTTCCTTCGGTTTGGAGGACGGCGCTGCCCGCGGTGAGTGCCTGAAGGCGCTCCGCGGCGGCCAAAATTTCCCCGGCTTCGTCCGGCAGCGCCAGCCGCAGGACAGTGTGCTGCGCGCCGTAGCTGGTTTCCGCCATCACGAAACCAGCACCCCGCAGGTCATTTTCCAGCCGCCCGGCAGCAGCGTGCGGCACTTCCGCAGAGCAGATCCGCAACCTGCTGCGGCGCACCATTGGCGCCAGGGAAAGCGCCGAGGACACTGACTCCGAGTAGGCCCGTACCAGTCCGCCCGCTCCCAGGAGGGTCCCGCCGAAGTAGCGCACGACGACGGCGCTCACGTCGCTGAGGTCGGCCAGCCCGGGCGTCGTTTCCCTTTTGGCCAGGGCCTCAAGCATGGGGATGCCGGCCGTACCGGAAGGCTCGCCGTCGTCGCTGGAGCGTTGGATGTCCCGGTCGGGCCCGAGAAGGAAGGCCGAGCAGTGGTGCCTGGCGTCGTGGAACTCGCGGCGGAGGCCGGCCACCAGGTCCCTCGCGGCTTCCTCGCTGTCCGCCCGGCGCAGCACTGTGATGAACCTGGATCGTTTGATCTCGATCTCATGGCGGAAGTCCGGACCGGACGCCAGGGTGGTGTAGGCGGTCGTCCTGCTGTCTGGCTCTTGCATCCGCCCCAGTCTAGTTGCGGCATCGGCCGTGGGCCCACGACGCCAGGGGGCGGCAAGGCAATAGTGTGGTGGAGTGCTGAAAATTGGGTTGACGGGTGGAATCGCCTCAGGAAAGTCAGTTGTCGCCTCCCGGCTCAGGGAACGCGGGGCAGTGCTGGTGGACGCTGACGCGCTCGCGCGGGAGGTGGTGGAACCCGGCACGGAAGGCCTGGAGCGGATCGTGGCTGAGTTCGGCGAGGAGGTCCTGGGCGTTGACGGCCGGCTGGACCGGCCAAAACTCGGCGCCCTGGTGTTTGGGGACTCTGCACGCCTGGCGACGCTGAACGGGATCGTCCACCCGCTGGTCCGGGCCCGCGCCGCAGCCATGGTCGAAGCCGCCGCCGTGGATGCCGTGGTGGTGCAGGACATACCGCTGCTCGTGGAAACCGGCCAGGGCAATAACTTCCACCTCGTCCTGGTTGTGGATGCGCCGGACGACGTGCGGTTGCAGCGGATGCTTGATCACCGCGGAATGAGCCGGGAGGCCGCGCAATTACGCATGGATGCCCAGGCGGGCAGGGAGGATCGTTTGGCCGCGGCCGACGTCGTCCTCGACAATTCGGGGAGCCTGGAGGACCTGGTGAAGCAGGTGGACGAACTCTGGGACGGGCGGTTGGTGCCCTTTGCGCGGAACCTGGCTGCCGGGACGCGCGCGGCAAGGAACGGCGGGCCTGTCCTGGAACCGTACCGGGAGGAGTGGGCGAAACAGGCGGCCAGGATAGCGGCAAGGCTGACGACGGCGGCGCCTGGACTCATCCTGGCGGTGGACCACATCGGCTCCACGTCCGTCCCCGGGCTGGCCGCGAAGGACGTGATCGACCTGCAGATTGCGGTGTCCGGCCTGGACGTTGCTGACACTGCTGCGCCACTGCTGGCGGACGCCGGGTTCCCCCTTGTTCCCGGCGCCGGGTCCGATACGCCCAAACCGGCGGAGCCGGATCCCCGGCAGTGGCAAAAACGGTTCCACGCCAACGCCGATCCCGGCCGGCCGGTCAACATCCACGTCCGCGTTGCCGGCTCGCCTGGCTGGCGTTACGCCCTGATGTTCCGGGACTGGTTGCGGGATGACCCGGCCGCGCTCCGGCTGTATGCAGCGCACAAGGCAGATCTTGCCGGGCGTTTTGCCGGCTCGGCCAGCACCAGGGCGTATGCCGAGGCCAAGGAGCCTTGGTTCACGGATGTTGCGTGGCCGCAAATGTCTGCCTGGGCGACGGAAACCGGGTGGGCTCCGCCGTCCTACCCATCCTGAGGCCGGCCCGAAGATCCGGCGGGTGTTCGCCCGTAACGGACGTGCCCTCCCAGTGTCGGTGCCCCACGGTAAATTAGAACCATGAGCCTTGCGCAGGAGATCAACCGTGTTGTAGCCCCCTTCGAGGTCATCAGCGAGTTCAAGCCTGCCGGGGACCAGCCAGCCGCGATTGCGGAGCTGACGGAACGTATCAAGAACGGCGAGAAGGACGTTGTGCTGCTCGGCGCCACCGGTACCGGCAAGAGCGCCACGACGGCGTGGCTGATCGAACAGGTCCAGCGGCCCACCCTGGTGATGGTCCAGAACAAGACCCTCGCAGCGCAGCTGGCCAACGAATTCCGTGAGCTCCTGCCCAACAACGCGGTGGAGTACTTCGTTTCGTACTACGACTACTACCAGCCGGAAGCCTACGTACCGCAGACGGACACCTTCATTGAGAAGGACTCCTCCGTGAATGAGGAAGTGGAGCGGCTGCGGCATTCCGCAACCAACGCCCTGCTGACCCGGCGTGACGTCATCGTGGTGGCCACTGTCTCCTGCATCTACGGCCTGGGCACCCCGGAAGAGTACATCGCCGGCATGGTCACCCTCCGCAGGGGCCAGGAGATGAACCGGGACGCGCTCCTGCGGAAATTCGTTTCCATGCAGTACACCCGCAATGACATGGATTTCCACCGCGGCACCTTCCGGGTGCGCGGCGATACGGTCGAGATCATCCCAATGTACGAGGAACTGGCCCTGCGAATCGAGTTCTTTGGCGACGAAGTGGAGAACATCTACACGCTGCATCCGGTTACGGGCGAAGTGATCCGCGAGGAAACCGAGATGTACGTCTTCCCGGCATCGCACTACGTGGCCGGACCGGAACGGATGACCCGCGCCATTAAGGCCATCGAGGATGAGCTCGCCGAACGGCTGGCCGTGCTGGAAGGGCAGAACAAGCTGGTGGAAGCGCAGCGCCTTCGCATGCGCACCACCTACGACCTCGAGATGATGCAGCAGATGGGCTTCTGCAACGGCATCGAAAACTACTCACGCCACATCGACGGCCGCGGCGGCGGCACCGCTCCGCACTGCCTTATCGACTACTTCCCGGACGACTTCTTGCTGGTGGTGGATGAATCCCACGTGACCATCCCGCAGATCGGCGCCATGTATGAAGGGGATATGTCCCGCAAGCGGACCCTGGTGGACCACGGCTTCCGGCTGCCGTCCGCCATGGACAACCGGCCGCTGAAGTGGGACGAGTTCCTGGAACGCATCGGGCAGACCGTCTACCTTTCCGCGACACCCGGCAAATACGAGCTGGGCAAAGCGGACGGGACGGTCCAGCAGATCATCAGGCCCACCGGC
The DNA here is from genome assembly GCF_059091165.1 of Arthrobacter sp. Hb9-2. Classification (NCBI taxonomy): domain Bacteria; kingdom Bacillati; phylum Actinomycetota; class Actinomycetes; order Micrococcales; family Micrococcaceae; genus Arthrobacter; species Arthrobacter sp. Hb9-2. The sequence goes on along the minus strand of NZ_JBNHGJ010000001.1, from coordinate 337,039 downwards.
CTCATCGACCCCGAAGTCATCGTCAAGCCCACCAAAGGCCAGATCGACGATCTCCTCGGCGAAATCAGGACCCGCGTGGAGAAGGACGAGCGTGTCCTTGTCACTACCCTCACCAAGCGCATGGCCGAGGACCTCACCGACTACCTTTTGGGCCATGGCATCAAAGTGGAGTACCTGCACTCCGACGTCGATACGCTGCGCCGGGTGGAGTTGCTGCGTGAACTCAGGATGGGCAGTTTCGACGTCCTGGTGGGCATCAACCTGCTCCGTGAGGGCCTGGACCTGCCGGAAGTCTCCCTGGTCAGCATCCTGGACGCGGACAAGGAAGGCTTCCTGCGGTCCTCCACGTCCCTGATCCAGACCATCGGCCGTGCTGCACGAAACGTGTCCGGCCAGGTGCACATGTACGCCGACCGAATCACGGACTCCATGGCCCACGCCATCGAGGAAACCAACCGGCGCCGTGCCATCCAGGTGGCCTACAACACGGAAAACGGCGTGGATCCGCAGCCGCTGCGGAAAAAGATCGCCGACATCACCGACCAGCTTGCCAGGGAAGATGCCGACACCCAGGAACTGCTCAAGAACAACCGACTGGCCAAGGGCGGCAAACGGAAGGCCGCTGCAAAGGGCGCCGCCCAGGTGCGCTCCGACGGCCTCGCCGCCGCACCGGCGGAGGACCTGGTAGGCCTGATCGAACAGCTGACGGAACAGATGCACGGGGCCGCTGCCGAGCTGCAGTTCGAGGTGGCGGCCCGGATCAGGGACGAAGTCAGCGAGCTGAAAAAGGAACTGCGCCAGATGCAGGCCGCCGGGCACGCCTGACGCAAACGCCATCAGTGACCTGGCTGGGCACCAGCCTGGGGTACAGTTAATGCCACGTAGGGGAGTATCCCGAGCGCTACGATCGTCAACACGCAGGGCACGGTTGCCCCGCCGGGCGTAGCGGGCCGCCACATCAGCACCAAGTGCACAGGCAGGCCGGAGAGACTTACACTGCATCTCTGTACCCTGCGAAAGGCTACCCTGTGCTCGATTTGCCCGTGTGGTTCGAGGTCGGCTCCCTTGTCGTCCTCGGCCTGATCCTCCTGATCGACCTTCTCCTCGTGGTGCGCCGCCCCCACGAGCCCTCCATGAAGGAAGCCGGACTGTGGGTGGCGTTCTACGTCAGCCTGGCTCTGGTGTTCGCCGGCGCCATGTTCGCCTTCACCGGCCCTGAATACGGCGGACAGTTCGTCGCCGGCTGGGTAACGGAATACAGCCTCAGCATCGACAACCTGTTTGTGTTCATCATCATCATGGCCAGGTTCTCCGTACCCCGGAAGTACCAGCAGGAAGTGTTGATGGTGGGCATCATCATCGCCCTGATCCTGCGCGGCATCTTCATCCTGCTCGGCGCCATTGTGATCGAACAGTTCAGCTGGGTGTTCTACATCTTCGGCGCCTTCCTGCTCTGGACCGCTTGGAAGCAGGCCCAGGACGAAGGCGAAGACGAAGAAGACCGGGAGAACCCGCTGATCGCCAAGATCCGCAAGGTCATCCCCATGTCCGAGAAGTTCGACGGCGGCAAGCTGCGCACCACGGTGGACGGCAAGAAGGTCTTCACCCCGATGCTGATCGTGTTCATCACCATCGGCCTCACGGACCTGCTCTTCGCCGTTGACTCCATTCCAGCGATCTTCGGCCTGACCCAGAGCCCGTTCATCGTCTTCACGGCGAACCTGTTCGCCCTGATGGGCCTGCGCCAGCTGTACTTCCTGCTGGGTGGCCTGATGAACCGCCTGATCTACCTGAAGCACGCCCTGTCCTTCATCCTGGCGTTCATCGGCGTCAAGCTGGTCCTGCACGCAATGCACGTCAACGAACTGCCGTTCATCAACGGCGGCCAGCACATCGAATGGGCTCCCGAGATCCCCACCTTTGTGTCCCTGGCGGTCATCGTTGGCACCATCATCATCGCAGTGGTTGCGAGCCTGCTCAGCTCCAAGGCGAAGGAAGCCCACCTGGATCCGCGCCTCGAAGAAGACGTACGCAAGAGCCACAGCGACGTCGACTAGTTCTTTCCGCTTATGAAACACCTGCAATCCCGGCCGCCCTGTGGCCGGGATTGCTGGCTTTAAAGTAGCCCTATAACACCTGGACGCCGAGGACTAAGCTCTGATCATGGCCGGCACTTTGATGACGGAAAGCGGAGTGCGCCAGGTGCAACGCCGCACCGTGGTGCTGCTGAGTGCAGCCCAGGTCTTTGGCGGGATCGGAACCGGGGCCACGGTTTCCATCGGTTCCATCCTGGCCGTCGAGCTCTCAGGATCAAGCGCGTGGGCGGGTGCGGTAGCTACGGTTATGACGTTGGGGGCCGCACTGGCTGCTTTGCCTCTCGCGTCCCTGGCTGACCGACGCGGACGCCGGATCGGCCAGGTGGCCGGGCTCTCGGCCGCACTGCTGGGCACCCTGCTGATGGTGCTGTCCATAGTTTGGGGCGTCTTCTTCCTGCTGGTCCTGGGTGCGGCCGGTATCGGAGTCGGTACTGCCGCAAGCCTGCAGGCACGATTTGCCGCAGTCGACCTCGCAGATGCCGAACACCGGGGACGGTCGCTGTCCGCTGTGGTGTGGGCAGTGACAGTCGGCGCCGTGGCCGGGCCCAACCTGATCCAGCCCGGCACCGTGGTGGGCGAGGCGCTCGGCCTGCCGCCCGTCGCAGGTCCGTTCGTGATCTCCGGGGCCGGGCTCCTCGTGGCCACTGTGCTGCTCTTGGTGGGCCTGAGGCCCGACCCCCTGCTGCTGGCACGCAGCCTCGCAGCCGCGGCGGCTCCCGCCCAAGCAGCCTCTCCAGTTCCGGGGAGTCCCCAGGCCGAAGCTTTGCGCGTCCTGTCCCCTTCAATCCGGCCGGGTGGGTCCCTGTCCCGGGGGATGCGGGCCATCCGCAGTTCCCGGATGGCGCTGCTCGCCGTGTCCGCGGTGGTCGGGGCCCACGCTGTGATGGTGGGTGTTATGTCCATGACGCCGCTGCACCTGCAGCACCTCGTCGAAGGGCCGGCAGCCTCACATGCCGGCCACACGGCGTCGGGTGATGTGCTGGTGATCATCGGATTCACCATCTCGTTGCATATCGCGGGTATGTTTGCGCTGTCACCGGTGATGGGCTGGCTGACCGACAAGGCAGGGAGGACCGAAACCATCGTAATCGGCTTCTGCCTGCTGATCACCGCTGTCGCCGTCGCCGGCTTCGGCCAGGGCTCCACCGTCGCAGTCGCCGTGGGGCTTGTCCTGCTGGGCCTGGGCTGGTCCGCGTCCACTATCTCCGGCTCTACGCTCCTGGCTGAGAGCGTGGGCCAGGACTCCCGTGTGGTGGTCCAAGGTGTTTCGGACATGCTCATGGGGATCGCCGGCGCAGTTGGCGGCGCCATGTCCGGCCTGGTGCTTAGCCAGGCCGGCTACCTGGGGCTGAACATGGCGGGAGCCCTGGTGGGAGCTGCCGTACTAGTCGCGGCAGCGGTAACAGTCGTGGCTCGCCGCCGGGGGACGCTGGTGCCGTAGGCACGGCATAACGTCAATTGCTGGAACGTGCCATACCCAGCAGGCGGGCGAAGATTCCCTCACCGTCGTCGGCAATTCCGTCGTGATGGAAGTCCGGCGTCTCCCACACCTGTAGTCCGTGGACAGCCGAAGCCGTCTCCAGGGACAGGTTCCGGTCCACGTAAATGTCATCCGAGTAGATGGCCGCGGCTACGGGAACAGTGTTGGCGGCCAGCTGATTGACGTCGTAGAGGGGCTTCCAGTCCGGCTTCGCTGCCAGCAGCCCTGCCACTTCGCGCAGGGGCCGCAGCGCGGGGTCCTGGTCAAAGTACCAGGGGTACACCATTTCGCCTGTGAGCAGCAGCGGATCCGCGTCCGGCCTGAACTCCGGAAACTCGCGCAGCACCCGCCAGGCAGACCAGTCAGTGGCCTCGCCCTGCCCGTAGATGGACTCATGCATCAGGGCATACAACGGGTTGGAGCGGCGGGACACGATCCCCTGCATCTGTTCCAGGAAGGGATCCGAAAGCCGGCTGCCCCCGGCGGCCTCGATGAACGCATCCTCCAGCAGGTAGTGCAGGCTGTCCACCCTGGTGTTGCCGCCCAGGAACGCCCCCGCCATTTGGAAGCGCTCCACGGTGAGGGGGCCGCCGTCGGGCAGGAACTCCGGGGTGCTCCGCAGATGGCGCCCAATCCGCTCGACCGTGGCCCGGTCTTCGGGGTACCAGCCGAAGTATTCCGCGTTGCGCGCTGCCACGCGCTTGAAAGTGGCGCGGTACACGTCATCAGCGGAGCCGGTCAGCGGGGCAAGGCCACCGGTGATGAGCGCCTCACGCAAGCCTGCAGGGGCAAACGAGAGGTAGGTGAGCGCGCAGAAGCCGCCATAGCTCTGCCCGTAGATGCTCCAGGGTCCCGAGCCCAGCGCACCCCGGATCAGTTCAGCGTCGGCCACGATTGAATCAGCCCGGAAGTGCTCCAGGAAAGCGGCCTGCTGTTCCGCCGTGCCGCGCAGGGGCAGGGTGTTTCGGTCAAGGGGAGTGGACAGCCCGGTGCCGCGCTGGTCCAGCATCAGGATCCGGAAGTCTTTGGCGGCGGCCTTGCTCCAGCCGCCCAGCGAACCGAACCTGTTGCCGCGGCCGCCCGGACCGCCCTGCAGGAACAACAGCCAGGGCAGCTCCGCGGCCTCCTCCTCGCTGTGCGAGGCCGAAACATATTCGCGGGCGAATACCGTGATGGTTTCCGGATCGGGGGAGGAGACGAAATGGTCCAATGGCACCGTAAAGAAATGCTCAACCGTTCGCATGTTGCGGAATTCATGCCGGGCACGAACCTCGTGCCGCACCTGCCCGCGTGCGGCGGCCACCTCCACGTCAGCCATTGGCGGTGGCCTGCACGGCGCTGCCGAACTGCTCGAGGGCGTCGCCCGTGAGGCGGAAGGTGGACCAGCCGTCCATGGGCCGGGCGCCCAGGCGGCGGTAAAAGTTGATGGACGGCTCGTTCCAGTCCAGCACGCTCCACTCCACCCTCGCGTAGCCGTTCTCGACAGCGATGCCGGCCAAGTGCTGCAGCAGCGCCTTCCCGTGCCCCTCGCCCCGCGCCTCCGGGCTGACGTAGAGGTCCTCCAGGTAGATCCCGTGGACACCTTCCCACGTTGAGTAGTTCAGGAACCACAGGGCAAAGCCCCGGACATCGCCGTGATCGTTCTCAGCCATGGCCGCAAAGACCCGCGGGTTCTCGCCGAAGAGAACATGCTGCAGCATCTCCGGGGTGTTGCGGACTGCGTCCGGTTCCTTCTCATAGTGCGCCAGTTCGTGGATCATGCGGAGGATCGCGGGGACGTCGTGCGGCGTTGCAGGGCGGATTACACTCATTGTTCGAGCTTACCGCCGGACCGTGCCGCCGCTGTCCGCCCGCCCCCCAAAGCGGGGGCGGCGCGGACTGTCAGAGCCGGTTCACGTCCGTCACCCGCACCACGGCTGTTCCGGTTTCATCCGAGGCCTCCAAATCCACCTCGGCAGAGATTCCCCAGTCGTGGTTCCGGGCGGGGTCGTCAAAGATCTGCCGGACCTTCCACACACCGGGCTCCTCGGTGATGATGAGGAGTCCGGGGCCGCGGGCGTCCGGGCCCGTGCCGATGTCGTTGTGCTCGTCGAAGTAGTCATCCAGGACATCTTCCCAGCGGTCCGCGTCCCAACCTGCGGCGCCGTCCAGTTCACCCAGGGCCGCGGCGTCCTCATCCGCGAACAATTCCACCCGCCGGAACATCTCGTTGCGGACCATCACCCGGAAGGCGCGGATGTTGGAGGTGAGCGACGGCGGCGGAGGCGGCGGTGCATCGTGCGGGGTGGGGGCCGCGCCCGAGGTCAATTCCTCCCACTCGTCCAGCAGGCTGGAGTCAACCTGGCGGACCAGCTCGCCCAGCCAGGCGTTGAGGTCTTCCAGGTCTTCCCGCAGCATGTCCTGTGGCACTGTCTGCCGCAGGGCCTTGAAGGCATCCGCCAGGTATCGCAGGACGATGCCTTCCGAGCGGGCCAGGCCATAGAACTGCACGAACTCGCCGAAGTTCATGGCACGCTCGTACATGTCCCGCACCACGGATTTTGGCGCCAGTTCGAAATCGCCCACCCACGGCGCGGCTTTGCGGTACACCTCGAAGGCTTCGCTCAGGATCCCGGCCAGGGGCTGCGGGTACGTCACTTCCTCCAGCATCGCCATGCGCTGGTCGTACTCGATGCCGTCCGCCTTCATCGCAGCTATAGCTTCACCGCGGGCCTTTTTCTGCTGGGCAGACAGGATCTGGCGCGGCTTTTCCAGCGTCGCCTCGATCACGGACACCACATCCAGGGCGTACGACGGCGACTCCGGGTCAAGGAGCTCCAGCGCGGCCAATGCGAATGGGGACAGCGGCTGGTTCAGTGCGAAGTTGGGCTGCAGGTGGACGGTAAGGCGAACAGTACGGCCGTCGGACCCCTGCTGTTCGGGCGGGATGCGCTCCACCACCTCGGCGGCCAGCAACTCACGGTAGATGCCCAGGGCCTTCTTCATGAGCTGCAGCTGCGAGGAGCGGGACTCGTGGTTTTCGGTCAGGAGGCGGCGGGCTGCGGCAAAGGGGTCCCCGGGCCGTTCCATCAGGTTCATCAGCATGGCGTGTGTCACGGTGAAGCTGGATGTGAGGGGTTCCGGCACCGATTCGACCAGCCGCTTGAACGTGGGTTCGCCCCAGGACACAAAGCCCTCCGGCGGCTTTTTCTTCACCACCTGGCGCAGCTTCTTCTGGTCGTCTCCGAATTTGGCGGTGGCCTTGGCCATCGCCTTGACGTTCTCCGTGACGTGCTCGGGGGCCTGGACCACCACGGTCCCGGCGGTGTCGTAGCCTGCCCGTCCGGCCCTGCCGGCAATCTGGTGGAACTCACGCGGGTTGAGCAGCCGGGTGCGGACGCCGTCGTACTTGCTCAGGGCGGTCAGAAGCACGGTGCGGATGGGCACGTTGATGCCCACGCCCAGGGTGTCCGTGCCGCAGATGACTTTCAGGAGGCCGGCCTGCGCCAGCTGCTCCACCAGCCGGCGGTATTTCGGGAGCATGCCCGCGTGGTGCACTCCAATGCCGTGGCGGACCAGGCGGTTGAGCGTCTTGCCGAAACCGGCGGCGAAACGGAAGTTGGCGATCAGCTCGGCGATCCTGTCCTTCTCCTCGCGGGTGCAGACGTTGATGCTCATCAGCGTCTGCGCGCGGTCGATCGCCTCGATCTGGCTGAAGTGCACCACATACACCGGCACCTGCTTGGTGGAGAGCAGCTCCTCGAGCGTCTCGTGAACAGGGGTCTCGTGGTAGTAGTAATGCAGCGGAATGGGCCGCTCCGCCGAGCTCACCGTGGTGGTGGCCCGTCCGGTCAGCTTGGTCAGTCCTTCTTCAAACCTGCTGACGTCCCCCAGCGTGGCCGACATCAGGAGGAATTGTGCCTGGGGGAGCTCCAGCAGGGGCACCTGCCACGCCCAGCCGCGCTGCGGGTCCGAGTAGAAGTGGAACTCGTCCATGATCACCGAGCCCAGCTCCGCTGCCGCCCCTTCGCGGAGCGCCGTATTGGCCAGGATCTCGGCCGTACAACAGATGATGGGGGCGTCCTGGTTGACACCGGAATCGCCGGTGATCATGCCCACGTTCTCGGCGCCGAAAATCTCGCAGAGGGCAAAGAACTTTTCTGAAACCAGCGCCTTGATCGGCGCCGTGTAGTAGCTGCGCCGGCCCTGGGCCATCGCTTGGAAGTGGGCGGCAATGGCTACGAGGGACTTTCCGGAACCGGTGGGCGTGGCCAGGATGACGTTGGCCCCCGTAGCCAGCTCCATAATTGCTTCGTCCTGCGCGGCGTACAGCTCCAGCCCCCGGCTTTCCGTCCACTCAACGAACCGGGTGTACAAAGCGTCAGGATCGACGGCGGAAGCGGGCAGGTCGCGGGCGGGCAGAAGGGGCAGCTGGTCAACGAGTTTCATTGATTTCCAGCTTAGTGCCCTGACGCGGCCCGTAATCCGCTGCCTCCGGGTTAGGCTTCGGCGTACCTGCAGAACCAGAACGTGGAGACAGATGACATGAAATGGGATCCGGCGAAATACGTCCAGTTCGGCGATCACCGGCATCGGCCGTTCTTCGACCTCACGGGCAGGGTGGACGCTGCGTCGCCCGGGCAGGTAGTGGACTTGGGGTGCGGGCCGGGAAACCTCACAGCCACGCTCGCGGAGCGCTGGCCTGAAGCCGACGTCGTCGGGCTGGATTCCTCGGCGGAGATGCTGGCCAAAGCCGAAGCAGTTGCCCAGGGAACGCCCTCCCTGCGGTTTGCCCTCATGGACATAGCTGAGTGGATGCCATCCGCGGAAACCGGGGTAGTGGTGAGCAACGCGGCACTGCAGTGGGTTCCCGGCCACCAGGACATGATGCGTTCCTGGCTGGCGGCGCTCCGTCCGGGCTCATGGTTTGCCATGCAGGTTCCAGGAAACTTCAACGCACCGTCCCATGCGCTGATGAGGGAGCTCGCCGGGTCCTCCCGGTGGGCACCCAAGCTCCGGGGGGTGCTGCGGGGCGGCGAGTCGGTGGGTGAACCCGCGGATTACCTTCGAATACTGCTCGACGCCGGCTTCTCGGCGGACGCGTGGGAGACAACCTACCAGCAGGTGCTGCCCGGCCGGGATCCAGTTCTGGAGTGGGTGCGCGGTACTGCCCTGCGGCCCGTCCTGGCGGTTCTGCCGGCGGAGGAGGGCGCCGACTTCGAGGCCGAGTATGCGGCAGCCCTTCGAAACGCCTACCCGGCTGGCCCGCACGGAACCGTCTTTCCCTTCCGCCGGATTTTCGCAGTAGGTCGCAGGAACGGTTGAGGAACCTCCATTCGCTGGATGTTCTCTACAAAGGCGTCATGGCGTGTGACACAAAGCGTAAGTGATGTGGCTTACAATTGCGTGATTGGCCGTTGGGGGAGGCCGTTACCGCCTATGGCGGCCTCCCTGACCGCAGTGGAGGTATGGTGCTGATTGCATTAATGAGGCGGCTGTTGGCGGACCACAAGCCCGCCGTGACCGCCATCGTCCTCCTGCAGCTGGTTCAGGCCGCGGCGAACCTCCTGTTGCCTACAGTCAACGCCGCGATCATTGACGACGGAATCGTCACTGGCCGGACCGACGTGATCTCCCGCCTGGGCGCGGTGATGGCCGTGATCGCGATTCTCCAGGCGGCGGCCGCCGTCGCAGCGGGATACCTCGGCGCGGTTGTTGCGATGAGGATGGGGCAACAGCTGCGGGGGGAAATCTTTGCAAGGATCCAGTCGCTGTCCTCCCAGGACGTTGCCGTTTTCGGGACCCAAAGCCTGACCACCCGTGCCACCAACGACACGCAGCAGGTCCAGGCGTTCGCTGTGCTGGTGTTCACCATGCTGGTAGCCGGGCCGGCCATGGGGGTGGGGGGCGTGGTCCTGGCCCTGCAGCAGGACGTGGCGCTGTCATCGGTGGTGATCGTCATAGTGCCGCTGCTCCTGCTGATTATGTACCTCATTGTCCGGAGGCTGATCCCGCTCTACCGGGAAGGGCAGGATCTGCTGGACCGCGCCGGCGGAATCCTTCGTGAGCAAATCATCGGTGCCGGTGTGATCCGGTCCTTTGTCCGCCAGGACCGGGAAGTGCGCCGCTTCGCCCGGGTTAACAGCAGCCTCACTGCCAATAACCTGCAGTCCGCGCTGCTGGTTGCCGGCATGCTCCCGCTGGTCATGCTGGTGGTCAACATTTCCTCCGTGGCTGTGGTGTGGTTCGGGGGACACCGGATCCAGGGCGGCCTGATGAACATCGGGGCGCTGACAGCGTTCATTGCTTATATCCTGCAGATCCTGCTGGCCATCATGATGTCGATGTACGTCCTGATGACGGCACCCCGCGCAGCGGTCTGCGCAGAGCGGATCAGCGCCGTCCTGGACACCGAGCCGTCAGTACGGGAACCGCTGGACCCAAAACCTCTTCACCTGAAGAGCGGAGACAGTCCCGCGGCTGGCCCTGACGTCCAAACAGCTCGTACCGTGCCTCCCGGTACCCTGGAGTTCTCTGACGTGGGCTTCTCCTATCCGGGTGCAGAGGAGCCCGTCCTTGCCGGCATCAGTTTCACCGCACGCCCGGGCACCACAACGGCGATCGTTGGCTCTACCGGCAGTGGGAAGTCCACCCTCCTCAACCTGATCCCGCGCTTCCTGGATTCCACGGCCGGAAACATCAGCCTGGGGGGCGTGGACATCAAGGACGCTTCCCTGGAAACCCTGCGCGCCGCCATGGCGATAGTTCCCCAGCACTCGCACCTCTTCACCGGCACCATCGCGGACAACCTTCGCATCGCTGCCCCGGACGCAACGGACGAGGAACTCTGGGAGATCCTCGAAACTGCCCAGACCATGCGCTTCATGCGGGATTTGCCACTGGGACTTGCCACGCCGCTTGGCCAGGGCGGCACCAACCTCTCGGGGGGCCAGCGGCAGCGGCTGTGCATTGCCCGCGCCCTGCTCCGCAAGACTTCCCTGTACCTGTTCGATGACAGTTTTTCCGCTCTCGACTATGACACGGACACCAGGCTGAGGCAGGCCCTGCAATCCACGCTGGCCGCCGCCACGGTCATAGTGGTCGCCGAGCGTATTTCTGCGGTTGAAGACGCGGGACTGATCCTGGTGCTCGACGGCGGCCGGCTCGTCGGGCAGGGAACACACCAGGAGTTGCTGGAAACATCCTCCACCTACCGGGAGATAGCCGAGTCCCAGTTGGCACTGGACGGACGCCCATGACTCAGCCAGCCGCCGTCGAACAGACTCCGGAAAGGTTCTGGCCCACCGCACGCCGGCTTCTTGCCTTGCTGCGGCCCTTCCGCCTGCGCATGCTGGGCGCCGTCGCCGCCACCTGCGCCTTCGCGGGGATGAACGTCGCCGCGCCCAAGTATCTCGGTGACGCCACCGACATCGTGGTTGAAGGCGTCCTCCGCGGCGCCCTGGACCAGGACGGGCTCGGAGTCCTCCTCGGGGCCGTGGCGCTGATGTATGTCTGCGCTTCCCTTTTCAACTGGATCCAAGGCGCATTATCCGCCTACTCCGTGCAGGGCCTGATGTACGGACTGCGGGAGTCAGTGGAGGAAAAACTGCACCGGCTGCCGGTGCACTACTTCCGGGAACGTTCCAGGGGCGATGTCCTGAGCCGTGCCACCAACGACATCGACAACATCACCCAGGCGCTGAACCAGCTCCTAACGCAACTGATCATGTCCGTCCTGATGCTGTGCGGTTCGCTGGCCATGATGCTGTGGATATCGCCGCTGCTGGCTGCAATCGCGATCGCGACGGTTCCCTTTTCCACCCTCATCACGGTGCTCGTGGCGAGGAAGTCCCAGGCCCAGTTCGCCCGGCAGTGGACCGAAACCGGCGAACTCAATGCACACGTGGAGGAGTTCGTCACCGGCCACGAGGTCATCAAGGCGTTCGGGCAGCAGTCACAGGCTGCGGAAGTCTTCGCCCGGAGCAACGAGCGGCTCGCACGCGCCGCCACCAAGGCACAGTATTCAGCCGGGGTGGTGCAGCCACTGATGGTCCTGATGTCCAACCTCAACTACATTGCCGTGGCCGTGGTCGGGGCCCTCCAGGTCATCGCCGGCGCCATGACCATCGGTGGCATCCAGGCCTTCATCCAGTTCAGCAGGCTTTTTACCCAGCCTGTCGGCCAGATCGGAGGCATGCTGAACCTCATGCAGTCGTGCGCGGCTTCCGCAGCCCGTGTTTTCGTACTGCTGGATGCGGGGGAGGAGCCCGCTGATCCGCCGGCAGCGGGTGAGGTGCCCGCGACGCCCGGACGGATCGTCTTCGATGACGTGACCTTCGGTTATCCGCAGGCAGCGCCGGCGGTCCGAAACCTTACCTTTGCGGTGGAACCGGGCCGGACGGTGGCGATTGTTGGGCACACCGGTGCGGGCAAGAGCACCGTCATCAACCTCCTGCTGCGGTTCTGCGAACCACGTTCAGGACGGATCACTATCGACGGGAGGGACATCGCGGCCATTCCACGGGACCTCCTGCGGGCACAATTCGGTGTGGTGCTGCAGGACGCGTGGCTCTTCGCGGGCACCATCCGGGAGAACATCGCCTATGGAAACCCCGGCGCAGCAGAAGCCGACATCCTGGCGGCGGCGGAGGCCAGCTACGTGGACCGCTTCGTCAGGTCCCTGCCCCGCGGGTACGACACCGTGCTGGAGAACGGCGGCGACGGGTTGAGCCAGGGCCAGCGGCAGCTGATCACCATCGCCAGGGCGCAGCTGGCGGGACGGTCGGTACTGATCCTCGATGAAGCAACGAGTTCAGTGGATTCACGGACGGAGCTGCTGATCCGCCAGGCCATGCAGCGGTTGCGCAGCGGCAGGACCAGCTTTGTTATTGCGCACCGTTTGTCCACCGTGCGCGACGCTGATCTAATCGTGGTCATGGACCACGGACGCATCGTCGAGCAGGGCAGCCACCAGGACCTCCTGGCCGCGAACAGTTACTACACCAGGCTTTACAGCGCCCAGTTCGCGCGGCAGGCGGGACGCCCCGGCGTGCTCGAGGCCGGCATTTGAGCGCGGCGGCCGGCTTTCCGGGCTCGTGGAAGCCGAACGCGGCCAGCTCGGTACCGCTGTTCGAGCAGCTGAGGCTCCAGGTCATCCATCTGGCTGACGGCGGAAAGCTGCCGCCGGGGACGCGCCTGCCCGCTGTCAGGGCCCTGGCGGAGAAGTTGGACGTCGCCCCGCACACGGTGGCCAGGGCATACAAGGAGCTTGAGGCGGCCGGCGTCGTGGCCACGCGTGGGAGGAACGGCACGGTGGTGTGTGCGCGTGATGAACGTCTCGGTGGACTTTCCGAGGCTGCCGCAGCCTATGCTGCCGCGGCCAAAGCTCAGGGTGCGTCGTTCGCCGAGGCGGTGCAGCTGCTGGCAGCAGCGTACGACGGCGGCTGAGGGCTGCCGCGTGGATGTTCGAAGAAGTTTTCGATTAGCATTAGTGGGTGCCTAAAGCCGTAGCTGAAGAATCTGCCATCCATTCCGTTGAAGCCGCCGTAGCCCGGATCGCGCCGCCGAAGCGCCCGGACCTTTCCCGCCTCGTAGTCAAGGGTGCCCGGGAGCACAACCTGCGCAACGTGGATCTGGACCTGCCGCGTGACGCCATGATCGTCTTCACCGGGTTGTCCGGCTCCGGCAAGTCGTCGCTCGCCTTCGACACCATTTTCGCCGAGGGGCAGCGCCGCTACGTCGAATCGCTCTCCGCCTACGCCCGGCAATTTCTCGGGCAGGTGGACAAGCCCGACGTCGATTTCATCGAGGGGCTGTCACCGGCCGTCTCCATCGACCAGAAGTCCACCAGCAAGAACCCCCGCTCAACAGTGGGAACCATCACCGAGATCTACGACTACATGCGTTTGCTCTGGGCGCGCGTTGGCCGGCCGCACTGCCCGGTATGCGGAGAGCCTGTGGCCAAGCAGACACCACAGCAGATCGTTGACCAGCTCCTCGAGCTGGACGAGGGCACCCGCTTCCAGGTCCTCGCTCCGGTGGTGCGCGGGCGGAAGGGGGAGTTTGTCGACCTCTTCAAGGAACTGACCGCCAAGGGGTACTCCCGGGCCCGCGTGGACGGAAACCTGGTCCAGCTGAGCGACCCGCCAAAGCTGGGCAAGCAGTTTAAGCACACCATCGAAGTTGTGGTTGACCGCCTGGTGGTCAAGGAAGGCATCAGCCAGCGGCTCACCGACTCCATCGAAACCGCCCTTGGCCTCGCCGAGGGCCGGGTCCTCGCCGAATTCGTGGATCTGGACGCTGACGATCCGCACCGCCTCCGGGCGTTCTCCGAGAACCTGGCGTGCCCGAACGAACACCCGCTGGCCATCGACGAAATCGAGCCCCGGTCGTTCTCCTTCAACAACCCTTTCGGCGCCTGCGCGGCCTGCAGCGGCATCGGTACCAAGCTGGAGGTGGACGAGGAACTCATCGTTCCCAACCCGGAACTCTCCCTGTCCGAAGGCGCCATCGCTCCCTGGTCCCTGGGCACTGCCACCACTGAATACTGGAACAGGCTCCTGGAAGGACTGGCCAAGGAACTCGGCTTCTCCATGGACACCCCGTGGGAGAAGCTGGGCAGCGACGTCCGCCAGACCGTCCTGCACGGCAAGGACCACAAGGTTGTTGTTCAATACCGCAACCGGTTCGGCCGGGAACGGAAGTACAGCACCGGCTTTGAAGGTGCCATCCAGTACGTCCACCGCAAGCACGGCGAGACGGATTCGGATTGGGCCCGCGACCGCTACGAAGAGTACATGCGGCAGATTCCCTGCCCCGCATGCAACGGCGCCCGGCTCAACCCTGCTTCCCTATCGGTGCTTATCAACGGCAAGTCCATTGCCGACGTCGCCGCCCTCCCCATGCGTGACTGCGCCGAATTCCTGAACAACCTCGTGCTCACCGGCCGTGAGGCCCAGATCGCGCACCAGGTGCTCAAGGAAATCCAGGCCCGGCTGACCTTCCTGCTGGACGTCGGGCTGGAATACCTGAACCTTGAAAGGCCGTCCGCCACGCTCTCCGGCGGGGAAGCCCAGCGCATCCGGCTTGCCACCCAGATCGGCTCCGGCCTGGTGGGTGTCCTGTATGTCCTCGACGAACCCTCCATCGGGCTGCACCAGCGCGACAACCGGCGCCTGATCGACACCCTCACCCGGTTGCGGGACATGGGCAACACGCTCATCGTGGTGGAGCATGACGAAGACACCATCCACGTAGCGGACTGGGTGGTGGACATCGGACCCGGCGCCGGCGAACACGGCGGCCAGGTGGTCCACTCCGGTTCCTACAAGGAACTGCTGGAAAACACCGCGTCACTGACCGGCGACTACCTGTCCGGGCGCAAGCAGATCGAGGTTCCGAAGAAGCGCCGGAAGTACGACAAGAAGCGTGAACTGAAGGTGATCGGCGCACGGGAAAACAACCTCGTCAACGTCGACGCCGTGTTCCCGCTGGGCCTTTTCACCGCCGTGACCGGCGTGAGCGGTTCGGGCAAATCGACGCTTGTGAACGAGATCCTGTACAAAGTGCTGGCCAACAAACTTAACGGCGCCAAGCAGGTAGCCGGGCGGCATAAGACCGTCCAGGGACTGGAACACCTGGACAAGGTGGTGCACGTTGACCAGAGCCCCATCGGCCGTACGCCGCGCTCGAACCCGGCCACGTACACGGGCGTCTTTGACAACATCCGCAAGCTTTTCGCGGAGACCACCGAAGCGAAGGTCCGCGGCTACCTTCCAGGCCGGTTCTCCTTCAACGTCAAGGGCGGGCGCTGCGAAGCATGCTCCGGCGACGGCACGCTGAAGATCGAAATGAACTTCCTGCCGGACGTCTACGTTCCGTGTGAGGTGTGCCACGGCGCCCGGTACAACCGCGAGACCCTGGAAGTGCATTACAAGGGCAAGACCATCGCGGACGTGCTCAACATGCCCATCGAGGAGGGCGCGGAGTTCTTCGCCGCCTTCTCCCCGATTGCGCGTCACCTGAACACCCTCGTAGACGTAGGCCTGGGCTACGTCCGACTGGGCCAGCCGGCTACCACGCTGTCCGGCGGCGAGGCCCAGCGCGTCAAGCTGGCCGCTGAACTGCAAAAGCGTTCGAACGGCCGCAGTGTCTATGTCCTGGACGAGCCCACTACGGGCCTCCACTTCGAGGACATCCGCAAGCTCCTGATGGTCCTGCAGGGCCTGGTGGACAAAGGCAACACGGTGATCACCATCGAACACAACCTGGATGTCATCAAGAGTGCCGACTGGATTGTTGACCTCGGTCCGGACGGCGGCTCGGGAGGCGGCCAGATCGTCGCTGCCGGTACCCCCGAACAGCTCGCCAAGTCCACCACCAGCCACACCGCCACTTTCCTCGCGGAAATCCTGCCCTAAGGAGCAAAGTATTCCTTGGCGGGTATGCGAGTTTCAGGCATGCGTGCTGTCGTGAGAAACTAACCCGGTGACTCAAACAACAGTGCCCGTGATCTTTGACCTGGACGGCACTCTTGTCGATCCGGCCGGTGGGATAACAGACGGAATTGCTTCAGCCCTTCGCGGGCTGGGGCTTCCGGTTCCCGGCCAGGACCTGCTCGAAGCGATGATTGGCCCCAAGCTGAGCGACTCGCTGCTCAACGTGGCCCAGGTGCCGGCGGAGCTGCTGGACGACGTTATCCGCCGCTACCGGGAGTATTACGTGTCTACCGGAATCGCCCAGAGCCGGCTCTACCCGGGCGTCCGGGAGGTCCTTGAGTCCTACGCTGCCGCAGGCCGGCCGATCGCCGTGGCAACGCAGAAACCCCAAGGCCTGGCGCGCACGGTCCTAGAGCACCACGGAATCGACGGGCTGTTCCACGGCATCCACGGATCGGCAGATGACGAATCCGCTGTGGAAGGCGTTCCGCTGGGCAAGACGGAGATCATCGCCGCAGCCTTAAAGGACCTGGGCACGCAGCACGCGCTGATGGTCGGGGACCGGGCCCAGGATGTGGCGGGCGCCATTGCCAACGGCCTGGACTGCATCGGCGTTACCTGGGGCTTTGCCCCCGACGGGGAGCTGGAAACGGCGGGTGCCGTAAGCGTTGTGGAAACCGCCGCGGAGCTGGTTTTCACCATCGACGGGTTGCAGGCAATCCACAGTGCCGCCATGAGCGAGGTGACGAACGATGGCACTTTTTGAGGCTGTCCGCTGGACCACGCGAAGCTTGATCTCCGGCTCCTGCCGGCCCACCGTCATCGGACTGGAGAACGTGCCCACAGACGGTCCGTTCATTGTCGCACCCAACCACCTCTCCTTCTTTGACAGCGTCATCGTCCAGGCGCTGATGCCGCGCCCGGTGGCGTTCTTCGCAAAGGCGGAGTACTTTACCACCGGTGGCGTTAAGGGCAAGGTCATGAAGTCCTTCTTCGAATCCGTGGGCTCCATCCCCGTGGAACGCGGTGAGCAGGCCGCCAGCGTCCAGGCGCTCAAGACCCTGCTGGACATCCTCGAGTCGGGCAAGGGCATCGGGATCTATCCCGAAGGCACCCGTTCCCGGGACGGCATCCTGTACCGTGGGCGCACCGGCGTGGGCTGGCTGGCGTTGACCACCGGAGCCCCGGTCATCCCGGTGGGCCTGATCGGAACGGAAAACCTTCAGCGCGCCGGGGAGAAGGGCGTCCGGCCGCAGCACTTCACCATGAAGGTGGGGGAGCCCCTGTACTTCGACAAGACGGGACCGGACCACTCGCTGCCGGCCCGCCGGGAAGTCACCGACCGCATCATGGACGCCATTGCTGAACTCAGCGGCCAGGAGCGGTCCACCAGCTACAACCAGGCCAAGATCGCCGATTAGGAACCGCCGGCCTCGGGTTAAGGCCCGGGTGGCTCCGTGTGGCGGAGGCACCCGGTGCGCCTCAGTAGAATGGATAGGTGGCAAATCCAGCAAGTTACCGCCCGCAGACGGGTGAGATTCCCACCAACCCAGGGGTGTACCGGTTCCGCGACCCCAACGGGCGGGTCATCTACGTAGGCAAGGCGAAAAGCCTCCGCTCCCGGCTAAATTCGTACTTTGCCAACCCTGCCGGGCTCCTGCCCAAGACCTACGCGATGGTCCACGCGGCCAGCAGCGTGGAATGGACCGTGGTGGGCAGTGAGCTGGAATCGCTGCAGCTGGAATACACCTGGATCAAAGAGTTCAAGCCCCGGTTCAACGTCGTCTTCCGCGACGACAAGACCTACCCTTACCTCGCCGTAACCATGGGCGAAAAGTACCCGCGCGTGCAGGTGATGCGTGGCGACCGGAGGAAGGGCACCCGCTACTTCGGGCCGTACACCGCAGGAGCCATCCGGGAAACCATGGATACGCTGCTCCGCGTCTTCCCGGTGCGCAGCTGCAGTGCCGGTGTCTTCAAGCGCGCCGAAGCAAGCGGCCGGCCCTGCCTGCTGGGGTACATCGACAAATGCTCGGCACCCTGCGTGGGCCGCATCTCGCCGGAAGACCACCGCGCCCTCGCCGACGATTTCTGCGCTTTTATGGGCGGGGAGGCCAAACGTTTCATCGCCAAGCTCGAAAAGCAGATGGCGGAAGCGGTAGCGGAGCTCAACTATGAGCGGGCGGCCCGGCTGCGCGACGACATCGCGGCACTGCGCAAGGTTTTTGAGAGGAATGCAGTGGTGTTGGCGGAAGACACCGACGCCGATATCTTCGCCCTGCACGAGGACGAACTGGAAGCCGCCGTGCAGGTGTTCCACGTCCGCGGCGGCCGAGTCCGCGGCCAGCGCGGCTGGGTGGTCGAGAAGGTAGAGGATTCCACCACCCCCGACCTCGTGGAACACCTCCTGCAGCAGGTCTACGGGGACGAGGGGCACGGCCACGGCCGGCTGCCCCGCGAAGTCCTGGTGCCGGTCGCACCCAGCAACGCCGCGGAACTGACCGAGTGGCTGGGTGGGATGCGCGGCGCCAAGGTGGACATCCGGGTGCCGCAGCGCGGGGACAAAGCCGCCCTGATGTCCACGGTGCGCGAGAACGCCGAGCACGCATTGAAGCTGCACAAGACCCGCCGGGCGGGGGACATTACCGTGCGGTCGCAGGCCCTGCAGGAACTGCAGGAGGCGCTGGACCTTCCGGTGCCCCTGCTGCGCATTGAATGCTTCGACGTCTCCCACGTCCAGGGCACCAACGTGGTGGCATCGATGGTTGTGGTGGAGGACGGCCTTCCGAAGAAGTCCGATTACCGGAAGTTCTCGATCACGGGTGCCGCGGCCACCGACGACACTGCCGCGATGCACGACGTCCTGACCCGGCGGTTCCGCCATTACCTCCAGGACAAGTCGGCGCAGGTGGACGAGGCCGTCCTCAACTCCAGCGCGGACGAAACGGACCAGCGTGAAGCCGGGGGTGTGGAGACGGGGCAGCAGGAACCGGCCAGGAACGCGGCCCTGCTGGACACCACCACGCCGGCGCCGCGCGCCAAGTTCGCCTACCCGCCCAACCTTGTGGTGGTAGACGGCGGAAAACCCCAGGTCAACGCCGCCGCCCGGGCGCTGGCAGATCTGGGCATCGACGACGTATACGTCGTGGGCCTGGCCAAGCGCCTGGAAGAGGTCTGGCTGCCGGACAGCGACTTCCCGGTGATCCTGCCCCGCACATCCCAGGGGCTGTACCTGCTCCAGCGGATCCGCGACGAGGCCCACCGGTTCGCCATCTCGTTCCACCGGCAAAAGCGCGGGAAGGCGATGACCGTCTCCGCCCTGGACGGCGTTCCCGGCCTCGGCGCCTCCAAGCGGAAGGCCCTCCTGGCGCACTTTGGATCCGTGAAGGGCGTCAAGGCGGCTTCCGTGGCGGAGCTTTCCGAAGCGAAGGGGATCGGACCTGCCCTCGCGGGCGCCATCGTCAGCCATTTCTCCGCCGGCGGACCGGAGGCAGCCGCCGTACCGGCCATCAACATGACCACCGGTGAAGTCATCGAATCCTAGTGGACACTGCTGAAACGCAGCGGAGTTCAAAGAAACTTAGCTAGGGTTGAGGGCGGGGTGTCGGCCGATGCGGGCCGGCCCACAAACCTAGAGCAGAAACGGGGCGGACCTAATGGCAGACACAACGGCGGAATCCGGAGCAGGGCAGGACGGGATGCTCCCCGTCAAGCCGCTCGAAGCGGAACTGCTGGTGGTCACCGGGATGTCCGGAGCGGGGCGCAGCACGGCGGCCGACGCGCTTGAGGACCACGGCTGGTATGTCGTGGAGAACCTTCCGCCGCAGATGCTGGGCACGCTCGCCGAGCTCGTGTCCCACGCGCCCCAGTCCATCCCGCGGCTGGCCGTGGTCATAGACGTCCGCAGCAAGGGGCTGTTCGCCGACATCCGCGCTGCCCTCGGCGCGCTGGCCGCCAGCGGCGTCGCCTTCCGCGTCCTTTTCCTCGACGCCAGCGACGACGTCCTGGTCCGGCGGTTCGAACAGGGACGCCGGCCCCATCCCCTGCAGGGCGGGGGCCGCATCCTCGACGGCATCGCAGCCGAACGCGACCTGCTGCAGGAACTGCGCGACAGCTCCGACGTCGTGCTGGACACCTCGGGCTACAACGTTCACGGCCTCGCCACGGCCATCACGGAACTCTTCAGTGAAACAGGACCCGTGGCCCTGCGGCTGAACGTCATGAGCTTCGGCTTTAAGTACGGCCTGCCCGTGGACTCAAACTACGTGGCAGACGTCCGGTTCATCCCCAACCCGCACTGGGTGCCGCAGCTGCGCCCGCACACCGGGCTGGACAAGGACGTCAGCGACTACGTGCTCGAAGCCGAGGGCGTCAAGAACTTCGTGGATCGCTATGTGATGGCACTGGAACCGGTCCTGGACGGCTACCGTCGCGAGAACAAGCACTACGCCACCATCGCCGTGGGCTGCACCGGCGGTAAACACCGCTCGGTGGCAGTCGCCGTCGAACTCTCCAAGAAGCTGGCCCAGTACCCGCGGGTCACGGTGACCACCACGCACCGGGACCTGGGCCGCGAGTAATGTCGCTTTTCACCGGGGCACTGCCGCTGGTTCCGCCGGCCGGAACGGCGGCCTTCCAACACGATAAGGGTCCGAATGTCGTTGCCCTGGGTGGCGGGCACGGCCTGTCCGCGTCGCTCTCGGCACTGCGGCTGCTCACCTCGGAGCTCACTGCGATCGTCACGGTCGCGGACGACGGCGGTTCTTCCGGGCGCCTGCGGGACGAGTACGGCGTCCTCCCGCCCGGGGACCTGCGGATGGCGCTCTCGGCCCTGTGCGACGACACCGACTGGGGACGCACCTGGCGAGACGTGATGCAGCACCGCTTCCGTCCCGGGAAAGGACCGGGCGGCTCGCTGGATGACCACGCCACCGGCAACCTGCTGATCGTCACCCTCTGGGAGCTGCTGGGTGACGCGGTCGCAGGACTGCGGTGGGCCGGCGCACTGCTGGGCGCCCGCGGCCAGGTCCTGCCCATGTCCACGCAGCCGTTGACCATCGAAGGCGATGTGCGGGTCACAGCTCCCGACGGCGAATCCGTGCTGCAGACCATCCGGGGACAGGCACGCTGCGCCGTGGCGGGCTCATTGGAGCAGGTGCGCCTCCTGCCCGAGGCGGCGCCGGCCTGCCCTGAAGCACTGAGCGCCATCGAGCTCGCGGACTGGGTGATCCTGGGCCCGGGCTCCTGGTACACCTCGGTGCTGCCGCACCTGTTGCTCCCCGAAATGCGGCAGGCGCTGTGCCACACCCCGGCGAAACGCTGCCTGACCATGAACCTGGCAACAGACACCAAGGAAACTTCCGGCATGACGGCGGCCGACCACCTGCACGTCCTGCGGCGCTACGCCCCGGAGTTCAACGTCGACGTTGTCCTGGCAGACCCCGCCTCCGTTCCGGACCGGCAGGAGTTCGAGAAGGCCGCCGCGATGATCGGCGCCGAGGTGGTCTTGGGTAAAGTAGGGGCGTCGGGCCGCCGACCCGTCCACGACCCCCTGCGTCTGGCCACGGCGTACAACGACATTTTTGGGAACAGTTAGGAAGGTGCCATGGCACTGACAGCATCAGTCAAGGAAGAACTGTCCCGTCTGGACATCAAGAAATCATCAGTCCGGAAGGCTGAAGTCTCCGCCATGCTCCGCTTTGCCGGCGGGCTCCACATCATCTCGGGCCGGATTGTCATCGAGGCCGAAGTGGACCTGGCCTCCACCGCCCGCCGCCTCCGGGCTGCCATCGCCGAAGTCTACGGGCACCAGAGCGAGATCATCGTGGTGTCCGCAGGGGGACTGCGTCGTGCCAGCCGCTACGTCGTCCGGGTAGTGCGCGACGGCGAGGCCCTGGCCCGCCAGACCGGCCTCCTCGACGGACGCGGCCGCCCCGTCCGGGGGCTGCCCTCCGCCGTCGTCAACGGTTCGGCAGCAGATGCCGAAGCCGTATGGCGCGGTGCCTTCCTGGCGCACGGATCGCTCACCGAACCGGGACGGTCCTCCTCTCTGGAGGTCACCTGCCCCGGCCCGGAATCCGCGCTGGCACTTGTGGGCGCCGCCCGCCGCCTGGACATCCAGGCGAAGGCCCGCGAAGTCCGGGGCGTGGACCGGGTGGTCATCCGCGACGGCGACACCATCGCCGCCCTCCTCACCCGCATGGGAGCCCACGACGCGCTGATGGTGTGGGAGGAACGCCGGATGCGCAAGGAAGTACGGGCCACCGCCAACCGGCTTGCCAACTTCGACGATGCCAACCTCCGCCGCTCAGCCCAGGCCGCCGTGGCGGCCGGGGCCCGCGTGGACCGTGCCCTGGAGATTTTGGGCGACGACGTCCCGGAGCACCTGAAGTACGCCGGCGAGCTGCGGGTGGCGCACAAGCAGGCCAGCCTGGACGAACTGGGCCGCCTTGCCGATCCCGTGATGACCAAGGACGCAATCGCCGGACGGATCCGGCGCCTGCTGGCCATGGCGGACAAACGTGCGCAGGACCTGGGCATCCCGGGGACGGATGCCAATGTGACGCCGGAAATGCTGGACGAGTAACAGCCCCCTAGAATCAAAAAGATTCCGGGTGCCAGACGCCCGGATGCACAATCCGAGAGTTACCAACCGGACTGAGTGTCCACGATATTGGAGGATTTTGTGACCGAGTACGTACTGCCCGAACTCAGCTACGATTACGCTGCCCTGGAGCCGCACATCTCAGCGCGCATCATGGAGCTGCACCACAGCAAGCACCACGCAACCTACGTGGCCGGTGCCAACAACGCCCTGGCCCAGCTGGCCGAGGCGCGCGAGAAGGGCGACTTCGCCAACATCAACCGCCTGTCCAAGGACCTGGCGTTCCACACCGGCGGCCACGTCAACCACTCCGTGTTCTGGAACAACCTCTCCCCGGACGGCGGCGACAAGCCCGAAGGTGAGCTCGCAGCGGCCATCGATGACGCCTTCGGCTCCTTCGACGCCTTCCGCGCCCAGTTCTCCGCGGCCGCACTCGGCCTGCAGGGCTCCGGCTGGGGTTTCCTGGCTTACGAGCCCATCGGCGGAAACCTGGTCATCGAGCAGCTGTACGACCAGCAGGGCAACGTGGCGCTGGGCACCACCCCGCTGCTGATGCTGGACATGTGGGAGCACGCCTTCTACCTGGATTACGTCAACGTCAAGGCCGACTACGTCAAGGCATTCTGGAACATCGTGAACTGGGCCGACGTCGCCAAGCGCTTCGAGGCTGCACGCACCAACGCCACGGGTCTCATCACGCTCCCGTAGTGACCCGCGCTTCACACGCATGTAACAAAGTTCACATTTAGGGGGTAAAGCTCCCGGAATGTGGACCGTCCGCCCCCGCACTTGCGGGGGCGGACCCAGTTAAACGTAAGATAGGTCACGGAAGGCGGTTAGCCTTCAGCAATGAGGCTGGTCGCCCTCCGTCTGTAAATCATCTCTGCCCAATGGCGTGCGGGATCTGTTAGTTGGCTTGAACGCCCGCTCAACTAGTTGTGCTTTTGAAAGCACCAAGGAGACTGAAAAAGTGACGACCCGTATTGGTATCAACGGCTTTGGCCGTATTGGCCGCAACTACTTCCGCGCAGCACTGGCACAGGGCGCGGACCTGGAGATCGTTGCAGTCAACGACCTCACCAGCCCGGAGGCCCTGGCCCACCTGTTCAAGTACGACTCCGTCGGCGGCCGCCTGAAGGAAACCATCGAGGTCAAGGACGGCAACATCGTCGTCAACGGCAACGTCGTCAAGGTCCTGGCAGAGCGCGACCCCGCCAACCTTCCCTGGGGCGAGCTTGGCGTGGACATCGTCATCGAGTCCACCGGCTTCTTCA
The DNA here is from genome assembly GCF_059091165.1 of Arthrobacter sp. Hb9-2. Classification (NCBI taxonomy): domain Bacteria; kingdom Bacillati; phylum Actinomycetota; class Actinomycetes; order Micrococcales; family Micrococcaceae; genus Arthrobacter; species Arthrobacter sp. Hb9-2. The sequence goes on along the minus strand of NZ_JBNHGJ010000001.1, from coordinate 313,169 downwards.
CCAAGGCCGCCGATGCGCAGAAGCACATCGACGCCGGCGCCAAGAAGGTCCTGATTTCCGCCCCGGCCTCGGATGAGGACATCACCATCGTGATGGGCGTGAACCACAAGCTGTACGACAACGCCACGCACCACATCATCTCCAACGCATCCTGCACCACCAACTGCCTCGGCCCGCTGGCCAAGGTGGTCAACGACGAGTTCGGCATCGAGCGCGGCCTCATGACCACCGTCCACGCCTACACCGCGGACCAGAACCTGCAGGACGGCCCGCACAAGGATCTGCGCCGCGCCCGCGCCGCCGCCGTCAACATGGTGCCGACCTCCACCGGTGCAGCCAAGGCAATCGGGCTGGTCCTGCCGGAGCTCAAGGGCAAGCTGGACGGCTACGCCATCCGCGTCCCTGTCCCCACCGGTTCCGCCACCGACCTCACCGTCACCGTCTCCCGTGAGACCACGGTGGAGGAAGTCAACGCCGCCCTCAAGCGGGCAGCCGAGTCCGAGGACCTGCAGGGCTTCCTGACCTACACGGACGAGCCGATTGTCTCCTCCGACATCGTTGGCGATCCCGCATCCTCCATCTTTGACTCCGGCCTCACCAAGGTGATCGGCAACCAGGTCAAGGTTGTTTCCTGGTACGACAACGAATGGGGCTACTCCAACCGCCTCGTTGACCTCACGGAGCTTGTGGCAGCCAAGCTGGGCTAGGGTTAGACACATGACATCTCACACCCTCAACGAACTGATCGCTGAAGGTGTCCGCGGGCGGTACATTCTGGTTCGAAGTGACCTGAATGTGCCGCTCGACGGCTCTACAGTGACTGACGACGGCCGCATCAGGGCCTCACTGCCAGTGCTGGGAAAGCTCACGGACGCCGGTGCCCGCGTGCTGGTAACAGCCCACCTCGGACGCCCCAAGGGCGCCCCGGAGGAAAAGTACTCCCTTCGCCCCGCCGTCGACCGCCTGGCCGAACTGGCAGGCTTCAAGGTCTCCCTCGCCGGGGATACGGTGGGCAACTCCGCTAAGGAAGCTGCAGCTTCCCTCCAGGACGGCGAAGTGCTGGTCTTGGAGAACGTGCGTTTCGACGCCCGCGAAACCAGCAAGGACGACGCCGAGCGCGGCGCCTTCGCTGACGAGCTGGTGGCCCTGACGGGCGGCAACGGCGCATACGTCGATGACGCTTTCGGTGCCGTGCACCGCAGGCACGCCAGCGTTTACGACGTCGCCACCCGGCTCCCGTCCTACCTGGGCGACCTCGTGCACACTGAGGTGGAGGTGCTCCGCAAGCTGACGGCAGACACCCAGCGCCCCTACGTGGTGGTGCTTGGCGGCTCCAAGGTTTCGGACAAGCTCGCAGTCATCGACAACCTGCTCGGCAAGGCGGACACCATCCTGGTGGGCGGCGGGATGCTGTTCACGTTCCTCGCCGCATCCGGACACAAGGTGGCCTCCAGCCTGCTGGAGGAGGACCAGATTCCCGTGGTCCAGGACTACCTGAAGCGGGCAGCAGACGCCGGCACCGAATTCGTGGTGCCCACGGATGTTGTGGTGGCGGAGAAGTTCGCTGCCGACGCAGCCCACGAGACTGTTCCGGCCGACGCCATCGAGAACAGCAGCTTCGGTGCCCAGGGCATAGGCCTTGATATCGGTCCGGATTCAGCAGCCGCGTTTGCCGACCGGATCAAGGGTGCCAAGACCGTCTTCTGGAACGGTCCCATGGGAGTCTTCGAATTCGAAGCGTTCGCCGCCGGCACCCGGGCCATCGCGCAGTCCCTGACCGAAACCGGGGCCTTCACCGTGGTGGGAGGCGGGGACTCAGCAGCCGCCGTCCGCACCCTCGGTTTCGCTGACGACCAGTTCGGCCACATTTCCACAGGTGGCGGCGCCAGCCTGGAATACCTCGAAGGCAAGGAACTCCCGGGACTCAGCGTCCTGGACCGGTAGCAGCACCTCCGGCAGCAGTACCTGGCTCTTCAATCCTCCGGCCGGCAGGTTGCCCCGCGGCAGCCTGCCGGCCGAACACTTATCAAGACTTTTTGGAGAATACGTGACAACGTCAACGAACGGCGCCTTCGACCGCAAGCCCTTCATAGCGGGCAACTGGAAAATGAACATGGACCACGTGCAGGGCATCACCCTCCTGCAGAAACTCGCGTGGACCCTCTCCGACGCCAAGCACGACTACAACCGGGTCGAAGTTGCCGTCTTCCCGCCGTTCACCGACCTCCGCGGCGTGCAGACCCTGGTCCAGGGTGATGACCTGGACGTTGCCTATGGCGGCCAGGACCTCTCGCAGTTCGACTCCGGCGCCTACACTGGCGACATCTCGGGCCAGTTCCTGAATAAGCTGGGCTGCACGTACGTCCTGGTGGGCCATAGCGAACGCCGGACCATCCACAACGAGTCCGACGACGTCCTCAACGCCAAGGTGAAGGCCGCCTTCAAGCACGGCCTGGTTCCCGTGCTCTGCGTCGGCGAAGGGCTGGAAATCCGCCAGGCCGGCACCCACGTGGACCACACCCTGGCCCAGCTCCGCGCTGGTGTTGCAGGACTTACCCCGGAGCAGGCCAGCGAGCTTGTGGTGGCCTACGAGCCCGTCTGGGCCATTGGCACCGGCGAAGTAGCGGGGCCGGGTGACGCCCAGGAAATGTGCGCCGCCATCCGCGCCGAGCTCGAGTCCCTGTTCGGAGCAGACGTCGCGTCGAAGACCCGCCTGCTGTACGGCGGTTCCGTCAAGGCAAACAATGCAGCCGCGATCCTGAAGGAACTCGACGTGGACGGCCTGTTGGTGGGTGGCGCAAGCCTCGATCCGGCCGAGTTTGCTAATATTGTCAGGTTCGAGAGTCACCTGGTGACGGACTAGTCCGTCCCGCCGCGCATACTCCCGCAATTCCAACTTTCTGAAAGGCCGTCGTGGACGTTCTTCATGTCATTCTGCAGATCCTCCTGGGCATCACCAGCCTCCTGCTGACGTTGCTCATCCTCCTCCACAAGGGACGGGGCGGCGGACTGTCCGACATGTTCGGTGGCGGCATGAGTTCAGGGCTGAGCTCCTCCGGCGTGGCCGAGCGCAACCTCAACCGGTTCACGGTGATCCTCGGTGTCACGTGGGGCATTGTGATCATCGCCCTGGGGCTGATTATGCGGTTCACCGGCAGCGGCGACTCCTAAAGCACTGCCAAGAGGATCGGCGCGGGCACTGCCGCGGCGCTGATCTGCGAACTAAACTGTGGCTGTCGGTTTCCGGCAGCCACAGTTCTGTTTAAGAGGCAGGAGCCCCGATGGTACATCCAACGTCAGGTTTCCGGGGCACCCGCGCGGGTGTCACGGCAGGATCAGGACCAAGCCTCCAGGCCGCCGAGGACCACGGGAAAAGCCTCCCGCGCGTCCGGATCTCGTACTGGTGCGCCAAGGGACATGAAACCCGGCTGGTCTTCCTCAAACTTCCTGACGACCAGCTTCCTGCCGTATGGGACTGCCGGCGATGCGGGGCCATGGCAGCGAGGGATGGCATGGCGGCCGCCGAGGCCGACGGCATGGACGACGGCTACAAAAGCCACCTGGAATACGTTAAAGAACGGCGCTCCAGCCAGGACGCCGAAGACCTCCTGGCTGGAGCGCTGGAGAAACTACGCGCCCGCAGCGTCCTTCCGGACGAGCTGATGGGGGACGCGTGACGCCGCGTTCTCATCGATGAGCCAGAGGGTCCGCGACGTTCCCCGGGGACCCGCGGCAGGCACCTGGACAGGGTTGGCACCGGCCAGTGCCAGCCCCACTGCACCGGCCTTGTCCTCGCCCGCAACAACCATCCACACCTCAGACGCCGTGTTGATGGCGGGCAGCGTCAGGGAAACGCGCAGCGGAGGCGGCTTGGGCGAATTCCGCACACCCACCACCGTCCGCTCCTTTTCCCGGATTCCGGCATGCTCGGGAAACAGCGACGCCACATGCGCATCGGGTCCCACACCCAGCAGGACAACGTCCAGGCGGGGGAGTGCAGCCGGCTGTTCAGGCCGGTCATCGGACATGTCCGCGGCGTGCTCTGAAGCGGCAGCATCCCGCAGTTGGCGGGCGTAGTCCTCGGCAGCCTCTTCCGGAGTACCGAACTGGTCCGATGATCCCGGTTCATGGATCCGCTCAGGATCCACCGGAATGTGCGAGAGCAAGGCTGCGAACGCCTGCCTCGTGTTCCGGTCGGCATCGTCCGAGGAGACAAACCGCTCATCTCCCCACCAGAAGTTGACCTTGGACCAGTCGACGGCGGGCGCCGCCGGAGAGTCAGCAACAGCCTTGAGCGTGCCAATACCCACCGTGCCGCCGGTCAGGACCACGGTAGCTTCACCGTACTTGTCCTGGACATCAACAAGCTTGGTGATCAGGCGCGCCGCAATGGCCGCCATCAGAACGGACGAATCAGGATGAATGCTTACTCTTGGCTCAACGCTCACTGGGTCGGACGCTCCTTAGATTGGTACGTGGCAGTCCCATAGTAATCACTTCGCCGAACACTTCGTCCGGGTCCAGACGGCGCAGCTCCTCTGCAAGGCAGTCGCGGAGGCTGCGGCGTGGAAGCGAGATCCGCTGGGCAGGCTGGCCCGGCTGGGTCAGTTCGGCCACGGACAGTCCCGGGCGGAAGAGTTGCACGTCGCCGCCGGGGCGGGTGAGGCGGACGCGGCGGATGCCGGTCCCGGCCGGGTCCGCCACGATGGTGACCGGTGCGTCCAGAGTGAGGGTGAGCCAGGCCGCGAGGAGGATGGTGCTCGGGGAGTCCGAGGCACCTTCAACCGCGACGGCGGTCACGGGCGAGGAGTCCACCTGGTCCAGGACAGCGGCGAGTTGGATCCGCCAGTTGGTCAGGCGGGTCCAGGCGAGGTCCGTGTCCCCGGCCCGGTAGGTGGCGTGGATGTTCTCCAGCGCTGCCTGGGGGTCCGGTTCGTTGGCGGAGTCGGTGATTCTGCGGTGCGCGATGCGGCCGATGGAGGTTTCGCAGGCACTTTCCGGTGCGCCGTGCGGCCACCAGGCCACAATCGGTGCGTCCGGGAGCAGCAGGGCGGCGACGAGGGATTCGCTTTCGTGGGCGAGTTGGCCGTAGCCGCGCAGCACGATGACCTCGGAGGCCCCGGCGTCGCCGCCCACGCGGATCTGGGCGTCCAGTTTGTCCGCGGCGTCGGCCCCGGCGTCGGCCAGGACGATGATCCGGCAGGGGTGTTCCCGGCTGGCCTCGTTGGCTGCCTCGATCGCTTCTTCCTCAAGCCCGGACTTGGTGACCACCACGAGGGTGAGCACCCGGCCCAGGGCGATCACGCCGCCCTGCTCACGCAGGGCCATCAGCTTTTTGGAAACGTTCGAGGTGGTGGTGTCCGGCAAATCTACAATCATGGCCTTCTCCAGGTTCGTCCGTCACGGGCCAGCAGCTCATCAGCACTGGCCGGGCCCCACGATCCCGGGGCGTAGGGCTCGGGCTGTTCGTCCAGGGTGGCCCAGTATTCCTCGAACGGGTCAAGGATCTTCCAGGACAGCTCCACTTCCTCGTGCCGCGGGAACAGGGGCGGCTCGCCCAGGAGTACGTCCAGGATCAGCCGCTCGTACGCCTCCGGGGACGACTCGGTGAAGGAGTGGCCGTAGCCGAAGTCCATGGTCACGTCCCGGACTTCCATTTGTGTGCCAGGAACCTTGGACCCGAAACGGATGGTCACGCCCTCGTCAGGCTGGACCCGGATCACCACGGCGTTCTGGCCGAAGTCATCCTCACCGTGGTCACGGAACAACAGATTCGGTGCGCGCTTGAACACCACCGCGATCTCGGTCACGCGCCGGCCCAGGCGCTTTCCCGCGCGCAGGTAGAACGGCACACCGGACCAGCGGCGGGTGTGGATGTCTACCCGGATCGCGGCGAACGTTTCGGTGGTGGAATTGGCCGGGATGCCTTCTTCCTCCAGGTAGCCCTGGACCTGTTCGCCGCCCTGCCAGCCGCCGGTGAACTGGCCCCGCGCAGAATGCGTGGACAGGTCATCGGGGAGCTTGACGGCGGCGAGGACCTTTTCCTTCTCCGCACGCAGGTCATCGGCGTTGAAGGAAATGGGTTCCTCCATCGCTGTCAGCGCCAGCAGCTGGAGCAGGTGGTTCTGGATCACGTCGCGGGCCGCGCCCACGCCGTCGTAATACCCTGCCCGGCCGCCGGTGCCGATGTCCTCGGCCATCGTGATCTGGACATGGTCCACATAGTTCGCGTTCCACAACGGCTCGAACAGCTGGTTCGCGAACCGCAACGCCAGGATGTTCTGGACCGTCTCCTTGCCCAGGTAATGGTCGATGCGGAACACCGCGTCCGCCGGGAATACCGACTCGACAATGTCGTTCAGCTTCCGGGCCGATTCCAGGTCGTGCCCGAACGGCTTTTCGATCACCACGCGGCGCCACTTGTCGCCCTCGGCCTGCGCCAGGCCGTGCTTGGACAGCTGGCGGCAGACCTGCTCGAACGCCTTCGGCGGGATCGAGAGGTAGAACGCGTGGTTCCCCCGGGTGCCGCGGACGTCATCGAGTTCCTTGATGGTCTCGCCGAGCCGCTCGAACGCTCCGTCGTCGTCGAACTCACCCTGGACAAAGCGGATGCCCTCGGACAGCTGGTTCCACACCGCCTCATCAAAAGGCGTCCGCGCGTAGGCCTGGACCGAGGCCTTTACCTCAGCGGCGAAGTCCTCCTTGTCCCACTCACGCCGGGCGAAACCGACCAGCGCGAAGCTGGGCGGCAACAACCCCCGGTTGGCCAGGTCATACACGGCCGGCATGAGCTTCTTGCGGGCAAGGTCACCGGTGACTCCGAAGAGCACCAACGACGACGGACCGGCGATCCGGTTCAAGCGGCGGTCACGCGGATCCCGCAACGGATTCCGCAGCGGCTTTCCGGGGCGCGCCCCGGACGTCCTGCCGTATTCAGTTTCTGGCATGTTGCTTCTGTGCCTTAGCTTTCAGTAACGGAGGCTGACCTGGCGGACAGCGCAGCAATGATGTCCTGCAACTGTGCCACACCGGCAGCGCGGTCGGTCAGGTGCAGGCGAAGCACGGGACGGCCATGCTCGCTCAGGACCTGGGCGTCACCGGCGGCCTGCGCGGCGATCAGTTCACCGAACGTGAAGGGACGCTCCGGGATGGAAAGGTCTTCGGCCGAAGCAGCTGTGACCTGGAGGAACACACCGATGGCGGGGCCGCCCTTATGGAACTGACCGGTGGAGTGCAGGAACCGCGGCCCCCAGCCGAACGTAACCGGGCGGCCCAAGACGGCGGCAAGCTCATCACGGATGCCCTCGAGCTGCGCGAACGCCAGCCGGTCGAAGTAGGCCTGGACGCTCAGGTAGCTGTCCGGCTGGAGTGTTTCCAGCAAAGCTCGGACTGCTTCCTCGGCCGTTGACGCATCGCTCAGCCACTCGCCGCCGCGGACCTCGATGGCGCCGTCGACGAAAGCTGCGGGGGTGGGTTCCGGCTGCGCGTCCAGCAGGCCGCGTGCCGCCACCTTGGCTGCCTCAACGTCGGGCTGATCGAACGGGTTGATACCGAGCAGGCGCCCGGCGACGGCCGTGGCGAACTCCCAGACCATCATCTGGGTGGGCAGCCCACCAGCGATGGCAACCTGGTTTTCACCGAGTTCGACGTCGGCATCCGGGGCCACCAGCCGGACCACCAGCACGTCCTCGGCCCCGGAGGTTACCTCGGGCGAAGAGGGTCCGGCCACGACCGGCAGGACGCCGGTGCCCAGCTTGCCCGTCGATTCGGCGATGAGCTGCTCGGCCCAGTCGGCGAAGCCCACAATGCCCGAGCCGTCCTCGGCAATGACGATTTTGTTGCGCAGCGGGCTGGTTCCGCCCAACGCGGTCCCGAGCGCAAGGCCGATGTTCTCGGGTGCGTCGTCGTTCAGGACCTCGGCGGCCTCCTCGGCCTCATCCAGGAAGGCCTGGATGTCCACCCCGGCCAGGCCCGAGGGCACCAGGCCGAACGCGGTGAGCGCGGAGAAACGGCCGCCGACATTGGGGTCCGCGTTAAAGACGGCCCGGTAGCCGGCCTCACGGGAGGCCTTGTCCAGCGGGGAACCCGGATCCGTGACGATGATGATGCGGCTCTTGGCGTCGATGCCTGCGTCATTGAACGCCTTCTCGAAGACCCTTCGCTGCGAATCCGTCTCTACGGTGGATCCGGACTTGGAGGAGACCACAATCGCGGTCTCCGCCAGCCGGTCCGCCAGGGCAGCACGGACCTGGTCGGGGTCCGTGCTGTCCAGCACAGTCAGCTCGACGCCGGCGGTGCCCGCAATGACTTCCGGAGCCAGCGAGGACCCGCCCATGCCGCACAGCACGATGCGGGTAACCCCTTCGGCGCGGAGGGCGTCGCGGAGTTCCAGGATCTCCTTCACCAACGGCTGGGAGACGGTGGCCGCCTCAATCCAGCCGAGGCGGATGGCAGACTCTGCTTCCGCGTCAGGGCCCCACAGGGTGTGGTCCTTCGCGAAGATCCGGGTGGCGATGCGGTCCTCCACCAGGGCGGGGAGGTGCTGTTCCAGTGCCTGCTGTGCGGCACCTGTGGCTTCGTAGCTGAGTGTGCTCATTGTCGGTTAGGAAGCCTTCCGTGCAGAGGCGAGGGCGCCCTCAACGTCGCCGAGCAGTTCCTTCCAGCTGGCCACGAACTTGTCCAAGCCTTCGGATTCCAGGATTGCGACGACGTCGTTGTAGGAGATGCCGAGCTTTTCGAGCGCGTCCAGGGTGTTGTTGGCTTCGGTGTAGGTGCCGGTGACGGTGTCTCCGGTGATGACGCCGTGGTCGAAGGTGGCGTCCAGGGTCTTCTCCGGCATGGTGTTCACCACGCCGGGGGCAACGAGCTCGGTGACGTAGAGCGTGTCCGGGTAGGCCGGATCCTTCACGCCCGTGGAGGCCCACAGGGGACGCTGGGGGAGTGCGCCCGCTTCAGCGAGCAGGGCCCAGCGTTCGGTGGAGAAGAGCTCTTCGTAGACCTGGTAGGCCAGGCGGGCGTTGGCCAGGCCGGCCTTGCCCTTGAGGGCCTTTGCCTCGTCCGTGCCCAGGGCGTCGAGGCGCTTGTCGATCTCGGAGTCCACGCGGGAAACGAAGAACGAGGCCACGGAGTGGATCTTCGAGAGGTCGTGGCCGTTTTCCTTGGCCTGCTCCAGGCCGGACTGGAAGGCGTTGATGACGGCGCGGTAGCGCTCCAGGGAGAAGATCAGGGTCACGTTGACGCTGATGCCCTCCGCCAGGGTGGCGGTGATCGCTTCGAGGCCCTCAAGGGTGGCGGGGATCTTGATCAGGACGTTGTCCTTGTTGACCCTCTTGTACAGGTGCTTGGCTTCGGCAATGGTGCCGGCGGTGTCCCAGGCCAGGCGCGGGTCAACCTCGATGGATACGCGGCCGTCCACGCCATTAGTGGCTGCAGCGACGGGTGCGAACAGGTCGCAGGCGTCGGCGACGTCGGTGGTGGTGATTTCGAAGATGGTGTCCTCGACGGACGCGCCGGCTGCTGCCTGCTTTGCGATCGTGCCGTCGTAGTCGGCGCTGGTTGTGATCGCGGCGTGGAAGATGGACGGGTTGGTGGTCACACCGACCACGTTCTTCTCTTCGATGAGCTTGGCCAGGGTGCCGGTGTCCAGGCGCCCGCGGGAAAGGTCATCAAGCCAGATGGAAACTCCGGCGTCGGAGAGCTGCTGGGTGGGAGTAGTCATTGTTCTATATCTCCTAGGAAATCGGGTTTTCAGGCCTGCAGGCCTGCGAGGGAGTCCTTGGCGGCCGCAGCAACTGCTTCTGCGGTGATGCCGAACTCCTGGAAGAGGCGCTTGTAGTCCGCGGAAGCGCCGTAGTGCTCAAGGCTGACGGAACGGCCGGCGTCGCCGACGAATTCCTTCCAGCCCAGGGCCAGTCCTGCTTCGACGGACACACGGGCCTTGACGGCCGCGGGGAGCACTGACTCGCGGTAGGCGGCGTCCTGCTTGTTGAACCACTCAACGCAGGGCATCGAGACGACACGGGCGGCGATGCCTTCGGCCTGCAGGGCTTCGCGGGCCTTCACGGCCAGCTGGACCTCGGAGCCGGTGCCGATGAGGATGACGTCGGCCGGGACGGTGGCGCCGTCCTTGGCGGCTTCGGCCAGGACGTAGCCGCCCTTGGCGACGCCGGCAACGGAACCGAACGTGTCGCCGTCGGCCTCGCCCTCGCCACGTTCCCAGGTGGGGATGTTCTGGCGGGTCAGGACGATGCCGGCCGGGTTGGAGTGGTTTTCCAGCATCGTCTTCCAGGCCACGGCTACTTCGTTGGCGTCACCGGGACGGACCACGTCCAGGCCAACGATGGCGCGCAGCGAGGCGAGCTGTTCCACCGGCTGGTGGGTGGGGCCGTCCTCGCCCAGGCCGATGGAGTCGTGCGTCCAAACGTACAGGGACGGCACACCCATCAGCGCGCCAAGACGGATGGCGGGCCGCTGGTAGTCGCTGAAGATCAGGAACGTGCCGGAGAACGCGCGGGTCCGGCCGTGCAGGCTGATGCCGTTGACGATCGAGGCTGCGGCGTGCTCGCGGATACCGAAGTGCAGCACACGGCCGTACGGGTTGCCCTTCCACGCGTCCGTCTGCTTCGACGCCGGAACGAACGACGGCGAGCCCTCGATGGTGGTGTTGTTCGACTCTGCAAGGTCGGCAGACCCGCCCCACAGTTCGGGCAGGACCGGGCCCAGGGCGTTCAGGACCTTGCCCGAGGCGGCACGGGTGGAGACGTCCTTACCGGCCGGGAAGACCGGAAGGGCCGCGTCAACATCGTTGGGCAGTTCCTTGGCCTCGATGCGCTGCAGCAGGGCCGCGCCCTCGGGGTTGGCCGCCTGCCAGGCGTTGAAGGACTCTTCCCACTCCTTGCGGGCGGCAGCACCGCGGTCCACCACGGCGCGGGCGTGGGCCAGGACGTCCTGGTCCACGTCGAAGGACTTGGCCGGGTCAAAGCCCAGAACCTCCTTCAGTGCGGCGACTTCCTCTGCACCAAGGGCAGAACCGTGGATCTTGCCCGTGTTCTGCTTTTTGGGGGCCGGGTAGCCGATGATGGTGCGCAGCGACACGATGGACGGCTTGGACGTCTCAGCCTTGGCCGCGAGGAGCGCCGAGTAGAGCTCCTGGACGTCTTCCTTGTATTCGCCGGTCTTGGTCCAGTCCACGCGCTGGACGTGCCAGCCGTAGGCTTCGTAGCGCTTGAGGACATCCTCGGTGAACGCGATGTCGGTGTCGTCCTCAATGGAGATGTGGTTCTCGTCGTACACCACCACGAGGTTGCCCAGTTCCTGGTGGCCGGCAAGCGAGGAAGCCTCAGCCGTGACGCCTTCCTGGAGGTCGCCGTCGGAGGCAATGACCCAGATGGTGTGGTCGAACGGGCTGGTACCCGGGGCGGCGTCGGCGTCGAACAGGCCGCGCATCCGGCGCTGGGAGTAGGCAAAGCCGACGGAGGACGCCAGGCCCTGGCCCAGCGGGCCGGTGGTGATCTCCACGCCGGCGGTGTGCTTGTACTCGGGGTGGCCCGGGGTCAGTGAACCCCACGTCCGCAGCGCCTCCAGGTCCTTCAGCTCCAGGCCGTAACCGGAAAGGAAGAGCTGGATGTAAAGGGTGAGGGAGGTGTGGCCCGGGGACAGGACAAAGCGGTCACGGCCCAGCCAGTCAGGATTCCGCGGGTCGTGCCGCATCAGCTTCTGGAAAAGGAGGTACGCGGCCGGCGCCAGGCTCATTGCCGTTCCCGGGTGGCCGTTGCCCACCTTCTCCACGGCATCTGCTGCGAGCACGCGAATGGTATCCACCGCGCGCTCGTCCAGGCTGGTCCAAGACAGTTCTTGCTCTTCCAAATGTGGCACGAAAACCGGGCCCTCTCTGTGCTGATGGCAGATGGCACACCGGATCCGTTTTAAGGCACGCTGTGTGGCGCCCGCTGCGGTGTGTACCAGCCGTTCACCATCGAAACGTTGATCTTTTCACTCAGCCACTGGCCAGTCCTGGAACGCGTTTTCCACTGCTTCCTTGCTGCGTGCTGATCTGGTGACAGCTTAGCTCTATTCCACTCTGCGGGAGGCCGAAATCTCACGTTTTGGACGCAATTTCGCCTTATGTGAATCCTTCTGAAGTGAGGGTGAGTTAATCTGCTCGAATCGATGCACGAGCGATCATCAGCACCAAAATGACGGGCCGTTGGGACGGGACCGGCACGGTATGATATTTGGAGGCCAGCGCCGGGTGGCGGACCTTTTTTAGCTCCCGCGACTCCCGGCCAAGGCGAGGATCGGTGATTACGGTTCCGCCGACGCTCCGAAGGGCGGGCCTCATGACACAGCTGGACAGCCAGACAGAACTGCCAACAGAACGGGTGACTGCCACCGTGAGCACAACAGATACGCCGCTGAACGCATCCCGGGCAACAAGCGCCGGGATTGCCCGTAAGGCCAAGGCGTATCTTGCCCTCACCAAGCCCCGCGTGATTGAGCTGCTCCTCGTCAGCACCCTTCCCACCATGATCTACGCGGAGCGCGGCTTCCCCTCGATCGGGCTCATCCTCGCCACGCTGGTGGGCGGCGCCTTCGCCGCCGGCAGCGCCGGAGCGTTCAACTGCTACATCGACCGCGACATCGACAAACTGATGCACCGTACCGAAAACCGTCCGCTGGTCACCGGTGAGGTGACGCCGCGTGAAGCGCTGGTCTTCTCTTGGCTCCTGGGCGCGGCCGCCATCGCCATCCTCTGGTTCGGAGCCAATCCGCTGTCCGCCTGGCTGGGACTGGGGGCCATCTTCTTCTATGTGGTGATCTACACGATCATCCTTAAGCGGCGTACCGCGCAGAATATCGTGTGGGGCGGTGCTGCCGGCTGCTTCCCGGTGCTGATTGCCTGGGCTGCTGTCACCAACTCGGTGGAATGGCCCGCCGTCATTCTCTTTATGGTGATCTTCCTCTGGACACCTCCGCATTACTGGCCCCTGTCCATGCGCTACGGCGAGGACTACCGCAACGCCAAGGTCCCCATGCTCGGAGCCATCGCCGGCGCCAAAGTGGTCTCCGTTCAGGTGGTCCTGTACGCGTGGGCCATGGTGGCCTGCTCATTGCTGATGATTCCCGCCGGCGGAGCCGGCTGGGTCTACACGGCCACCGCCGTCCTGGCAGGCGCCTGGTTCCTGTACGAGTCCCATTCCCTGTACAACCGGGCCCAGCGTGAGGACATCTCCGACAAGCGGGCCATGAAGGTCTTTCACGGCTCCATCAGCTACCTCACCCTGCTTTTCATTGCCCTGGCGGTTGATCCGTTCATCGGGCCGGCGGTTATGGCGGGCTAAAGGCGCCATCCTGCGGCACGTCAAGCCTCTCCCGGTTCTGCTGGGGGAGGCTTGCCCCGTTTAAGGAGTCCGGGAAGCCTTCAGGTGAGCGGACCCGCCGCGGGCCTCGCCGTTGCCGGGCTGGTCCAGGAGTTCGGCTGCCAGGTCACTGAGCGAGCCGGCATCCAGTTCCTCGACCCTGCCCAGGCCCCGCGAAGACCCGTCCCTGCGGGGACGCGTGCAGGCTGACCAGCAGGAACCACGCCGCCAGATGCCAGCGCCCCGGTTCGCAAGGAACCGGGGCGCTTGGCATTGCAGATTGGGAAGCGGGCGGAACTACTCCACGGGGCTGGACCGGGCGATGTCCCAGGCGTTGGTTGCAGCCACCATCAGCAGCGCGGCACCCAGCATATGGGCGGCCACCAGCAGCGCTGGAATGCCGTTGTAGTACTGGGTGAAGCCGATGACGCCTTGAAGGAGTGTCACGCCGAGCAGTGCCAGGACGGCGGTGCGGAAGGACCCCTTGATCCGGCGCAGGAACACCAGTGCGAGTGCCACCAATGTTCCAGCGGTGATGAGGTAGGCGGGAACGGCGTGGATGTGGGAGAAAAGGTCCCAGTCCAGCCCGTTCCGGGGAGCGTCGGCGTCGCCAGCGTGCGGACCGGCCCCGGTCACCACCACGCCGAGCATCACCGCAAGCGCGGAGAAGAGCGCGACGGCGGCCGTCACCGGGCGCATGACACCCGGCAGGGCGGGGTGGGAGACGGTCCGGAACCGGCCCGTCCGGCCAAAGGCACGGTTCACCAACAGCGTGGCGAACACCACCAGCGCCATGGAGACCAGGAAGTGCAGGCCCACCACCCAGGGGTTGAGGTTCGTCAGTACGGTAATGCCGCCGATCACGGCCTGGGCCGGGATGCTGGCCAGCAGCCCCAGTGCCAGCAGGAAAAGGTCCCGGCGCTCCTTGCGCAGGTTCCACAGGTACACCAGCATCAGGGCTGCGACGGCGGCAAGGGCGAAGGTAAGGAGCCGGTTACCGAATTCGATGAACCCGTGGATACCCATTTCCGGTGTGTTTACCAGGGAAGTGTCCGTGCAGCGCGGCCACGTGGGACAGCCCAGGCCGGATGCCGTCAGCCGCACGGCGCCGCCGGTGACCACCAGGAGGGTCTGGCCGATCAGGGAGGCAACCGCCAGGCGGCGGACCCTGACGTCCACGGTGCGGGGCAGCCGGGACGACAGGCGGTTAACAAACTGGGGGAGGCGTGCGGCCGTGCTCACGGATATCTCAATTCCACTTGAACCAACGGATGGCTGCTGCCCCGGCAATGACGGTCCACAGCAGCAGGATGAGGGTGGCGCCGCCATTCAGCGTGCCGGCAAGGAAAGCCTCGCGCAGGGATTCACCCAGCGCGCCGGAGGGCAGTAACTCCACCATTGCCTGGGCACCGGCAGGCAGGCGTTCCGCCGGGAGGACGATTCCGCCCAGTGCGCCCAGCAGGATCCAGAGCAGGTTGGTGATGGCGAGCGTGGCTTCCGGCCGGACGGTCCCGGCCACCAGCAGGCCCAGCGCGGTAAAGGCGGCGGCGCCCAGTGCCAGGAGGAGCAGGCCGGGAATCCAGGCGGCTGCCTGCGGCTGCCATCCCAAGGACAGGGCCACCACAGCAACCACAGCCACCTGCAGGCAGAGGACGGCCAGGACCGAAAGCGCCTTGCCGGCGATCAGCCCCCCGCGTCCCAGGGGAGTGGTGGAAAGGAAACGCAGCACGCCATAGCGCCTGTCGAAGCCGGTGGCGATGCCCTGGCCTGTGAATGCCGTGGACATGGCGCACAAGGCAAGGATCCCGGGTAAGGCAACGTCAATGCGGCTGGCCCCCATCCCGTCCAGGAACGGCGTCACGGTCAGGCCGACAAGCGCCAGGAGCGGCAGCACTACAGCCAGGATCAGCTGCTCGCCGTTCCGGAGCATGGCCAAAGACTCGTACTTGCCTTGCAGCAGAACGCGGCGCAGCAGGGAGGCGGGGTCCTGCCGGCCTGAAACGCCACCCAGGGTGGTGCTTGGACCATTGCCTGGAGTGGCGCCGGCAGCGCCCGGCGCTGTCCCGTTCATCGGATGTCCTTTCCCGAAATATCCAGAAAGACGTCTTCAAGGCTACGCGCTTGCAGGGTCATGGAAGCCGGCATGATGTTATGCGTTTCCCACCATCGTGCCAGTGCTGCGAGGTGGCCGGGAGTCAGGCTGCCCGTGACGGAGTAGCTGCCCGCGCGGGTCTCGGAGACGGCAATGCCGGCCGGCAGAAGCCCGGCAAAATCCAGCCCTGGATGCGCTTCGAACTCGAGTGTGCGGATGTGCTCGGCCCCTGTTTCCAAGGCAGGACTGCGCTGGAGCAGTTCCTGGACGGTGCCCTCGGCCACGTTGCGGCCGCCGTCGATGATGTAAACGTAGTCGGCCAGCCGCTGGGCGTCGTCCATCAGGTGCGTGGTGAGGATGATGCCCATCCCGGCGTCGCGTAGCTCGGAAATGAGGTTGAACACCAGTTGGCGGGACTGCGGGTCCAAGCCGGCACTGGGTTCGTCGAGGAACAGGACTTCCGGCCGGCCGATCAGCGCAGCGGCGAGGGCCAGGCGCTGCTTCTGCCCGCCGGAGAGCCGCCGGACGGTGGTCCGGCTGAACGCGTCGATGCCCAGCCGCTCAATGAGGTCATCCACGGGCCAGGGCCGTGCGTAGAGTCCGGCTATGTGCCGCAGCAAGGGAACAGGCCTGGACGGCGGCGGCAGCCCGCCGTCCTGAAGCATCACACCCACGCGGGAGCGCAGTTCCGCCCCTGCCGTTGCGGGGTCGTGGCCCAACAGGGAGATGGTGCCGCCGCTTCTTTTTTGAAGGCCTTGGGCGCATTCGAGTGTGGTGGTTTTCCCGGCACCGTTTGCGCCCAGGAGGGCCGTAACCTGGCCGCGCTCAGCGACAAGGGAGATCCCGCTCACCACCCGGAGCATTTTTCCGTCCAGGCTTGCAAGCGGGCCTACATCCTTAACTAGCCCGCTGATGGACAGAACCGGGGATTGGGGGGATCGCACCCGAATATTCTACGGGATGTAGTATTTTCCGACGTCCTTCGGCGGCGCGGCAGGGACCTCCACGGGTTTTTGTCCAGGTATGAGGACTTCCGCAGTGGCCAGGCCTGCAGATCTGGACAAAAACTCCGCAGCTCTGCTGAGGTCAGCCTGCCCTTACTGGAGCGAGGGAGTAAATTACGACATGATTGTGTTGTGTATTCCATGAGCAATGCTACTGCTATGCCCTTTGCCGGGCACGGGACCTCACCGGCTCCCGCAGACCGCGGCCCCCTGGCCGCCGGTCCGGTGGCTGACGCCGATGAGCGCACCCGGGACCGCGTCCTCTCGGCCGTCCTGGAACAGGGGCCAGTCAGCGCCGCTGAACTCGGCGACCTGCTGGGATTCACTCCGGCGGCGGTTCGCCGGCACCTGGACCATTTATCCCGTGCAGGCGTTATTGAAGTCAAGCGCGTGGCAAAGGCCGGCGCCGGGGCAGGCCGTCCCGCACGGCGCTATGTCCTCAGCTCCCAGGGCCAGTCGAGCCTCGGCAACGATTACCTGGATATTGCCGCACTTGCGCTCCAGCAGCTCCAGAAAGTTGCCGGGCCGGACGCAGTGCGGGCATTCGCCGTCGAGCGCTTCGCCGAGATGGAACGCCGCTACGCCCCGGAAATCGCGAAGGCGGGCCCGGACATCACCGACCGCGCCAAAGCCTTGGCGGACGCCTTGAGCCGCGACAACTTCGTGGCCTCGGCAGCCTCCATCGAGGCCAAGCCCCCGCTCCCGGCGGCACTCTCCAGCGTGCAGCTATGCCAGGGCCACTGCCCCATCCAACAGCTCGCCGCCCGGTTCCCCGTGTTTTGCGACGTGGAGACCGAAGTGTTCTCGAGGCTGGTAGGTGTGGACGTGCGCCGCCTCTCCACACTGGCCCGCGGCGGGCACGTCTGCACCACCCATATACCCACAGGCAGGCTGTCTGCCCAAGGACCCCTGAGGTCCCCGGCAGCCCCCGCCAGCCTGAATGAAGTAAACAACCATCAGCAAGAAAGGCCGTGATGACGGACCAACTATCAGAGAAAGCGGTAGCCGAAAACACTGTGATCTCGGAGATTCTGGAAAAGAATCCCGAGCTTCACGGCATCGGCAACTACGAGTACGGATGGGCTGACAAGAACGACGTCGGCGCCAACGCACGCCGTGGGCTCAACGAAGAAGTGGTCCGGGACATTTCGGCCAAGAAGAGCGAGCCGGAGTGGATGCTCGACCTGCGCCTGAAGGGCCTGAAGTACTTCGACCGCAAGCCGATGCCCACCTGGGGTGCAGACCTCTCCGGCATCGACTTCGACAACATCAAGTACTTCGTCCGCTCCACGGAGAAGCAGGCTGCCACCTGGGAAGAGCTGCCCGAGGACATCAAGAACACCTACGACAAGCTGGGCATCCCCGAGGCCGAAAAGCAGCGCCTGGTTTCCGGTGTCGCCGCCCAGTACGAGTCCGAGGTCGTTTACCACCAGTTGCGTGAGGACCTGGAGCGCCAGGGTGTCATCTTCCTGGACACCGACACCGCCTTGAAGGAACACCCGGAGATTTTTCAGGAGTACTTTGGCACCGTGATCCCGGTGGGCGACAACAAGTTCGCTTCGCTGAACACCTCTGTCTGGTCCGGCGGCTCCTTCGTGTACGTCCCCAAGGGTGTCCACGTGGACATTCCACTGCAGGCATACTTCCGCATCAACACCGAGAACATGGGCCAGTTCGAGCGGACCCTGATCATCGCGGACGAGGATTCCTACGTCCACTACATCGAAGGCTGCACCGCGCCGATCTACACGTCGGACTCGCTGCACTCCGCTGTGGTGGAGATCATCGTGAAGAAGGGCGCCCGCGTCCGGTACACCACCATCCAGAACTGGTCCAACAATGTGTACAACCTGGTGACCAAGCGTGCCATCTGCGAAGAGGGCGCCACCATGGAATGGGTCGACGGCAACATCGGCTCCAAGGTCACCATGAAGTACCCGGCCGTTTACCTCGTGGGGGAGCACGCCAAGGGCGAAACCCTCTCCATCGCTTTCGCCGGCGAGGGCCAGCACCAGGACACCGGTTCCAAGATGGTGCACATTGCGCCGAACACCAAGAGCTCCATCATTTCCAAGTCGGTGGCCCGCGGCGGCGGCCGTGCAGCTTACCGCGGCCTGGTTCAGGTCCGCGAAGGGGCCAAGCACTCCGCCAACACCGTCCGCTGTGACGCTCTGCTGGTTGATACCATCAGCCGCTCGGACACCTACCCGTACATCGACATCCGCGAGGACGACGTTGTGATGGGCCACGAGGCAACTGTTTCCCGGGTCAGCGAAGAGCAGCTCTTCTACCTGATGTCCCGCGGCATGCGCGAAGACGAAGCCATGGCGATGATCGTCCGCGGCTTCATCGAGCCCATCGCCCGCGAGCTCCCCATGGAGTACGCACTTGAGCTGAACCGCCTGATTGAACTGCAGATGGAAGGGTCCGTCGGATAACGATGACTGAAATCACTACTGAAAAGGCACGCATCGGCGCGCCCTCAGCCCAGCCGTTCATCGACGGCTTCACCGAAGAAGGCGAGAGCCTCTCGCCGATCAATGCCGGCTCCAAGGCACCCCTTGCGGGTGCTTCGGCCAAGAGCCACTCCCACGGCGGCGGCGTTGGCATCCCGGACAGCTCACGTGCCGGCCGGCTGACCTCCTACAAGCTTGCCGACTTCAAGCCGCTCACCGGCATGGAGGAAGATTGGCGCTTCACCCCGCTGAAGCGGCTCCGCGGCCTGCACTCCGAGGTCCTCTCCGGCGCGGCACCCACCGTGGTGGTCACCGGACCCGAGCAGGTCACAGTGGAAAGCGTCAACCGCGACGACCAGCGGATTGGTACCGCCGGAATCCCCGAGGACCGCGTGTCAGCCAACGCCTGGGAAAACTTCGCCGGCGCCACCGTCGTCACCATCCCGGCTGAGTTCGAAGCCCTGACGGAGATCTCCGTCGACATCGAAGGCACCTCGCTCGAGGCAGCCGCCCAGCACCTCGTGATCGTGGCGGAAAAGTTCTCCAAGGCAGTTGTTGTCCTGAACCACAGGGGATCCGCCGTTGTATCGGAAAACGTTGAGATCATCGTTGAAGACGGCGCCAGCCTGACGGTTATCTCCCTCCAGGAATGGAACGACGACGCCGTCCACGCCTCCTCCCAGCAGGCAAAGATCGGCCGCGACGCCAAGCTCAAGCACGTCATGGTCAGCCTCGGCGGGGACCTGGTCCGCGTCACGCCGTCGGCACGCTTCACCGCCCCCGGCGGCGAGGCCGAGCTGTTCGGCCTGTACTTCGCCGACGCCGGCCAGCACCTGGAGCAGCGCCTGTTCGTGGACCATGCAGTACCCAACTGCAAGTCCAACGTGCTGTACAAGGGCGCACTGCAGGGCCGCAACGCCCACGCCGTCTGGGTTGGTGACGTCCTGATCCGCAAGGAAGCAGAGGGCACCGACACCTACGAGGCCAACCGCAACCTGCTGCTGACCGACGGCGCCCGTGCCGATTCCGTGCCCAACCTCGAAATCGAGACCGGACTTATCGAGGGTGCCGGCCACGCCAGCGCCACCGGCCGGATGGATGACGAGCACCTCTTCTACCTGATGGCCCGCGGCATCCCGGAATCGGTTGCCCGCCGCCTCGTGGTCCGCGGCTTCCTGAACGAGATCATCCAACAGATCAAGGTCCCCTCCATCGAGGAGCGGCTGACCGAGGCTGTTGAGCATGAACTCGCACTGACGGACAACTAGAGGTAACGGGGCACGGGCTTAAAGATGACTGACCAGCCAAAGGGCGAGCTTGTCTGCAAGGTGGATGAAATCCAGCTGAAGCAGGCGCTGCGGATCCTGATCGACGACTACCCTGTGGCGATCGTCAAGGACTCCATGGGGGAGATCCACGCAATCGGTGACACCTGCTCGCACGCGGACATTTCCCTGTCCGAGGGCGAAGTGGAGGGCTGCGCCATCGAGTGCTGGGGCCACGGCTCCCAGTTCGACCTGCGCAGCGGGGAACCGCTCCAGCTGCCGGCCTACGATCCCGTTCCGGTGTTCGCCGTCGAGATCCGGGGTGATGAGGTCTATGTGGACTTCACCAACATCCTCAACGGCGCCGAAACCCCCAACTTCAGCTAGCACCACAGAATTACGAACCAACTTCCAGACAGAGACCGCACCGCAGCCGCCAGGCTCGGCGCAGAGGAGAACAAGACACATGTCTACTCTTGAGATCAAGGACCTGCACGTCAGCATTGAGACGGAGCAGGGCACCAAGGAAATCCTGAAGGGCGTCAGCCTGACCATCCGGACCGGCGAAACCCACGCCATCATGGGCCCCAACGGGTCCGGCAAGTCCACGCTGGCCTCCACCATCGCAGGCCACCCGCGCTACAACGTGACCAGCGGCTCCATTACCCTTGACGGCGAAGACGTCCTGGAGATGAGCGTTGACGAGCGCGCCCGCGCCGGAGTCTTCCTGGCCATGCAGTACCCGGTGGAGGTCCCCGGCGTCAGCATGACCAACTTCCTGCGCACGGCCAAGACCGCGATCGACGGCGAAGCCCCCAAGCTGCGCACCTGGACCAAGGACGTCAAGGCTGCCATGGAGCAGCTCCGCATCGACGCCGACTTCGCACAGCGCAACGTGAACGAAGGCTTCTCCGGCGGTGAGAAGAAGCGGGTGGAAATCCTGCAGCTGGAACTCTTCAAGCCCAAGTTCGCCATCCTGGATGAGACGGACTCCGGGCTGGACGTTGACGCGCTGAAGGTTGTGTCCGAGGGCGTCAACCGTGCCCACGCCGAGGGCAAGATGGGCACGCTGCTCATCACCCACTACACGCGGATCCTGCGCTACATCAAGCCTGACTTCGTGCACGTGTTCGTGGACGGCCAGGTTGTTGAGGAAGGCGGCCCCGAGCTGGCCGACCGCCTGGAAGAAGAAGGCTACGACCGCTACGCGAAGGGCGCCGGCGCCGCCGCTGCACCCGTCGCCGCACAGGCCTAGTAAGGGACTTTCGCCATGACCGAAATCGACGCGTCCCGCACCAGCCTCGAGGACATCGAAGAGGCGCTGAAGGATGTCATCGACCCGGAGCTCGGCGTCAACATTGTGGACCTCGGCCTGCTCTACGGCCTGAAGTACTCCGATGACGACGGCGCGCTGCTGATCGATATGACCCTGACCACCGCCGCCTGCCCGCTCACCGATGTTCTTGAGGAGCAGGTGGGCCAGGCCCTGGACGGCGTTGTTGACGACTGGCGCCTGAACTGGGTCTGGATGCCGCCATGGGGTCCGGAACGGATCACCGACGACGGCAAGGACCAGATGCGGGCCCTCGGCTTCAACATCTAAATAAAGTACGACGACGGCGGGTCACCTTCCCGGGGAAGGTGACCCGCCGTCGTCGTTCCCCACCGCCCCCTAGCCTCGCAAGCTCGGCCAGGGAACCCTGCCGGTGTGGGCCCACCTCAAAGCGTGGGCGCGGAGAAGGTGTCGCACTGGTTGATGTCGCCGGTTTCGTAGCCCTTGTAGAACCACCGCTGGCGCTGCTCGCTGGAGCCGTGGGTCCAGGCCTCGGGGGAGACCCGGCCGGTTGCTGCCTCCTGGATCCGGTCGTCGCCGACGGCCGAAGCGGCGGACAGTGCGTCGTTCAGGTCCTGCTGTGTCAGGGCCTCCAGGAACGGCTGGCCTGCCGGGCCGGGCTGGGTTGAGGCGTGTTTGGCCCACAGACCCGCGTAGCAGTCGGCTTGAAGCTCAACGCGGACAGCGCCGGACTCCGGGCCCTGTGGGTCCTGCTGTGCCTGGTCCAGGTTCCCGAGCACGTTTTGGATGTGGTGCCCGAACTCGTGGGCCACCACATACTCCTGCGCCAGCGGACCGCCCGAGGAGCCGAACCGGTCCACGAGCTCCTGGAAGAAGCCGGGATCGAAGTAGGCGGTGGTATCGGCCGGGCAGTAGAACGGGCCAACAGCGCTGGAAGCCGCGCCACAACCCGTGTTGACCCCCTGCTCGAAGATCACCGTCTCCGGCTGCGGGTACCGCACGTTGTACTGCTGCAGATAGGCGGGCCAGAACGCGTTCAGGCTGTTCACGGTGCCGGTGATGCGGCAGTCCACGCGGGCGTCTGCGTCGGCCCCGGTTTCGCAGGCCGGGGCGGTGCCCTGGCTTTGCGGCGCCTGACCTGCTCCTGCCAGTCCTTCCAGCAACTGCGGGTTGACGCCCAGGAGCGCGGCGATGAGCAGGATGAGCCCGCCGCCGATGCCACCGCCAACCTTTGCTCCGCGGCCCATGCCGCGCCGGTCCTGGACCTGCGAAGGATCCAGCTGCACATTGTCGTTGAAACTCATAAAGTCACATTACCCGCGGACCCGAAGCTCAATCCGTGCCGGCCGGTAAAGTTGATCCGATGCCTTTCCTCAACAGAATCCAGCGCTGGGCCGACGAACGGCCGCACGACGCCGCCGTCGTGGTCGCGGGTCAACACCTCACGTGGGCGGAGCTCCGTGATTCCTCTGCTGCCCTGGTCGCGGAAACGAAGGCCGTCACCGCGCTCTGTGAAGCCAACTCAGTCCGCTTCGCCGTCAAATTCGCCGCTGCGCTGGCCGGGGGACGACAGTGCGCCGTCGTCGACCCCACTTGGCCTGCTCCGCTGCAGGAGGACGTCGTCCGCCGCATTGAGTCATCGGCGCAGCCCGCCGCGGTGTCCCCGGACGATGTACTTGCGGACGGCACGCCGGAATCCACGTTCCTCATCGGTCTGACGTCCGGCACCACCACCGTCCCGAAGGCCTTCACACGGTCCCGCCGGTCCTGGCAGGAGTCCTTCGACGCGTCCATCGAGTTTTTCGGGCTGCGCCAGGACGATGTCACCCTGGCGCCAGGGCCGCTGGCAGCCAGCCTTAACCTCTACGCCCTGGCCGAGTGCCTCTACGCTGGGTCAGAATTCCAGACCCTTGACACGTTCGACGTCGGCGCCGTCCACGCAGCCATCTCGTACGACCGGGTCACCAGGCTTGTGCTGGTACCCACCATGCTGAGGATGCTGAGCGAGCGCGGACTGACAGGATGCGTGGACGCCTCCGGGGTTCGCAGCATTATCTGTGCCGGCTCTAAACTCGATGCGCGGACCCTCGAAGCTGCCCGACGCTGGGCCCCGAACGCCACCATCTACGAGTACTACGGCGCTTCGGAGCTGAGCTTTGTGTCCGGGGCCGGCCTGGCTGCGGGCGAGGAGGCATCCCTGGGCGGGACCGGCATCGGGAGCCCCTTTCCTGGCGTGGACGTCAGGATCCTCGATGACTCGGGCGGCGCCCTTCCGGACGGGACCGCCGGCAACATCTGCGTGCGGAGCCCCATGGTCAGCAACGGCTACCTCTGGGGTGACGACGGCCACGCATTAAGGTCCTTCGACGGATGGTGCACTGTGGGGGACCAGGGCTACCTGGAGGCGGGGGAGCTCCACATCCTGGGGCGCCGCTCGGACATGATCCTCACTGCCGGCAAGAACGTGTACCCGCACGAGGTGGAACTGGCGCTGGCCGCGGTGCCCGGCGTCGCCGCCGCGGTGGCGGCCGGGATGCCGGATGACCTGCGGGGACAGCGGGTGGTTGCGGGGGTAGTCCCGTCCGCCGGCGCTGTTACTGCCACCCAGTTGCGGGCGGGCCTGGACAATATTTTGGCCCGCGACAAGTGGCCGCTGCAGTATTATGCGGTCACCGAACTCCCCGTTACGGACCGCGGGAAGATCAGCCGGAACCTGCTGCTGGACTGGATCAGCTCGGGGGACCAGAGGATCCGGAACCTTGGCGCCTGAGCTCCTTCCGCCGGACCGCCAGCCTGTCATCGTTGCGGCCCGCCGCACCCCCGTATGCCGCACCAACGGATCTTTGCGAAAACCGCGCGCGCACAAGCTGCTGGCGCCCGTCCTGCGCGAGCTCGTGGCGGGTCAGGGAATAAATCCGGGCTCCGTCACGGATGTGGTGATCGGGAACGCGGTGGGCGGCGGCGGAAACGTGGCCCGGCTTGCACTGCTGGAGGCCGGCCTGCCGGTTACGGTCCCAGGCCTCACCGTTGACCGCCAGTGCGGCTCCGGTCTGGACGCGATCGTCCTGGCTGCAAGGCTGGTGGCTGCCGGCGGCAACCCCCTGTATCTGGCCGGTGGAGTGGAAAGCACCAGCACCGCGCCCCTGCGCGCGCACCGGAACGACGACGGCGGGCCGGAGTTTTACGCGCGGGCACAGTTTGTGCCGGACACCTTCGGCGACCCGGACATGGGCGTGGCCGCAGAAAATGTGGCGCGGAAGTTCGGCGTAGGCAGGGCACGCCAGGATGCCTTCGCCCTGCGTAGCCACGGCTTGGCTCTTGCCGCCGCGGAAGCCGGAAATTTCGACGGCGAGCTGGTCCCGCTGGAGATAGCTGGCGGTACTGTTGCTGCGGACGATGGGCCACGGCGGGGCCTGAGCGCGGCGGTGATGGCGCGGTTCCCGCCCGCCTTTGTGGACGGGGGAACTGTCACGGCCGGAAACTCCTGCTTCGACGCTGACGCTGCATCCGCCGTCGTCATCACTTCGCTGCAGCGGGCCCGGGAAACGGGCGCCACTGACGGTCTGATGGTGCTCGGCACGGGGACGGCGGGCGTGGATCCCGAGCTGCTGGGCGTCGGCGCCGCCGCTGCTGCCCGCAGCGTGCTGACGGCCGCGGACGTGGAAGCTGACGAGTTGGACCTGGTGGAATTCAACGAGGCATTCGCGTCTCAGACGCTTGCCTGCCTTGACGAGTTGGGGATCGACGCCGGGCGGGTGAACCTCGACGGCGGCGCGTTGGCTTTAGGGCACGCGTACGGAGCGTCGGGTGCTGTGCTGGTGACCCGCCTGCTGGCCCAGGCGCGGAAGACCGGAACGCCCGGGAGCTTGGCGCTGGCAATGATCAGCATCGCCGGCGGAATGGGTACCGCCGCCTTGCTGCAATACGAGCGCCTCTGAGGCACTCTCCCGGGAGCTTAGTCTTCGGCATCGCCCAATCCGCGGGCGGCGAGCGCCTCGCCCGTCTGCCGGGCGAAGGCCACGGAGGTGATGAACACCGGCAGGATCAGGGCGCGGGGATTGCGCTCCAGCCCCCGCGCACGCGCGGAATCACGGACGTCGGCGAATGTGCCCGCGATGTAGGGGATGCTCCGCAGCATGATGCCGATGGTGAGGGCGAACCGCTCGGGGTCGGCGCCGAACCGACGGAAGGGGGTGGCCGCTTTGACCACTCCGTCCAGCAGGCTCTGCACCGGTGTGGTGGCGGTCAGCAGCGACGCCGCCACCACACAAACGAGGATGTTCAGTACGATCCGGGCAGCGGTAGGTGCTCCGAGCTGCCACCACTGGAAAAGTCCGATGACCAGCAGAACGGCGGCGAGCGGCCGGACGGCAGCCCAGAGGCGTTTCAGGCCGGCGCCCGTCAGCAGGAAGAGGCCGGCAAGCCCGCCCAGTACTGCCAGCGAAACCCGCCAGTCAACGATGACGAACGAGGCCAGCCCGCAACTGAAGACCAGGAGGAACTTCAGCGCCAGCGGTGCCCGGTGAATTGGGGAGTGGCCCGGCACATAGTTGGCCAGGAGGAAGCCGTGGCCCCTCATCGGCTGGCCGGTCCCTGGGCTTGATAGCCGTCCATGCACAACGCCCGGTACGCTGCCACGGCCTCCGCCGGGCCGCCGTCGAACGCGACTTCTCCCTGTTCGATGACCAGCACCCGGTCCATTTCCAGGGCGAGGTCGAGGTCATGGGTGGACATGATGATCTGCTGGTCGAGTCCGGACAGGGTCCGGCGGAGGAGCTCACGGTTGCGGAGGTCAAGGAGGGTGGACGGCTCGTCCAAAACCAGGACCGCGGGGTTTACCGCGAGCACGGCGGCGAGCGCCATGAGCTGGCGTTCGCCGCCGGAGAGCTCATAGATGCTCTGGTCCGCCAGGTGCAGGAGCCCCAAACGTTCAAGTGCTGCTTCAGCCTGGTTCCGCCGCTCGGCGCCGTTTTTGACAGCGCGGCGGAGTGACAACTCCACGTCCTCCCGGCCTGTGGGCATCACCAGCTGGGACAGGGGATCGGTGAAGACAAAGCCTACGTTCCGCCGTACTTTGCGGACGGCACGGACTGTATCGTCGCCGTCGACCGAAACCGTGCCCGCCGTGGGCTGGACGAGGCCGTTGACCAGGCGCAGCAGGGTGGACTTCCCGGAGCCGTTGGCGCCGATAACGCCGATGCGCCGTTCCTCGAGCCGGAGGTTGACCTCGCTAAGGAGGACTTTGGGCTCCGGGGCGTGGTCCGTCTCGACGGCGACGGTTACCTGGTCAAAGGTCACTGCGGGCATGGGGCGGTCCTCAGGCCTTCGCAGGCTGGGTGATGCTCCGCCGGACGCGGCGCACCAGGATGTCCGGGAAGGCGCGGTGGAGTGCGACGGCGATGACTGCTGCCAGGATGTTCTTGATGATGTCTCCCGGATAGAAGACGACGTCGCTCAGGAAGGCCTGTTCGAGGGTGGCCTTCGTGTTCAGGACGATGCCCGCGACGCCCAGTGAGTGCACAAACACAACACTGGTGAAAGTGGCGGACAGGAACAGCCACAAGGCCCGGGCTTTGGTGGTCCGGCGGATTACCACCGTGGCCAGCCAGCCCACGACGCCCGCGGCGATGGGGAAGGCGAGGATGTAGCCGGCGGAAGGGCCGGCAAGGATGCCCAGGCCGCTGCGGCCCTGGCTGAAGATGGGCAGGCCTGCGAGGCCCAGCAGGACGTAGAGTCCGACGGCGGCGAAGCCCCTTCCGGGGCCCAGCACCAGACCGGTGAGCATCACGGCAAGGGTCTGGAAGGTGATGGGCACGCCGAAGCCGTTGACGGCCAGGCCGGGCACCAATGCTGCGCCGGCGACAAGGGCGGCGAAGACGGCGATCAGCCCAAGGTCGGTGGCGTTCCAGCGGCGGCGCCCGGTGTTCAAGGTGGTTTTGACGGCAGTGTCAGTGTTGCTCATGGCGGTCCTGTCGGGGTTGTACAAGCGGAATCTAATGTACTGCCGACGTTACTGCGGTGCGACGGCCCCTATTTTGTAGGGGGTCTACTAAGCCCGGCACCCAGCGCTGATTGCTGGGCACAATCGTGCTTTGATTTGCGCTGCACTATAGGTCGGGCTTGGGTCTCGTGGCCTCTGCGGCTGCTTCCTTAATACGGGCACGGTCGAGTGCGCGCTAAACAGTGGAGCGTCCCACCGAAAACAGCTCCGCCAGCTCGGACATGGTGTGTTCGCCGTTGCCCTGCAATTGGACCAGGAGTGCTTCCTGGTTGGTGGAAAGCTTGAGCTTTTTCCCCCTAGCCGACCTTTCGCCTTGGCAATTTTCATCTCTTCCCTTGTTTGAAGCCTGATGAGGTCACCTTCGAATTCGGCAACCATGGCGAGGACATTGAACAGGAGCTTGCCCATGGGGTCGGCGGGATCGTAAACGGAGCCGCCGATACTGAGCTTGACTTCCCGTGCGGCTAAATCGTCAGCAATTTGGTAAACGTCCCGCACCGAGCGGGCGAGGCGATCTAGTTTGGTGACGATGAAAATGCCGCCACTATCGCTGTGATTCACAGCCCTGGGGTGTGATCAGGACAGCACCGGTGAAACGCGCGTGTACTCGGCGTCCTGAGCAGTCACGGGCACCCGGTCGCCCCGCCGCGGCCAGCCACGTCGACGAGGGCTCCGACGAGTTCTGGACCCAGGATCAGTGCTGCATCGTTGTGGTTCGCCGCCGCTACCTCCACCTCGATGACGTAGTTTCCAGCATTCCGGGCCGCCTGGGCCACATCCCGGCTCTGCTGTGCGGGCACGATGGTGTCTGCGCTCCCGTAGACCACGGCAATCGGGATGTCCGCTCGCACCACGTTCTCGCGTACCGGGTAGCGATCGCGAAGCATCCAGCCCACCGGCACGCCGTAGGCTGCCCGGCCGACGTCGGCGAGCGAGGTAAAAGGTGAGCGCAGCAGCATCGCGGCTGGAGGGTGCTCGGTGGTGAGCTCCGTAACCACCCCTGCGCCGATGCTCTCCCCGAAATAGACGAGCGAGCCCGCCGGTACACCTGCCTCACCTGTCAGGAACTCGCGAGCGGCGCGGACATCGCGCGCGAGACCGTCCTCGGACGGGTATCCGGGATTCGCCGCGTAACCGCGATAGTCGAAGAGCAGCACGCCGAACCCGAGCTCGCTGATCGCTCGTCCCAGCCCTGCCCGATAAGCCCGGTTGCCGCCGTTCCCCGGTGCGACGAGCACGTTCGCGCGGCAGCCGACTGCCGCTGGCACGTACCAGGCACCGAGCTCGAGGCCGTCACTCGTCGTGAGCGTGACTTCCTGGGCTCCGGGCAACAGCTCGGCGGCTGGGCGTGGCTGACCGCGGTCGGGAAAATAAATGAGCGAGCGTTGGAAGAACCACGCCATGCCAATCAGGAGCCCGACGACGACGAACACGGTCGCGAGCGGCATGATCCATCGCACCGTCAACTTTCTCACCCCTCTTATGATCGCAGAGCGGTTCTCGCCGCACACGGCACCCCACAACCTGATCACCGATCCATAGATAAGATACCGAAACTGCCGGACACGTCCGTCAGTTTTTCCATACCCGCCCGCCGTGGAAAGCCGGCGCGCATAGGGGTGTAGCGCCACCGTGGCCGCCCACAGTGACTTGGGCGTGTCGCGGTGCTGATCCCAGAAGAATCTGTGATGTCCAAAGCCACGGGTGACCTTCTGAGCCACTTGAGGCGAAGGAGGTCGAGGGGAGTCCGCCGCCGCCGAGCTGGAACGTGGCACCGACCCAGAGTGTGCCGATCGTTGCAGAACGTTTTGATGAGGGCACCATTGACCGGCATCTGCTCATTGCCCGGTGGAGGCTGGTCCCGTCCTGGGCGAAGGACATCAAGATCGGCGCCAAGCGGATAAATGCCCGGAGCGAGTCATCTTGGAGAAGCCGTCCTCCGGAAGGCCGCTGCGAAGCGCAGGGCCGTCGTCCCGGCCGAAGGTTATTACGAGTGGCAGAAGACTGAGGACGGGAAGAAGATCCCCAATTATCTGTACTCGGAGAAAGAGCCGTTGCTGGGCTTCGCCGGCCTGTAAACAGTCCCACGCCGGCGAACCAAGCAGGAGGGGAGAACTGCTGCGGGCACCGGGGGGAACTTCTACGGAGAACCGCGGCTGCTGTTCGCCGGCCTGTCCCTGGAGGAAGGCGTGAAGAATCTGCCCCGCGACCCCCAAGCGCTCCTGGACGCAATTCGGCAGCGAACCGGAGTCGTTCCGGCCGACCTGCGCGCCGCACTGTATAAGGCGGCCGCGCTCATTTCCGGAGTCATAGTCGTAGACAGGGAAGCGAACCTTGACGGCAAGGTAGGCACCGCCATCGTGATCGAGCACCCGAACAGAGGAACACGGACGGACATCATCATTGATTCAGCCACCGGGCTGCTGATCGGAGAACGGGTGGTCACCCTGACGGCCGGCGAGACTTTTCCGGCTGGAACAGCCACCGCGTGGACCTCAGTCCAGACCTCAGTGGTCAGTTCGGCCCCATAACCGGCAAATCAACTGCGGGAAAAAGCGGAGGCGGCCGACCACTCCTTGGGTGGTCGCCGGCCAGCAGGACCAGTGCGTTGGACACTCTTTGGGCGTATCCGACGCACCTCTTAAAGTCCATGAGCGTCCCGGTCAATGTTCCTCCAACGCATCCTCCAAACCCGGGCACTTGGGCCTCGCTTTCATGCAGAATGGCGGGTATGGCACCCAAAGAAGTCTTCACGTTCTCGCTGGAAGTAGAGCTTGACGATCTGGAGGCGATTCAGCGCTATAACGAGCAATGGGAAAAGGGGACTGCGGAGGAGCCAAATGTTGTGCCTCCGAGTGATCGCGAGCAGGGGTCGAGAGCATCTGCGCGACTAGTTGCTCGGGCTTTCACGGATCAGCACCAGGCAACGGGACTCAGGCTCCGCTCACTTAGGGTCCTGGACTAGAAGAGGCCGCTGTAGCTGGACCGCCTATGTCGCGGTAAAGGTTCCCGTGCCGGGTTCCGGGACACCGGAACTTTGCGACCCATGCGGATCCCTAGCCACTCAGCACAAGGCAATTAGCCCCGAAGTTGTAGATCAGAGGAGAAGGTGTGACTGCGTGGCTATTCGGCACAGTTCCGTATTTCGTCGCTTTAGGGGTCCCCGGCTGGACCGCCACCGGCCAGGTCCGAGATTAGGCCCTTGCGGGAGAGCATTAGGCACTAGTGAAGTTTAGGTTCACCTGTTTGCGCGCTTGTGGAATAGTGCCATTAAGAATTGGGGGTTTAGAAGTGACAAAACGCGAACGTTTTCCAGTTTTCGCTGTAGCTACTTTTCTTGCAGCAGTCCCGCTGACAGGATGTGGGGCCCAAGACCAACCTAGAGGTGAAAATTTACCTCGGTTCGGTTCCATGCATGAGGCTTACGCCGCTGTCGATAACATTCTTGGCTGCGAGCCTGATCCTGTTGGTGAGCCGATTGTTCCTATGGGCGATGGCGTCCGGCTGACGTCAGCGCAGAAGCTGTGCTTTGAAAATGTGCAGATAGACCTTTACAGGGATCAGAAGGCTTTTCAGGAGAGCTACCAGATCTTGTCTGATACGAATCAGGGCAAAGTCCACCTCGTCTACGGGAAGAATTGGATGGTTGTGGACTTCAGCCAAATGTCAACGAGCCAACCGCCGACGCGGAACATCGAACGCCTGGCGAAGGAACTGAACGGCGAATACGCCATCGTCGGCGCATAGCTGGAACAAATCCCAGACGTTCTCCGAAGGCACGTGGCCATCGCCTGATGAGAATATTCGCTTTGTCCAGGTTCAGCTTCATTGTGTCCGTGCAGGGTTCCTCTTCGCGCGGAGCTGGATTAGCTAACGCGTGATTGTTAGTGCCTTCACCGGCGTCGCGCAAGAGGCAGGCTCAAGGATCCCAGTTCCTTCTGCTCGATCGTTCTTGCCGGTGTCGTCGCACCAGTCAATATCGTGCGGCATTGCGGTGACGGTCGCCTCGCCAGCTGCTATCGCTGCAGGGACGGCGAAGGTATACGTAATTCGCCGGCATCGGTCATTGGGGCCGTTGCGCGGACAACTTCCGTACCGCTTGCATCGGTAACACTCACGTGAATCCGGGCAGTGGCCCCATATCGAGGTTGCAGTCGGCTGCAGGGGCTGCGACTGTCACCATCTCTCCTGGTTTGGCGAATGTTGGACTGACCGAATAAGAAGGCGGGAAGCAAGGCGGCTGGTCACCGCCGACCGGCGGAAAGCCTTCCAAGAACCTCCATGTACCTATTGTTTGCCTACCTGCACCACCAGGCTCGTAACGCCTAAATTCGTCCCGAAATCGCTGCGCGTTGCTGTGTTTGTTGGCCGACGCTCACCACCGTGCCGGTGACGGTCCACTCACCGGGTATCGGTTGTGTGCTGGTGCGGGGATGATCTGGTGACGCCAAGTACGATCTGCTTTTGCAAGGTCCTCGAGGCCGCCGCCTGTGCCTTGACTTGGTTATGGAGCTTTATCGGGAGATTCGAACCGCGGTCTTCTGGTGAGCTATGAACTGACAATGGCAGGGGTACATCGAGGGTTCTGCTGTCCGCTGTTTCTTCCGATAGCGTGCAGGCCAAGCACCCTACTCCATCCCTGGAGTGGCTGACGTCGAGGCTAAGATCTTTGGACTTCACAGACCTCAAGGAAAGTCAGTTGCGGGGGGCCCTTGAGCGGTCCGTTGACAGTGCAAGGTACTGGCAACCGCCCGACGGCGAGGACGTCCTGGCCGGACTTCCGGTGATCCCTGAGGCATTGTCCCCGGTCGCCGAACAGTTCATAGCCTCCCCCCGGATGCAATGGTGCTTGCAACCCCGCCAAGTAAGCAGTGGGCGATCGACTGGCGTCATGCCGACGATCCCGCCCCCCCTACCGAAAAACCCAGGGCAGACGCTGACACAACGGGCGCGCAAGGACTGGCTGCAGGATGTAGCGCGTGAATTGATTGGATCCCGGCAGCTATGGCAGCGAGACTCGAACCGCGACGAATGGATTCGAGAATAATAATCAGGACAGCGGACGCGACCTTCGCCACTAATTCGACCTATATTGCGGCGTGAAGAGGACCTCGCGGAACCTACTTGAGCAAAAGCTGGTTGAGTAGGCCCATGGATAGCAACTATGTCAATGGGGGCGGCATGTGGTTCGCGATCGCGCTGATCAACGCCGGATTGGCCGAACAGAAGAAGCGGAGCCGGCTTGCATGGTTTTTCATCTCGATGTTCTTCGGGCCATTCGCAACGCTACTCATTGTGGTGCTTCCACCGCCGCTGGAAGCTCAGAAGCTTAAACCCCCGCGTAATGCTGCATCAAGATGACGGCTAAGAATGCGCCCTGCTCCTAGGTGTGCCTCGGGCGGCCGAATGATGTCGTCGCCTGCACAGCAGATTTTAGGCCCGGAGGTAGGTAGGAGTGCGCTCCCTCGTGACGCTCGCATAGCCGTCGATTGTTGTCGTGCAGGCACTGGGTCCAGCTGACTACGGCGTTGTTGCAGGAGAGTTATGCCATGAAGCGGGAAAGTTGTGTGAGGGTAGGCTCTACCAGTTGAGAGCCACAAGACTTTAGGGGGAGCTAGTGGACGGTCAAGCCAAGTGGGAATGCGGAACCTGCGGACAGCCACATGAGGGACTCGCAACGGTTTTCGGGCCCATGGGGCCAGATCCTTGGATGCACGCAACACAGGCGGAACGTGACGCAGGCGAACTGAACGCTGACATGTGCGTCCTGGAAATAGAAGGGAAGTGGTATTACTTCCTCAGAGGACATATCGAAATCCCCATCCTCGATGCACCTGGTGAAGTTTTTAGCTGGTCTGTATGGGCCTCAGTCAGTGAGGAAAGCATCCAACAGATTGCAGAACACTGGGAAGACCCGGCACGGGCGTCCCTGCCCCCAGTGTTCGGATGGGTGTGCAACGAACTTCCGTACGAGCAGTCAACCGTCTCCATTCCAAGCCTTATGCATAGCAGGGACCCGGGAGTTGTCCCGTTCATCCAGCTCGACCCGTCGGTGGACCATCCAATAGTCAGGGAGCAGGGGATGGGCATAACGCTGCATCGGTTAGCGGAGATTAATCGTCTGGCTGGGGTGGAGGCCCCGTGAGACATCTGGACGAGCTGGAAGCGCACTATAGGTCCGTTGTCGGTGCAGAACCCGAGTTCGGCACGATGACCTCGTTGGAGGGCAACACGGTGGGCATCTTTCACTGGCCCAAGGCATCATCAAGGATGGGAGTCAGCTTGTACGCCTCCGCCGGGATCAGCGTTCCCGGTCCCGGCGGCCGCGGCCATTCACACACCGTGGAAGTCTTCACGGGCATTAAGCAGGATTCCGCCCAGGTGCGGGAAGCGTTCGCCAATCTCATCACGAGCCTGGTTTGCAGCACCACGCCGCACCCAGCCTCTCACGGCGTCTTCGTCGCCGGGGATTGGGGGGTCATCGAAGGACGGAAGTTCACAGGCTGGGTCCTTACCGAACGACCGGACGAACTCATTCCGGACCTCCAGCTGAAGGACGGACGGCACATCACCTTCCTTGACGCGCTGCCAGTCTTCGCTGAAGAGGCCGAGTTCCGGCACGGTAACCGCGCAGATGATCTGCTCGGAATGTGGGAGGAATGGGAAGTGAAGTCCGCGGATCTGGACCGGGAGTTGCATCCAAGCCTCAAGAAACCGAGAAAGACCTCTTGGCTGCGGTCAGCCCTAAAGATGGGAGGTCGATGACAGGGGAACTGGCCGCCATTGGCCGCCCCTCCCACCCGATCCTCTGCAAGTTGAGTCCCGCTGCCGGAGGCTAAGCGTCAAGTATCGAGTATTCGACGTTTGGCCACCACAAATTCTTCTGCGGTGAGAGCACCCTGGGAATAAAGGTTTGCTATGAGGACAAGATCAGCTGCTACGGATTCCTTCGCCGTTACCTTACTTGCGCTACTGATGTGATGCTTTCCTATCCCGGCAGGCGCGGACCGAGGCTTCGCCTTGTTCTTCGCCGCGGCGTACATAACGAGCACGATGGCGCCGAGAACTGCTATCGCGGTTCCCAAGGGCGTGGACAAATAGGAATTTGAAGCGGTTCCTATGACCGCGATTGCTACTCCGACACCAGCTAATCCGACACCGGTTACCCAACGTGCTGTCTCACCGACGGGGTGCTTCCCTTTGAACTCAAACAGATACCCGCCGGCCTCGCTTGGAACCGTGTGTTCGTTCATGTGTTGAAGAATAGACCCGCACCTATCCATTGAACATCCCATTTTCTGGGGGCTTTCATGGCCTGAATTCCCTAATGGGACCTTCCAGAGGAGACTTCGGCCACCGCGACCCTGACGCCTGTCCAGGGTTCCCAATGGACCCGGATCAGTCTGTTTTCAGTTTTTCTGCGAGCATCACGAGGATCCCGCTGGGACCGCGGAGATATGTGAGTTTGTAGACATCGCCGTAGGTTGCCACGCCACGTAGCGGGTGACATCCGTGCTTTGCCGCTATCTCAAGCGCCTTGTCGATGTCGTCGACCGAGAAGGCCACACGGTGCATGCCGATGTCATTGGGACGGGTTGGCTTCGACTCGATAGCTTTGGGGTGGATGTATTCGAAAAGCTCAAGTCGACCGTAGCCGTCCGGGGTCTGGAGCATCGCAATGTTGGCATGGTTGCCATCGAGTCCGACCGCAGTGTCAGTCCACTCCCCGCTGACCGTGTCACGGCCCAAGACCGTAAGCCCGAGGTCGGTGAAAAAAGCGATTGCGGCTTCGAGGTCGCGAACGGCGATACCGACATTCTCAAGTTTGATGGCCATGCGTCGAAACCTACCAAGGCGGATCAAATACCTCCAGAGGCGGGCGCGGCCGGGGCTTGCTATCGCCACTGCCCGTCGGCGGGCTGCCCGCCACCGTATAATCTGAGCATGCCGATCACGCGCCTAAACCGAGGCTTCCACGCCCAGCTGTCCATCCTCGAGCAGTGCGGGAGCGGTTTGTGAGCGGCGGTCTCGTCGCCCTGCTGGACGACGTCGCAGCCCTGGCCCGCATAGCCGCCGCCTCAGTGGATGACGTGGCCGCCGGGGCCGCCAAGGCGGGGGCCAAGGCCGCCGGCGTGGTGATCGACGACGCAGCCGTCACCCCGCAGTACGTGTCCGGGGCGGACCCGTCCCGCGAATTGCCGATGATCAAGAAGATCTTCTGGGGATCGCTCCGGAACAAGCTGTTGATCATCTTGCCGGCACTGCTGCTGGTCAGCGCCTTCGTCCCCTGGGCCATCCCGTTCATCCTCATGCTGGGCGGCACCTACCTTTGCTACGAGGGCGCCGAAAAGGTCTGGCACAAGCTCCGCGGCCACCACACCGCGGAGGAAGATGCCCCGGCGGTTGAACGCGGCCCCGAGGCCGAGGCCAAGGTCATCAAGGGCGCCATCACCACCGACTTCATCCTGTCCTGCGAGATCATGGTTATCTCGATGAACGAGGTGGCCGCAGATTCCTTGTTGTCCCGGGCGATTATCCTGGTGGTCGTGGCCCTGGTGATCACGGTACTCGTGTACGGTGCGGTCGGACTGATCGTCAAGATGGACGACATCGGCCTGCACCTGGCCGCAAAAGATTCAGCGGGCGCCAAGCGCTTCGGCGAGCTGCTGGTCAAGGGGATGCCCGCCGTGCTGGCCGCGATAACCTTCATCGGGACCATTGCCATGCTGTGGGTCGGCGGCCACATCATGCTGCAGGGTGCCTACGACCTCGGCTGGCACGGTCCGTATGACATAGTCCATGTCCTCGAGCACCCCTTCGCCGGGATCGCAGTGGTTGGCAGCTTCCTGGCCTGGCTCGTGAACACCTTGTGCTCAGCCGTCATCGGGCTCACTTGGGGCATCGTCGTCATGGCAATCGTGCATCCGCTGCTCAAAGCGCTGCCATTCGGAAAAAAGAAGGGCAGCCACGAGGAGGGCGACGTCCGCGCCGAACTCGCCGGTTACCGGCCGACGAAACGCAACACCGATCCCTCCTCCTAGCTCACAGGCAACGGGGGAAGACAAAGGGCACTAGGCGGGATCCTGTGCTGTGCGAATGTCGGGGCCCCCACCGACAGGTGCCCGCTTTGAGCGGGAGGTGCGGAAAGCGTTGCCTGCGGCAATGACTCCCAACAGGAGGATCAAGGCGGCGATCTGCTGCCACTCGCCGTCGAATACGTCCAGCTTGGTTGACATTGAGGCATTGAAGGACGCGTGCAGCAGCCCCACGATGAACAGACTGTACCCCGTTCCCAGGTAGGCGATCCCCATGAGTAAGCGGAAGAACGGGGCAAAAAGGAACAGGACCAGCCAGGAGATTGCAACGTCGCTCCAGGGCGTGCCGGAGAAGCCCCTCTCGGCAAAGGCGAACGGTAAATGGATGAGTGCGAACGGGATGGCGGTCAGCAGGGCGGCAATGACAGGTCCGCGCCGGTCCATGATTCGGTGCTGCACCACGCCGGTCCAGGCGAGCTCCTCCCAGATGTTGCCCAAGAGGGCGCCGATGATCAGGGTGTTCAGCAGATAGTTGCCCAACAACAGCCCCCAGCCCGCGGCGGGCGGATGGAACGTTCCGGTGGCTGCAGCAATGAGCGCCGTTAGCGCGGGAAGGCCCAGCAGTGCTGCCGCGTACCACGCCGGAGCTACCCTCCACCGGAACGTCCGGCGGAACAGCTCGCGGACCGCGGGCCGGCCGTCGGCGACTCCCGTGACCAGGATGGCCGTGCCCAGCAGTATCACCAGCTCGGCGAGGATTCCCGGCAGGATGTCCCCCAGCAGCAAGAGGGACAGGATCTGGCCAGTCCAGGACAATAGGAGGACGATGAGCAGGAACGCTGCCACCGGATGATGTTTGATGAGGGACAGAGGAGCGTTACGAGAACCAGGCGAGCTCATCAGCAGTACCGCTTCCTAGATTTTCCGGTTAGGGAGGGCACCGCAGCGCATGCCGCCACGTGCCGAAGGAGCGCTGAGCCGCTGACGTGGGAATCAGGACCATTCTCTGCCCTCTGAGGACTGTGATCAAGCAAAAAGGATGAGCGTCCACTGCAGTTGCACCCGCAAGTGTGTCAGTGATGTTTCATCGCAGGGTCTCGCATTCCGCCGTAGGCTGCCGC
Source organism: Arthrobacter sp. Hb9-2 (assembly GCF_059091165.1). NCBI lineage: Bacteria > Bacillati > Actinomycetota > Actinomycetes > Micrococcales > Micrococcaceae > Arthrobacter > Arthrobacter sp. Hb9-2. The sequence goes on along the minus strand of NZ_JBNHGJ010000001.1, from coordinate 275,543 downwards.
GACACCTGCGAGGAAAATGAGCATAGCGAGGTAGACCGGGCCGAGAAGTCCCAGCGTGGCCAGGCCCCACGGGTAATGTGCGGGGAGGGCAACTGCGAGTCCGACGGTGGGACGATTACCGCTGAGGCGAAAGCCCACCGCACTCCTCTCCGCACCCCCTACCAGGACAAGGCTGTGATAGCCAGGCCTATTGCAGCGATGAAGCCGCTGAGCGCAATGTGCAGATGGCTGATGTAGTGGTACAGCTCCGGGCTGAAGGCCTCGACCTCAGCTTTCCCCTTGTCCACTTGGTCGGGGCCAATGCCCAGCTCAAGGAAAGCGCCCGTGAAGTTGGATGCCAGGAAGACGACGGCGTACTCCACGAAAGCCAGCCCGGCAAGCGTCATGAGAGCGGCTCCCGTCCGCAGGCGGGATTCATTTCCCGGGATAGTTTGAATGGCGGGCTAGCCGCCACCCCCTCTCTTTTCACATTTGTACTCGATAAGAGTCCCCGGGCTTCAGCCCTGTCAAGGGAGACTCCTGTACGGGAGGCGCTAACGTCCAGTACGGTCCAAGGTCGAATACTGTGGGGCAGGTGACGGGCGGACAAACAACGACAGAATCCGGCTGGGTGAACGTGCCCCATGCCAGAATTTATTGGGAGGCAACGGGCGAACCTGCTGGCATTCCAGTCCTTTACCTTCACGGCGGCCCGGGTGGTTCCCTTGGTCGAGGCGGTTACCGTCAACGCCATGACCACAGCCGATTCCGCATCATCGGATTGGACCAGCGCGGTTGTGGCAAGAGCACACCTGCTGCCCAGGACGACCTGGACCACCTGTCGGAGAACACGACCCAAACTTTGATCGAAGACATTGAGGCCGTCAGGGAGCACCTGGGCGTAGAAAAGTGGATCGTCACCGGAGTTTCCTGGGGCAGCACGCTTGCCCTCGCCTATGCCTTGGAACATCCCCGGCGGGTGTTGGGTATCGCTTTGGTGGCGGTGACAACAAGCAGCCGGGAAGAGATCCAATGGATCACAGAGGATGTCGGGCGCATCTTTCCTGAAGCTTGGGCTGAGTTCGCGCATGCGGCCAAGGCAGCCCCGGGTGAACGACTGGTTGAGGCTTACGCCCGCCGGCTGGCTGGCCAGGATCGCGAAGACGCCCGACTGGCCGCCCTGGCCTGGGACCGTTGGGAGTCTACGCACATATCCTTGGACCCCAGCTGGCTTCCTGGCCTCCTGTTTGAAGACGAGCGGGAGCGTATGACGTTCGCTCTTCTGGTGACGCATTACTGGGCCAGGGACGGGTTTCTCGTCGCCGGACGGGAAATTCTCCCGCGGATTCACGAGCTCAATGGCATCGCCGGTTACCTGATTCATGGCCGGCGGGACGTCAGCGGCCCCGTCGTCACTGCCTGGCAGCTGCACCGGCTTTGGGAATCAAGCTGCCTTGTCGTCATTGAGGATGAAGGGCATGGCGGCCCTTCATCCATGGCGGCACTGACGCGGGCAGTGGAAGATATCGCGGCCAAACGGGGCGCAGAACTCGGGGGAGCGAAGCCGTGATCAGGCCTGGGCCCGCGGCAGCACCAGCAGGTAGCCGGCTGGCATGTCGGTGCTCCAGCGCCGCGGCTCGCGGATAACGAATTGCGCAGCCAGTTGCTCGGGGGTGAGCAGGCTGTTCGGCTCGGGCGACGGACCCCACTGCCCGCTGCCGTGCGGGTAGAGCGGATCCAGGACGCGGATGCCGGTGACCGAAAACTCCGGGAACTGCTTTGGATCGCCGAGTGACTCGAAGCCACTCATCACCCACGCGTGGCGACCGCTCCACATAACCAGCCCCACCGGCCTGCCGGTGTCAGCGATGGCGCGGGCCGCCGTCTGCAGCGCGTCCTCATAGTTGCCGACGCTGACAACGGAGTACGGCCCCATCCCAACTTCGGTCAGGACCTGCGCCCAGCCCAAAGGGTTGGCGCCGTTGAACGAGTTGGACGACCGGGCCCGGGCCATGTCCCAGAGTTCGCCCTGGTGGGCGCGGTCGCCCCACGTGCCGCCGCCGGTGTCGTCTATCAGGTTGTGCGCTATCTGGATGCTCGCTGCAACACACCAGTCGAAGGTGTACTGCGGCACGAAGTCCCCCTCCTGATAGAGGTTGAGCGCGAACGGCTGGGGCACAGGCGGTGGCGCGGGAACCGCCGTCGGAGTGGGGGTGGGGGTCCCTTGAGGCGGGAGGGCGACGTCGACGGAGGCTGAAGGTGCCGAGGACGGCGGGATCGGGCGGCCGGTATCGGCGTCATCGAGGCCGATCGCGGGCACACAACCCGCGAGGAAGGCCGCCAAGGCGACGAGCCAGGCGAGAAGACGGGTACGGGCACCAATCATGATTGGTCCAGTTTAGCGCTGCATGTCAGGCGCCGGCAGGGGAGGCGATCGTCCTCAGAACGCGTAGCGGATCCGGCAGTACGGCGCGATCTGCTCAATGAGCGCCGTAAGTTGCCGCACGTAGCGTCCTTTGGTTCCTGAACGGTAGCGAACGTTGGTGAAACCGTTGGAGGAGACCTTCGCTTCCTGCAGGTCCGGACGCCACAGCACCTTTTCGGCCTGCGGGTGCCATCCCAGGTTGACCTCGTGGAGCCGCTCGTTGTGGGTCAGGAAGATGACTTCCGCCGCGAGCTGGGCTTTTGCGGCATCCGTGAGGGTGGCATCGAGCTGGCGCAGCAGGTCCTCCCAATCGCTGAGCCAGGTGTCAGTGATGATGACGGGGGAAAAGTTGACGTGCACCTCGTACCCGGCATCAACGAAGTCGTTGATTGCAGCTATGCGTTCACCCACCGGTGAGGTCCGGACGTCCACCGACTTCGCCAGATCAGCGGGCATAAGTGAGAAGCGAATCCTGGTGCGGCCGCCGTGGTCCCAGCCGAGCATGGCCGGGTTCACGTACTTGGTGGCAAAAGACAGCTTGGCTGTGGGCAGATCGCGGAAAAGGGTGACCAGATCCTCCACGTTGTCGCTGATCAGCGCGTCGACGGAGCAGTCGCTGTTTTCACCGATGTCGTAGACCCACAGGTCCGGGTCGCACTGGTTGGGCTCCAGCTTCATGCCCTGGCGGGTGGCGTGCCGCTCAAGCACTCCGGCAATCTGGTCGATGTTCGCAAACACGGTCACCGGGTTGCTGTACCCCTTGTGCCGGGGTACGTAGCAGTAGGCGCATGCCATGGCGCAGCCGTTCGCGGTGGAGGGGGCAATGAAATCCGCTGACCGGCCGTTCGGCTTGACGGTTAGTGCCTTCTTGACGCCGAGGACCAGGGCCTCCGTCTTGATCCGGGACCAGCGCGGCACGTTCGTTTCATCGCCGTGCACCTCCGGGATATTCCAGTGGTTTTCCACCAGTACGACGTCGGCGTCCGGCCAGCGTTCGACGATCTCCTTGCCCCGGGGCAGCTCCAGGGCAGCAGGCTGCGCATAGATGCGCCGGATCTGCAGCAGCCGGTTGAATTCCATGCCTTCATTCTCCCAAGCTGCCAAACATGCCGCGGCCGATTAAGCCCAAGGCATCTTGTGCTGGCGGCGAACCGCTACCTCCCTGAGTCCCGCCTGCGCCTTCAGCTCCGCAAACTCTTCAGCGCTCGCCGTCCGCTACTCGGCCGACGGCCGCCTGCGTTGCTGTTTGGTTGTTGACCGCAGTTTCTTGGCGACGAGGCGGCGGCGGTTGGAACCGCGGGTAGGTTTGGTTGCCCGGCGGCCGGGTGCAGCAGGAGCAAGGCCCCCTGCCACAAGGTCGGCGAGCTTGGCCAGTGCGATCTCGCGGTTGCGCAGCTGCGAGCGCCGCTCGGAAGCGGCCACCGTTACTACCCCGCCGATGAGGCGTGGTCCGAGACGCGTCAGCAGGATCAGCCGTTGGCTGTCTGAAAGCGCCAATGATTCCCTGACGTTCCACGAGAGTTCGACCCGGCTGTCCGAGGTGTTGACGTGCTGACCGCCTGGGCCGGACGACCGCGAAAACCGCCAGTCGAGTTCGGACGCTGGGATCGTCAGCCCGGGCAGCACTTCCAGTTCCATGCAACCAGCGTGACATGGTGTGGGACCTTCAAGAAGCGTTAACGGTCACGGTCCGGGTCGCCAGGACCTGGCCTGTAATCCAGTGCAGGAAGTCGACCGCGATGGTGTACCGTCCTGCCGCCGGCGGGCGGAGCAGGAAGTCAAACTTCTCGGCAGCACCCGACTTAAGGACGCTGGTTACCAGCGACTGGCCAGCCACCGCGGGCTGAACCGCCGGACCGTCCGGGTTGGGGGTGTTCCAGAAGGGGCGGCCATCGTGGGCGATTAGTTCGGCAATCTCAGCCGGTTTGCCGGCCGCATCGAGAAACCGCGTAAGGGTGGGGAAGTAGTCCACATTCACCATGCGGACGAGGGTGGGCGCGTAGCCGGGCCGGGGAACGTTCGCGCGCATCGCGCTGATGCTCCATACCCTGTCCCCTTTGGGTCTGGTGGGAATGGTGCCGCCCAGGAGAACGAAGTGTTTGGGGTCGAAGCGGTTAAGGCCTGCGTCGTCCCCGGACAACCCGGCTGCATGGTTCAGTTCGTGCCAACGCGGGTCGATCGAATAGGGGGCAATCAACGTCTCGGTGGCGATGTCGTACAGCGGGCCGTCCGTCGAGTGGCGGCGGGTTCCTTTCGGCGCCGGGGTGGTCGAGTTGACCGGCGGATCCACGATGATGGGCCCGAACATGCCCATCTGTACGTGCAGGGGTGTGTTGACGTGGCAGTGATAGAAGTACGTTCCCGCCGAGCCGCGGTTGGGGTTCCCGGCCTCGCCGACGTCTGGCCTCCACTGATAGGTGTAGTGGCCGGTAACTTCGAAGGAGGTGTGGCCTACGCCGTCATTCCGGGGATCAGGTTCGATGCCATGCCAGTGGATGGTGTGGACCCTCTTACTGGGTTTGATGGTTCCGTGAAACAGTTGTCCCTCCGTCAGCCGCAACAACGGTCCGGGGAGCCCCCGCCCTGACTTGCCGTGCTCGAAACTCCAAAATTCAAGTTCGGGGCCGTTAGGGAGTTTCAGTTTCTTGTTGAAGAAGTCGAACTCCATTCTGACGTCGGGGCGCTGGCGGAACTTGGTTTCCGGGCTTCCCTCGTGAGGCTGGTCCGAAGCAAACTCCACCTGGCTCCGGTATTTGTGATGGGCGTCGTCGGTGGTGCTCGGAAGGCCTGATTCTGGGTTGGTGCCCGCGGCCAGTACCCAATCAGCGACGAGGCCGCCGGGGTAAAGTCCGCCGGCCGCGGTCTGCGAGGGCTCCGCGTGGCAGTGCATCGGATACTTCCAGTCTTCGGTTCGGGCGTCCCACACCGGATCCACCACCTCGGGTGGGCGCCGGACGGGGAGCATTGACTCCTTGCGGTCCAACGGCTCCAGCTGAATGGTGTCCTCCCAGTGCTGCAGGATGACGTCACCCTCCGGGCTGACCGATCCACCTTCGCGGGGGAAATCACGGCCGTTGGCACGGACTGTCCAGACGTGGTTACCGTGGTAGTGCAGTTGGTGGTCCACGATGCCGGCGTTGACCATCCTCATCAGCTGGCCGGTGCGGACGGCGCCCTGGGCCGGCGAGGCGCTGAAGTTGCGCACATCGGTTTCGCGCGGGTGGCCTGAGGGCAGCGTGTCCTGCTCCCGGAGTTCGTTGAATTCCTCATTGGTGGTAACGGCCAGCGACTGGAAGCCGGAGTACCCGTTAAGGGTGAAGTACCGGGGCGCGGCCGGCGTTGAGGCGGGATTGACCGTTTGACCCCGGGACGCGATGCGGGCCCACTGAGGATCCACGTCATGGCACAACCACAGCCACTGGCGTTCGAACTCGCTCCCGCCGGGGACGAGCCGCCAGGCGTTGGCCGGGTCTATGACCACCAGCGCGCCGTAGAGGCCAAGGGTCCGTTCCACCGGTTCATTGCCCGGGTCCGAGAACAGATAAGTTCCCGGCGGGGGAGCTTCGAACTCAAGGAGAGTTGATGCTCCGGGAGCTATGGCGCCCGTGCCCTTATCCCCGCCCGCAGGGGCGATATGGAACCGGAGTTCGTGTTCCTGCGAAAGATGGTTGTGCACCAAAATCCGGATGGTGCTGCCTGTTTCGGCGATGAGGGTCCGGTCCGGAAAGTAGCTGGCCCAGTATTCCTTCCTCACCAGGTACTGTCCGGGATTTGCCGGGTCAGGCTGCAGCGGGGCTGGCCTGCCGTGCGGAGGCGGCGGAGCGGTGAGCGGATAAGTCCGGCTTGCCACGACGTCTCCGGCAGCCGTGAAGACCCGCGGGCCCATGGACAAGGACGGACTGATGTCCGACACGATGGTGCGGCGCTCGCCGAAGCCCCGGTGGTAGACCAGGGAACCGTCCACCATCGCCACATACCCCTCGTTGATATGGAAGTCCAGTATGCTCATGACCGGACCTCGTTCGTAGTAAGGGACGGGAGCGCCAGCCGGTAGGTCCGGTCCTGCTGCTCGTCGGAGTAGTCCAGCGCCAGCTCCGGGGAATCACGCGGCGCCAGGTAGCTGATCAGTAGGTGCTCCGAGCTGTGTGGTGCTATCGGGCCGGGGTCGCGGTCGGAATCACGCGGCGTGACTGTTACCGCCGATGAACCCAGCTTTAGCCGGAGCTGGCCCGGACTGAAAAGCACCGGCACCGCCCCGGCATTCTGAAGTTGCACCTCGAGCAGTACGACGTCGGCCCAGGTGAGGTTCAGCGGTTCCGGCCCCGCCGCGTCTCTCAACGTCCCGTCGTCGTGGCCGTGAACGTCGGGGCTGGGCTGCGTTGTGGTACTGACACGCCGAATCCGCATACCGCCTCCGGCGCCGCCGGCCTTCATGTGCGAAGCAGCGGCCGCCAAGGTCTTGAAGGCCGGTTGTCCCTGGGCATCGAGCCGCGCGAGGCGTCCGGCCCGAACAATTGCCAGGGACCCAAATCCCGTGGCCACGCTCGTGGTTGTGTTCTCCCGACTCCGCCCGGCAATGCCATAGGTACCGCCGGCCAGCAGCAGGAAAGCGCCACCACTCAGCACCAATCCGAACTGGCGGCGACTGAGGCTTCGACTAGTGAAATGGCTTGATTGAGAATTCATGTCGTCTCCCTGTATTCGCGGATTGGGATCATCCTGCTGGCAACCACCTGCGGAAACCTTGGGGGCAGCTAGGAGGGTGTCTCGATGTGGTTCAGCAGGGTATTGCCGTAATGCCGTTCAGTTCACCGGTTTGGTCCAAAACCACTGGTGCAACCGGTGCCCTGGCTGCCACTCTGAGTCATGAATACTGCTGACCAGCCGTTTCCGGAGCCGGGCGGGCAGCCCCCCAAAAAATCGCCACCGCCACAGCCGCAATGAGGCTGCACGCCGACGGACTCCTCGACCTCGACGCCCCGATTGGCACCTATCTCCGTGGCTACCGCCCACACCCGCGGCACGGTCACCCACCACGAGGCAGCTCCTCACCCACACTGCGGGACTGGGCAACCCCCTGCCGGTGCGGTGGATCGCCCCGAGCATCACGCGGCAGTCCCAAACCGGCTGGCCCGCATCGTCCGCAACCACGGGACACCACACACATCGGTTGGTAGCCGGGCAGCCTACCCCAACATCGGTTACCTGCTGGCGGGCGAAGTCATGGAGGCCGCCGCTGGACGCCCCGTGGAGTTATGCGTCCAGGACCTGGTGCTCAACCCGTTGGGCATGACCGCGACAGGATACGGCTATAACAGCGCGGCTCCCCGTGCGGTGGGATATATGCGCACGGCACCTCTCCTTCGGCCGGTGCTGGTCCGGATTCTGCCGAAAGGGGTGGTGGACCGCAGGTGGGACGCTACACGAGCCTGAACCCGCTCCTGGTGAACGGCGCCGCGTACGGTGGCCTCGTCGGCACTGCTGCCGACGCCTCCCGGCTAGCCGCGGCGCATGCTGCCGCGGCTACGGACCCGCATCCGGTTCTGAGACAGGACGACATCGAGGAGATGCGGACTATCCACGCCTCCGGCAAGCCTTTCGACCATGGCATCGGCTGGTTCCGCAAACCGGCGGATGCCACGCGCAGCCCTGGATTCGTCGAACACTATGGGACCGGTGGCGGCTTTCTGGAACGCCATGCGCATTTACCCTGAGGACCGGCTGGCCCTGGTTGCCATGGCCAACACAACTGCCGCCTGGGACGTCGACCGCCTCTTTACCCGGCTCAAGAGCCTGCCCTGGGCATGATCAGTTTCACTTCGCGCAGCTAAAGCCTGCGAGTGGGCGCAGCGGCCAGGTGACGGTTCCTTGCCTCGATGAGCTTCTGGAGGTAGCGGGCCAGGACCAGTCTTTCGATTAGGCGACCTAGGAGTCCGAAAGGAGCCTCGAACTCGATCCGGTCCACCATTGTGGTCCCGGCAGGATCCTCCCTGAATTCATGCACGTGCCGGAACCGCCGAAACGGTCCCCGAACCTGCTCATCCACAAAATATTCGGGTGCCTGCAGCTCGGTGATCCGGCTTGTCATCCTCAGCGGCAGGCCGAAATGCCAGGCCCGCCAGGTCACTTCGTTGCCCAGCGAGATGAGGCCCGAGGTCACACCGGCAATGGCTTCCTCACGGGACGCAGCCATCGATTCCTTATGGGCGTCGACGCTCCGGGCCAGGTCAAACAGCTCCGGCCTGGGCATGCTTGTATGCGTTGTGCACTCAAAGTAGACGGCCATTGTCAGAGTATGGCAGTTCTTCGTTTCCCTGCCCGACATGGTGCAGGCGGAAACGCGATCGCCGCCCGGGAGCTGGAACCGTACAACCCCACCCGTCCTGCGGTTCTACAGCGCAGGCGCGGACGGTAGACTTGGATGGGCCGTTCTCCGGCCATTGCCGCCCACGCCCACCACAGACGCTCTGGGCCGCGGCTTATCCCTCTGTGAAAGGCTTTACCTGCTGTGATTACTGTCCAGGATCTTGAACTGCGCGCCGGCGCCCGGCTCCTGATGGACCAGGTGAGCTTCCGCATCGACAAGGGAGACAAGATCGGCCTGGTGGGCCGCAACGGCGCCGGGAAGACCACGCTGACCCGGGTTCTCGCAGGGGAGGGGCTCCCTGCTGCCGGCAAGGTCACCCGCACCGGCGAGATCGGCTACCTGCCCCAGGATCCCCGCACCCCGGACATGGAGCAGCTCGCGCGGGACCGGATCCTGTCCGTCCGCGGCCTGGACATCGCCGTCGGCAAGCTCCGCCTGGCCCATGAAGAGATGGCCAGCGAGGACGCCGCTGTCCAGCGCAAGGCGATGAACCGTTATGACCGGCTCGAGTCCGAGTTCCTGGCGGCCGGCGGCTATGCGGCCGAGGCCGAGGCGGCCGCTATCTGCTCCAACCTCGCGCTGCCGGATCGTCTCCTGAACCAGCCGCTCAAGACGCTCTCCGGTGGCCAGCGGCGCCGCGTGGAGTTGGCCCGGATTCTTTACTCGGATGCCGAGACCATGCTCCTCGATGAGCCCACCAACCACCTTGACGCCGATTCCATCGCCTGGCTTCGCGACTTCCTGAAAAACCACCAGGGCGGACTGATCGTGATCAGCCACGACACCGAACTGCTCGAAGCCACCGTCAACAAGGTTTTCCTGCTGGATGCCAACCGCGCCCAGATCGACTTCTACAACATGGACTGGAAGCGCTACCTCACCCAGCGCGAAACCGACGAGCGTGCCCGGAAGCGGGAACGTGCCAACGCCGAGAAGAAGGCCCAGGTCCTCTTCGACCAGGCCAACAAGATGCGGGCCAAGGCCACCAAGGCCGTTGCAGCGCAGAACATGGCCAAGCGCGCCGAGCGCCTGCTGAGCGGGCTGGAGGCCGTCCGCGAGCAGGACCGCGTGGCAGCCTTGCGCTTCCCGGACCCGTCGCCCTGCGGCAGGACTCCGCTGACAGCCGAAGGCCTCAGCAAGTCGTACGGTTCACTGGAGATCTTTACCGACGTGGACCTTGCCATCGACCGCGGCTCCAAGGTTGTTATCCTCGGCCTCAACGGCGCGGGCAAGACCACTCTCCTGCGCATGTTGGCCGGCGTGGACAAGCCCGACACCGGTGACGTGATCGCCGGGCACGGCCTCAAGGTGGGCTACTACGCCCAGGAACATGAGACTCTCGACGTCGAGCGCACCGTCCTGGAAAACATGCGGTCCGCTGCTCCCGACATGAAGGACGCAGAGGTGCGCGGCATCCTGGGCTCCTTCCTGTTCTCCGGGGACGACGTCGACAAGCCCGCCGGCGTGCTTTCCGGCGGTGAGAAGACCCGCCTGGCCCTGGCCACCATCGTGGCCTCCAGCGCCAACGTCCTGCTCCTGGACGAGCCCACCAACAACCTCGACCCCGCCAGCCGCGCCGAGATCCTGGGCGCCCTCAAGAACTACAGCGGCGCCGTCGTCCTGGTAAGCCACGACGAAGGGGCGGTCGAAGCCCTTAACCCCGAGCGTGTCGTCCTGCTGCCCGACGGCGTCGAGGACCACTGGAACGAAGATTACCTGGACCTGATAACCCTGGCGTAAGCCTTCCCGCTGCCTGCCTTACGTCCGCTTCGCGGCGTAGGTGATTCCCGCGTGCTGGCTCCTTCGTCGCCTCTGACGCACGCTACATAAATCACCTACGCCGCTTCGCTCGTGCCTCTGGAGCCTTACGCTTCAACGCACCTTCAGTTCGATCGCTTCGGTTACTTCTTGAAGCTGCCGGTAGGTGATGCTGAACATTGAGTTGTGGTCGCCTGCGCCTGCCCAAAGGAGCTCGTGCTTCTGGAGCGACTCGTCCAGGAGGGTCCTTATCTTTTCGGGGTGGCCAACTGGGGCTACTCCGCCTACATGCTGACCGGTGTGCTTCAGGACGAACTCCGGGGAGGCGCGGCGGATTCGGCCTTCACCCAATTGCTCAGCCACCAGCTTTGTGTCCACGCGGGCTGCGCCGCTGGCAAGGATCAGCAAGGGCTCTCCGTTGAGGTCGAAGATCAGGCTGTTGGTGATTGCCGCGAGGTCGCATTCCAAAGCCTCCGCCGCCGCGGCTGCTGTCGGGACGCCGGCCGGAAAGGTCCGCACAGTGTCGCCCACGCCGGAGCGTACCAACGCCAACCTCACCCGGCCGACCGGGCCGCCGTCGTACTCCGTCATGCGTCAGTATCCCTGGGCGTCCAGGAGGGCGTCTTCCTCTTCCTCCGAGGTCGCGTGCTTGCGTTTGCGCGGTGCGGAAGGACGACGGCGGGCTGCCGCGGCAGCCGAGTGGATGGGGCTGCCCGAGTCGAGCGATACGTCCGTGCTTGCGGCCTCGTCCTCGGCGTCGATCGCTGCGTTACGGGCCTGCTGGCGGGCCGCGTAGCCGAAGCCCACAAACATCAGCACGCCGAACGCGAACCACTGCAGCGAGTAGGACAGGTGCGTGCCCTCCTCGATGGACGGCTTCGGGAACGGCAGCGGCATCTCCAGCGCCGGCGGAGTCTCGGAGGCGAGCTGGCCGTACGCACCGGTGAGCAGGGGCTGCCCGAGCTGGGCCGCATAGGCGGCGAGGTCGATCGAAGCCAGCTGGCCTTCCGGCGCACCACGCTGCAGTTCGGGCTCGGGATGCTTCAAACGCACGACGGCGGTCACCTCACCGGCAGGAGGTTCGGGCACCGAATCAGGGCTGCCTGGGTTCTTGTTACCGATGGGCAGCCATCCGCGGTCAACCACTACGGTTTCGCCGGTGGTGAGGCGGAACGGGACAACCACTTCATAGCCAGGCTGGCCGTTCAGCGGCCGGTTCCGGACGACGCGCTGCTCATCGGCGAGGTACGAGCCCTTCAGCTCCACCTGCGTCCACTCCATGGCAGGGTCCAACCGGTTGCTGAACTGTTCCTTGGCCTCAGAGAAGGGGATGGGCGTGGCCGAGTAGTTTGTCACCACACGGTTGATCTCCGCCAGGGTCTCCGCGCGCCGGTCCATTTGCCAGCGGCCCAGGAAAACGCAGGCGGACGCAAAGATGGCAGCCAGCAGGAGGTAGCCCAGCCACTTGCTGGAGAAGAGGAAACGGTACATTCAGCTGTCCTGCTCCAATGCACCGGACACGCCCTGGCCCGCAAGCGGCAAAGTTTCCTTCCAAAGCCCGCGGGTCTGGAGGTAATCCTCCAGCCAGTCCCGGTGGTCTGCGCAGGCCAGCCAGGTCTTGCGGCGTTCGGGGGAGTGGATCTTCGGGTTGTTCCACTGGAGCTGCCAGGTTGCCTGGGCTCGGCACGCCTTCCGCGAGCAGATGGCAGCGGCTTCCGCCACCGTGGGATCGGTTCCCGCTGCGAAGTCAAAAATACTCATGATGCCCTTCGCTCCTGCCCGGATGGTGTTTCGTCGTCGTCAATCAACTCGCCCTGCAGGACCTCGCTGCCGTGCTCGTCATCCGGGGTGGGAGCGGGCGGGCTCTCAATCTCGGCCAGCGGGGCAGAATCCAGCAGCAGGTCGCTGTGGCCCTCGGCCTTGTCGTTGCCATTGGCTATGACAACCGCAATCCAGGGCAGGAACACTGCTCCGGCGACCATAACCAGCTTAAGCCAGCCGTCCACCACGAAGATCAGGATCAGGCACACCAAGCGGATTCCCATGGCCAGCGCGTATTTGACCATGCGCTGGTGCATGTCCTCGGAATGGGCTCCCGCGGCATCCGTGATGCTGTGGACTTCCGAATCGCTGGAGAACCGCCCGGGTTCTCCAGGCGCGGATTGTCCCGCGTGGTTTTCAAGGGTCACGGTGATTGATCACGCTCCAAAGGCTTACGTCAATTCTCTCACCAACGGCAGTGGTGCCCAAACCAAGCCCGGGGCTGACGCTAAGATCGAAGTCAGCCAAATCACCCCTCTTCTACGCGGCCCACTGCCGCAGAAATCCGGAGCCCTTTTCATGACTGAAGCAGCCACCGCCCCCCGCAGCGTCCTCATCACGGGCGGCAACCGCGGCATCGGCCTGGCCATCGCCGAAGCGTTCCTGGCCAATGGGGACAAGGTGGCCGTGACCTACCGCAGCGAGTCCAAGCTGCCGGAGGGAATCCTGGGTGTGAAGGCTGACGTCACCGATGAGGCATCCGTGGATGCCGCCTTCAAGGAAGTGGAAGCGGCCCACGGGCCGGTGGAAGTCCTGGTGGCGAACGCCGGCATCACCAAGGACACCCTGCTGCTGCGCATGAGCGAAGACGACTTCACCTCCGTCATTGACACCAACCTGACTGGTGCGTTCCGGGTCATCAAGCGCGCTTCCAAGGGCATGATCCGCCTGCGCAAGGGCCGCGTGGTCCTGATCTCTTCGGTGTCCGGCCTGTATGGCGCCCCCGGCCAGATCAACTACTCCGCTTCAAAGGCGGGCCTGGTGGGCATTGCGCGTTCGCTGACCCGCGAACTGGGTTCTCGCGGCATCACGGCGAATGTGGTGGCCCCCGGCTTCATCAACACGGACATGACCGCTGAACTTCCTGAAGCAACCCAGAAGGACTACCTGTCCAGCATCCCGGCAGGACGATTTGCCGAGGCCACGGAGGTTGCCAACGTGGTCCGCTGGATCTCCAGCGAGGAAGCCGCCTACATCTCGGGTGCTGTCATTCCCGTGGACGGCGGCCTGGGCATGGGCCACTGACCCGGGAGCGGGACAGCAGCACCATCATGAGGCGGCCGCGAACGCCTCCGCCAGCCAATCTGCCACCTCGCCGTCAACCTCGTCCACGCCGTTTAGTTCCAGGTGGTGCATCCAGACACCAGGGGACGGATGGATGATCTCCTTGAACCGGCCGGATTCCAGGCGCCGTGGCAGGGCGATGGACAGCACCGCCGGAACGTTGGTCTTTAGGTATCGGCGCGGGTTCCAGACATAGGCGAACCCGCGCCGGTTCCGAAAAGCCACTTGGCTGGTGGTGGTCCGCACCGTGGCGTGATGAGGTATGACGTGCTGCACGGCCGCGCAGATCAGCAGCCCTTCCGGAGAACCGCTGAACACCTGCTCCGGAGTGGACTCGGCACCGGACGCGCCCGCCTGCTTTTCCATACGGCGAGCCTACGCCGGGTCACTTTGTGGGGCGGCGCGTTGGCCGGTCCTGGCGCCTGGGCGCGTTCCGCCCAACTAGCCGTCGCCACCTTCTTTGTGGGGGTCGCACAAGCGGATCGGCGGCGGCCGCTGGCATGATGGACTGCAGACCTTCAGCGATTTAGACGTTTCGAACAAAGGGAGCTCGTATGGGACTGCTGGACAACAAGACCGCCATCGTCACCGGATCATCGCGCGGCATTGGGGCCGACGTAGCCAAGATCCTCGCCGGCCAGGGTGCCGCCGTCGTGGTAAATTACCGCCAGAAGGCGCCGCGCGCCAACAAGGTAGTGCAGGGAATCGAAGCCGCCGGTGGGCGTGCCGTGGCCGTGGGCGCGGACCTCACCACCCAGGAAGGCGTCCAGGCCCTGGCCTCGGCTGCCATGGAAAACTTCGGGACGCTGGACATCCTGGTGCTCAACGCCTCCGGTGGCATGGAAACCGGCATGGGCGAGGACTACGCGCTCAAACTGAACCGCGACGCCCAGGTCAACATGCTCAACGCAGCCGTGCCCCTGATGAAGGAAGGCTCCCGCGTGGTGTTCGTTACCAGCCACCAGGCCCACTTCATCAACACCGTGCCCACCATGGAGGCCTACGAGCCCGTGGCCCGCAGCAAGCGTGCCGGGGAAGACGCACTGCGCGAACTCATCCCCAGCCTCGCCGAAAAGGGCATCAGCCTGGTGGTTGTGTCCGGCGACATGATCGAGGGCACCGTCACGGCAACGCTGCTCGATCGCTCCACCCCCGGTGCCATCGAAGCGCGCCGGGCTGAAGCCGGAAAGCTGTACTCCGTGGAAGAGTTCGCGGAGGTGGTGGCCGGCATGGCTACCGCCGACGTCGAGTCCGGCCACACCGAATACGCGGGCGGCGCCGACTACTTCGGCAAGGGTGCCGGCCAGCCCAGCTAGGCCCCGGAACGCCGGTTAGGCCCACACCGTCAGGGAATCCTGATGGCGTGGGCCTATCGCGCTTAAGCGGGACTAGACGCCTGCGACGTGGCGGACGGCGTCGAGGTACGGCATGTTGACGGCAGCGTCAGCCACAGCACGCACGGCAGGCTTCGCGTTGAACGCGACGCCGATCCCGGCGGCGCCGAGCATGTCAAGGTCGTTGGCGCCGTCGCCCACGGCCACAGTGTGTTCCAGGGCGATGCCCTCAGTGGCTGCCCATTCACGCAGGTACTTTTCCTTTGCCGCCCTGTCCACCACTGCGCCCAGCACCTTGCCGGTCAGGGCACCGTCGACGATCTCCAGCTCATTCGCCTGCCAGTAGTCCAGCCCCAGCTCAGCGGCTATCGGCTCCAGGATCTGGTTGAACCCGCCCGACACCACGGCTACCACATGGCCCGCGGCCTTGAACGCCGCCACGAGTTCGGCGGCCCCCTCGCTGAGTTTCACCTCTTCACGGACAGAACGGACGACGTCGGCCGGCAGCCCCGCGAGCACCTGCACCCGGGCGTGGAGGCTCTGGGTGAAGTCCAGCTCGCCGCGCATGGCAGCTTCGGTGACAGCAGCCACCTCTTCGCGCTTCCCGGCGTAGGCGGCGAGGAGTTCGATGACCTCCTGCTGGATCAGGGTGGAATCCACGTCCATGATCAGGAGTTTGCGTTCCGCCGAGCGGAGACCGTTGGGGACCAGGGCGGTGTCCAGTCCGCTGATGGACGCCCCGGCGACGGCACGGCGTAGCGCAGCGATGCCGGCCGCAGTGGCGTCCGGAAGCTGAAGTTCTGCCACGTGCACCTGGTACCGCTCGTCGCCAAAGTCCGTTTCGGACAGCAGGGCTGCCCCTTGTCCGGTGAGGACGGAACGCAGCTGCTCCAGCCCGGTTGGGGTCACATTCAGGCCATAGCTGACGGCGGTCACGTTCGAAGTCATGCCTGCAATCTTAGTCAGCGGGGGAGGAGTCCCTTGAATTCATTGCGCGGCGGCTACCCGCCTGCCTTCCGGGCGGCAATCGTGTAGGTACAGGGAACAAGATCACGAGTCGGCGCAGAGGCAAGCGGGACCACCTGTTACCTCCAATGACAGACTGTCCCGATGGAGTGGAAGCGCGCGAAGGACTGGCTGATCGGTGCAACTGGACTTCTCCTCGTCCTGGGGATCGCAGCTGTGCTCCTGTGGTGGGTGGTGAGCGAACCGGCCGCCGGGGAGGCAGGACCTGTGCCGTCGCCGACGGTGGGCACCGAACGCATGCCAGGCGCAGAGCCTCCTGCCGGCCTGCGCGGGGACGAGGTGTGGCTGGCGGATCTTTCGCTGGATGCCGGGACAGTGGTGGCCGCGGGCTCGACGCTGCGGGACGTCCGGGTGGTGGGGCAGGACGTGACCACGGGACCGGACGGGCCGGTCGCTTCCCGGCTCACTGTAGATGCGACCGTCCCCTTCAACGTTGTCGCCGGGGAGCTTGGCAACGGGACCGAGGTCCGCGCTGCTGAAAGGGGCCAAGCCACGGTGCTTCGCACGGTCGAGGCCCTGGGCCGTGAACTGCGTGTGATAGCCACCGGCACAGTCGAGGTTGAGGCGGGCAGGCTCGTCGTCGAGCCACGCTCGATCGACTTTGGCGGGCCGGATTTCCTCTCGGACGCCACCGCCGCCGTCGTGCGGGAACTCGTAACCATAGAGCATGACATTGAGGGCCTGCCCGAAGGCCTCGTGCTCCAGGACGTCGTCGTTCAAGGTGACGGTTTCCGGGCCAACCTCCGGGGCGAGAACGTCCGGCTCGTCCGGTAACTTCACGCCTCCTGTCCGGGCATGACACCGGTTATCAGTCAGTCTCTTTTTTGTCCTAGTGTCTACTCCTATGAGTGATGTTCTGGAATTGGCTTCCGTTAGCGTTGTCCGAGGTAAAAAGACCCTGCTGGACAAGATTGACTGGGAAGTCAACGAAGGCGAACGCTGGGTAATCCTCGGACCCAACGGCGCCGGCAAAACCACTCTTCTTCAAATCGCAGCCGCCCGGATGCACCCGAGCAGCGGCAAAGCCGGAATACTGGACGAAATTCTGGGCCGGGTGGACGTCTTTGAACTCCGGCCACGCATTGGCCTTTCCTCTGCCGCCCTTGCCACCCAGATCCCCGAACACGAGAACGTCCTCAATGTCGTGGTCACTGCCGCTTACGGCGTCACCGGCCGCTGGCGTGAAGGATATGAGCGCGACGACGAGCGGCGGGCCTTCCGCCTGCTCAACGACTGGGGGATGGGCCCGCTCCTGAACAGGACCTTTGCCACACTTTCCGAGGGGGAGCGCAAGCGCGTCCAGATCGCCCGCGCACTGATGACTGATCCCGAGCTGCTGCTGCTCGATGAACCCGCCGCCGGCCTGGACCTCGGCGGCCGCGAGGAACTCGTCCACAAGCTTGGGGAACTCGCCCGTGACGAGGCAGCACCGGCGATGGTCCTGGTCACCCACCACCTTGAGGAAGTCCCCCCGGGCTTCACCCACGCCATGCTGATGCGCGACGGCGGAGTGGTTGCCGCTGGCCCCATCACGGACGTACTGACGGCCGAACACCTCAGCACCACCTTCGGGCTGGACCTGGATGTGACCGTCAACGGCGGCCGGTACACCGCCGTCGCGCGCCGCTAAGGCGGCACTGCAGCACCTTGGATCTTCTCAGCAGTATCTTTGTGTCCATCGCCGGCCTCTGGGCCGGCACCATCAACGCTGTGGTGGGCTCCGGAACACTGGTGACGTTCCCCGTCCTCATCGCCTTGGGCGTCACCCCAGTTGTGGCCTCCATGAGCAACGCCATGGGCCTTGTCTTTGGCACCGCCGCCGGTGCCTTCGGTTACCGCCGGGAACTGAAAGGCCGCGGCCGCCAGCTGCTGCGGCTCCTTCCGGCGTCCCTCCTGGGCGGCATTTCCGGCGCCTGGCTGCTGCTGCACCTCCCCGAACAGGTCTTCCACTACGTCGCCCCGGTCCTCCTGGTTCTGGCCCTCCTGATGGTGGTGTTCCAGCCCCGCATGCAGGCCTGGGTCCGCAACCGTGAGGAGAATCCGGAGCACGCCGTACGGGACAAGCGCCATACCGTTCTCCTGGTGGTCCTTGTCTACCTTGCCGGTGTTTACGGCGGTTACTTCGTGGCTGCCCAGGGAATCCTGCTCGTCGGTATCCTGGGCGTGTTCCTCACCGGCACCATCCAGAACGCCAACGCCATGAAGAACATCCTGGTGCTGGGCGTGAACCTGGTGGCAGCCATCTCATACCTGTTGTTCGCGTTCGACCGAATCAACTGGCTGGTGGTGCTGCTCATCGCCATCAGCTCAAGCATCGGCGGCCTGCTGGGCGCCAAGGTGGGCCGCCGGCTTTCCCCGACAGTGCTCCGCGGTGTGATCTTCGTCCTGGGCCTGGTGGCCCTCGGATTCATGATCGCGAATCTGCTGAAATAATCACCCGGTGACAATTCACTATCTCGAGTCCGCCGCTGACCCCCGGGTGACCGACTACACCCAGCTCACGGACGTGCACCTTCGCAAGCTTCGCGAACCGGCTGAAGGCATGTACATCGCCGAATCGTCCCGCGTGCTGCGCCGTGCCCTCGCCGCAGGGCACCAGCCCCGGTCCTTCTTCCTCGCGGAAAAGTGGCTGGACGACCTCCAGGACATTCTGGGCGCCTACCCGCAGGTTCCCGCCTTCATCGGCAGCGCGGCCCTGCTGGAGGAGATCACCGGGTTCCATCTCCACCGCGGGGCCATGGCCGCCATGCAGCGCCCGGCGCCGGTCCCGTTGCCGGAACTGCTGGCCGGAGCACGGCGGGTGGCCGTCCTGGAGGACATCGTGGACCACACCAACGTGGGTGCCATTTTCCGCTCCGCCGCCGCCCTGGACATTGACGCTGTCCTTGTTTCGCCGCGCTGCGGCGACCCCCTCTACCGGCGAAGCGTCCGCGTGAGCATGGGCACCGTATTCCAGGTGCCGTGGGCCCGCCTCACCAGCTGGCCGGAGGACCTCCACCTGCTCAAGGACCAGGGGTTCACCGTGGCCGCCCTGGAGCTGACGGCGGATGCGCAGGACGTGGACGCGGTTGCCGCGCAGAATCCGGAGCGGCTCGCCCTGGTGCTGGGCACCGAGGGTGCCGGCATGAGCGCGGAGACCCTCGCCGCCGTCGACCTCGCGGTGAAGATCCCCATGCGCAACGGTGTGGATTCGCTGAATGTTGCAGCAGCATCGGCCGTTGCCTTCTGGGAGCTGCGCCCCCGGGATTAGGGGCCGACATGCGGTTCGCGGGCACCCCGGTTATCCGCTATTATTGATAGCTGGCTGCCCTGCGTCTTACGGCGCGGAATGCGGCCATCCCATTCATACCTGGCAGCTGGCAAAATCCAGTTGTGCGAACAAAGGTCCCATTATGAAGTCTGATACCCACCCGAAGTACGAAGCTGTTGTTTTCAACGACTTGGCTTCCGGCGTCAAGTTCCTGACCAAGTCCACCGTTTCTTCCTCGAAGACCATCGAGTGGGAAGACGGCAACACCTACCCGGTCATCGACGTCGAAATCTCCTCTGAGTCCCACCCGTTCTACACGGGCAAGCAGCGCATCATGGACTCCGCAGGCCGCGTCGAGCGCTTCAACGCTCGCTTCAAGGGCTTCGGCGGCAAGAAGTAATTCACTTCCCCCAAGCTTCAAAGGGAAAGCCCGCACCGGCGACGGTGCGGGCTTTCCCCGTTAACGGCCGGCATCGTTTCAGGGGCCGGGCCATTCTGGGGCAGGATGGGAGGCATGACTGCCACGCCCGCTCCAGCTGCTGATTCCACGTCCCGCCGGCACGGCGAGTACAAAGTCCCCGGCGGCAAGCTCGTCGTGGTGGACCTAAACGTTGTGGACGGCCAACTGGCCGACGTATCCGTCAGCGGGGACTTCTTCCTGGAACCGGACGAAGCGCTGCTGGACATCAACCGCGGGCTGACGGGGTTGCCGGACACAACGACGGCGGCCGAGCTTGCCGCCGCCGTCACCGCTTCGCTGCCGGAAAGGGCCGCCCTGTTCGGCTTCTCGGCCGACGCCGTGGCGATCGCTGTCCGTCGTGCCCTGGCGAAAGCCACCTCCTGGGCGGACCACCAGTGGACCCTCATCCCGCCCACTGTCCTGCCCACCGAAATCAATGTAGCGCTCGATGAGGTCCTCACCGAGGAGGTGGGCGACGGCCGCCGCAACCCCACGCTCCGCTTCTGGGACTGGCAGGAGCCCTCCACGGTGATCGGCAGCTTCCAGTCCTACCGCAACGAGGTGGACCCCGACGGCGTGGCGAAGCACGGCATCAACGTTGTCCGCCGCATCAGCGGCGGGGGAGCGATGTTCATGGAGGCGGGCAACTGCATCACCTACTCGCTGTACCTGCCCCAGACCCTGGTGGACGGCCTTAGCTTCGCCGACTCCTACCCTTTCCTGGACGCCTGGGTCATGGCCGCGCTCGAGAAGCTGGGCATCACCGCGTTCTACGTGCCGCTGAACGACATCGCCACCGACCAGGGCAAGATCGGCGGCGCGGCACAGAAGCGCCTTGCCAACGGCGGCATGCTGCACCACGTCACCATGAGCTACGACATCGACGCCGACAAGATGGTGGAAGTTCTCCGCATCGGTAAGGAAAAGCTCTCGGACAAGGGCACCCGCAGCGCCAAGAAACGGGTGGACCCGCTCCGCCGCCAGACCGGCCTGGCCCGCGCCGAAATCATCGCGGCCATGATGGAAGTCTTCACGGAGCGCTATGGCGCCACCCCCTCAGAACTGACCGAGACCGAACTGGCCACGGCGCGGGAGCGGGTAGACACGAAGTTCGGCACCGACGTATGGCTCCACCGGGTTCCCTGAGCTTTGACTGGACCGTAACCGCCGTTGGCGGTCGGGTTCGGTGCGCACAGGCTGGCCCTGCGCATCGAGGCGGGGCTTTACTGCGCAGGAACGCTCGAAGACGGAGCCTTGACCTCGGCGGCCTGTGCCGTCAGCGCCCGCAGCAGATGGCTGCGCTGCTCCACGATAATGCGGCGCAGTGCACGGGGCGCCTCTGCGTCGTCGGCCAGCCACTGGTCCGTGCGCCGAACGACGGGATGCTCCGTTGGTTCCGCCCCCTCGGTTAAGTCCTGCGACATTGGGTACAGGCCGCGGACAATCCGGCTCGCAATCTCGATGCTCCGCTCGTCCCAGACTTCGCGCAGGCACTCAAAGTATGGCTCCACGTAAGGTTCCAGCAGCTCCGCAGGGGCCGTCATGAACCCGATAATGGTGGCGGTGAGCAGCTGGTTGGACAGTTCATTTCCTTGAACGGCCTTGTTCCACGCTGCTGCCTTGACGTCCGGGTCAGGCCGGGAAGCGAGGGCGGTGGCGTGGCCGGCCCGTCCTGAGGCCGTGGTGTCACGGCCCAGCTCGGCGTCCAGCTCCGCCGCCGTCGCCTGGCCGTTCGCCGCCAGGGCGTGCCAGAGGTGCCACCGCAGCTCCGCATCCACGGCCAGGCCGACAACCGGCGACGTGCCGTCCAGCAGGCCCTTCAGCCGGGGCAGCATGGCGTCATCGTTCCTGCTGACGCTGGCGAGGGTCCTGGCCCAGGCCAGCTGCTGGTCCGAGCCGGGCTGGGCGCGGTCCAGTTCTGCGGCAGCTGCTGCCAGGAACGAAGCCCGGACTGCTTCGCGTCCGGCTGCCGGTGTGTAGCGTTCGACGGCGGTGCTTGCGTTGTCGAGGATGTTCAACAGGACGCCGATGCCTGGCTCAGCCGGTCCGAAGGCAGCCACAGCTTCGACGTACCGCGCGGCAGGGCTTTCGCCGTCGCGGGCGGAGTTCCAGAGCGCCGTCCAGCACAGGGCACGGGCCATCGGGTCCACGATCCGGTCCAGTGCGGCCAGGGCCGTCGCCTCGGATGCGGGGTCCAGCCGGACTTTGGCATATGTCAGGTCGTCGTCGTTCACGAGCAGGAGCGCGGGCCGTGGCACACCCGTGAGCTGGGGGAGTTCGGTCCGTGCCCCTGGCACATCGGTTTCGATACTTCCGGTGCGCACCAGCGCGCCGTCGGCGTCGAAATCGTAGGAGCCCACGCGCAGGCGGTGCGGGCGCAGTTCCTCGCGTCCGGTGACGGGATCGGTTGCCTCCTGGACGATCGCCACGCTGCCCAGAACGCCGTCGTCCGTCGGGTCTGCGGCGATGTCGAGGGACAGCCTGGAGATACCGGAGGTCTGCAGCCACTGCTGCGCCCAGCCGGCAAGGTCCCGCCCGGAGGAGGCGCTGAGGGCTGCCAGCAGGTCAGCCAGGGAAGTGTTTCCGTACGCGTGTTTGCGGAAGTAGTCGCGGGAGCCGGCGATGAACGCCTCGAACCCCACATAGGCCACGAGCTGCTTCAGCACCGACGCGCCCTTGGCGTAGGTAATGCCGTCGAAGTTCTGCTTCGCGGCCTCCAGGTCCGGGATGTCCGCCACAATTGGGTGCGTGGTGGGCAGCTGGTCCTGGACGTAGGCCCAGGCCTTGCGCTTGTTGGCGAAGTTCACCCAGGCGGTGTCCCAGTCCGTGGCGCGGTCAACGCCAAGGGTGCCCATATAGTCGGCGAAGGATTCCTTGAGCCACAGGTCATCCCACCACTGCATCGTCACCAGGTCCCCGAACCACATGTGTGCCATCTCATGCATCAGGGTGTTGGCCCGTGCCTGGTACTGCGCGCCGGTGGCGCGGGAAGTGAAGACGTAGCTCTCCGTGAACGTCACCAGGCCGGGGTTCTCCATGGCCCCGAGGTTGTATTCGGGGACAAAGGCCTGGTCGTACTTGCCCCAGGGGTACGGGTAGTCGAAAAGCCTGTTGAAGAAGTCCAGGCCGTTCTTCGTGAGCCGGAACAGCTCGTCGGTGTCGAAGGAATCCGCCATGGAAGCCCGGCAGTACAGGGCAAGCGGCACGTCCAAGGAGGTGCCGTCGTCGAGCGTTGCCTGCCAGCGGTCCTCCGCCTTGAAGTAGGGCCCGGCCAGCACGGTGGTGATGTAGGTGGACATAGGTTCGGTGGTGGCGAAGTCCCAGGACGCCGTGGACTGGTCGCCGGCAAGGAGGGTCCGGCCCACCTCCGCGCCGTTGGAGGCCACGTGCCAGCCGGCGGGAGCCGTCACGTGGAAGGTATAGGTGGCCTTGAGGTCGGGCTGTTCGAAGTTGGCGAAAACCCGGCGGGCGTCTGCCGGCTCGTACTGCGTGTAGAGGTAGCACTGGCCGTCGGCCGGATCCACGAACCGGTGCATGCCCTCGCCGGAGCGGCTGTACTGGGCGGTTCCGGTCACTGTCACCGTGTTTTCGGCCTGCAGGCTGTCCAGCCTGATCCTGGCCCCGTCCACTGCGTCCTCCACACGGAGTTCCCGGCCGTTCAGGAACACGCGGTGGACATCGCCGATGAAGTCCAGGAAAGTCGAGGTGCCGGGCTGTGCCGCCGAGAAGGTGATGACGCTGCGGGTCGGGTAGCCTGCCACGTCCGGGTCCCCGGCGTGGCGCACGTCCAGCGAAACGTCGTAGCTGGTGGTGCTGATCAGGGCTGAACGTTCGGCGGCTTCGTCGCGCTGCAGATTCTCATGTGACACTCCGCTATCTAATCACGGCTTATGCGGCGATCAGCAGGGCGGCAGCGAGTCCCAGGAGTGCGATCAGGAGCCAGGATACGAGGGCGGCCAGGAGCGCACGGCCGCCGGTGTGGAGCAGCGTGCGCACACGTACGGCTGAGCCCAAACCGAACAACGCGGCGCCGAGCAGGATGTCCTGCAGTGCTGCTCCGGCTTCAAGCCAGCCCGCGGCGAGCCAACCGGTGGAGCGGAGGCCCACCATGGCAATGAAGCCCAGGACAAAAAGAGGAACCACCGGTGGCAGTTTCGCCTCCCTGCCCTCCGCTCCCGGGCCGGGCTTGGCAAACAGCCGCTGGTGGGCACCCGCCAATGCCGCCACGGGTGCCAGCAGCAGCACCCGGGTGAGTTTGACGACGACGGCGATGCCCAGTGCCGCCGTCCCCGCGGTTTGCGCCGTGGCCACTACCTGGCCCACGTCGTGCACCGAGGCGCCCGTCCAGGCGCCAAAAACCGGCGCGCTGAGCTGCAGGGGATGGACCAGGAGGGGCATAACCCCAATGGCGAGGGTCCCGCAGAGCGTCACCAGCGCCACCGGCAGGACGGTGTCCACGTGCCGGATGCGCCGTACGGCCGCCATCGCGCCGATGGCGGACGCACCGCAGATCGAGAACCCCGTGGCCACCAGGAGTGAGGTCACCGGGGGCAGCCGGAACAGCCGGGAGATCAGGTAGGTTCCGCCGAAGCTCACCGCCACCACCCCCGCTATCAGCACCAGGGCCAGCCAGCCCAGTCCCAGGACGTCCATAACGCTCACCTTCAGGCCCAGCAGGACAATTCCGCCGCGCATCAGGTGCTTGCCCGCAAAGTCCAGCCCCGGGCGCGCCCTCCCGGCAGTCCAGACTCCCGCCGCCGGCAGGTTGGCGGCCAGGACGCCCAGGACCACGGCCAGGGTCATGGCCGGGAGAACGGGCACGAGCCAGTGGACCAGGAACGCTGCGGCCAAGGCAACAGCCGCTGTGGCCAGGCCTGGGAGCAACCGGTCAGCGCCGCCGGGGATGCCCGGGCCGGGGGTGGGGAGGCTTCTGCTGACTGGCACTCACCTACTGTGCCGGAAAGGACACGATATCCACGAACCAGACCACCTCCGCCAACACGCCACAATGGATGGCAGTAATGAATTCGAAACAAAAAGATGGTTGGCTATTGGACATGTCAGACCTATTCCAGGATTACTCCGTGGCCGCCGGCCGGACCGGAGCCTACGACGAGATGTTCGCCCCCGGGCAAGAAGCACGGGGCTCTTATGAGCAGGTGGCGGACGCCCTTCGCAAGCTTTCCCTCGCCGACGTCAGCGCGCGGGCGGACTCCATGGCGCGCACCTTCCTGGACCGTGGTGTCACCTTTGACTTCGCCGGCGAGGAGCGCCCCTTCCCGCTTGATATCGTCCCCCGGGTGATCCCCGCGGCGGAATGGGATGTGCTTGAACGCGGCGTCGCCCAGCGCGTGCACGCACTTGAGGCCTTCCTCAACGACGTGTACGACAAGATGAACGTGGTGTCCGACGGCGTGATACCCCGGCAACTGGTGACCACCAGCGCACACTTCCACCGCCAGGTCCACGGCTTTGAACCGGCCGGCGGCGTCCGCGTGCACATCTCCGGCATCGACGTTGTCCGTGATGCCGCGGGGACCTTCCGGGTGCTGGAGGACAACGTGCGCGTCCCCTCCGGTGTGAGCTATGTCCTGGAAAACCGGCGCGCCATGGCCAAGGGCCTGCCCGAAGCCTTCGGCCAGCAGCTCATCCGCCCGGTGGAGGAGTACCCGCGCCGGCTCCTCTCGGCCCTGCGCAAAACCGCGCCGGCCGGCGTGGACGATCCCACCGTCGTCGTCCTGACGCCCGGGGTATTCAACAGCGCCTACTTTGAGCACACGCTGCTCGCGGGCCTGATGGGTGTTGAACTCGTGGAGGGCCGTGACCTTATCTGCCGTGGTAACCGCGTCTACATGCGCACCACGGCCGGCGAGCAGCGCGTGGACGTCATCTACAAACGGATCGACGACGACTTCCTTGACCCGCTGCAGTTCCGGGCCGATTCCATGCTCGGCTGTCCCGGACTCGTCAACGCCGCCCGGGCAGGCGGGGTGACTATCGCCAACGCAGTAGGCAACGGCGTCGCGGATGACAAACTGGTCTACAGTTACGTCCCTGACCTCATCCGCTACTACCTCAACGAGGAACCCATCATCGCGAACGTGGACACCTTCCGGCTGGAGGAGAAGGAAGCGCGCGAGTACACCCTGGACAACCTGTCAGAGCTCGTGGTCAAGCCGGTGGACGGCTCCGGCGGCAAGGGCCTGGTGATCGGCCCGGACGCCTCCCGGGACGAACTCGACGCCCTCCGCCAGCGGGTCATCGCGGACCCCCGCGGCTGGATCGCGCAGCCGGTGCTGCAGCTCTCCACCGTGCCCACGCTAAGCGGGGACAAGTTTGGCCCCCGCCACGTGGACCTGAGGCCTTTTGCCGTGAACGACGGCGACAACGTCTGGGTGCTCCCCGGCGGCCTTACCCGCGTGGCACTCAAGGAAGGGTCGCTGATCGTGAACTCCAGCCAGGGCGGCGGTTCCAAGGACACTTGGGTCCTTGCCGATTCGCCGCACCTGCCGGTGGAGACCGTGCCGCGGCAGTCCATGTCCATCCGCGAGCGTGTGTCCGTGTGGCCGGTCGAAAGCAACTGGCGCGACCGCCAGTCGGAGCAGCAGCAGTGAACCGGCCCACGACCGTGCCAATGTCTTTTTCAGTGTCGGGCCTGCAGGAGGTAGCCGCGAATGCTTAGCCGTATTGCCGAGTCCCTTTTTTGGATTGGCCGTTATGTGGAGCGTGCCGATGGTACGGCGCGTATCCTCGATGTTCACCTGGAGCGGCTGAACCACCTGCCCATGGACGAACGCAAAAGCGTGGCACAGGAGCTCCTGGCTGTGATGGGCGCCCGCCCGCAGAGCGAGGACTTCGGGCTGCCGGAGCTGCTCCACGCGCTGGCCTACGACAAGACCAGCGCCACTTCCATTGCAGGGTCACTGGGAGCCGCACGAGAGAACGCCCGCCGCGCCCGCGAAACGGTTTCCTCCGGCCTCTGGGAAAGCCTCAACACCACGTACTACGGGCTGAGCCAGCACCGCAAGGACGTGGTGGGCACCTACCGCTTCTGCAACTGGACGCTGGAACGCACCGCCATGGTGAGCGGACTGGCGGACACCACGGTGAGCCATGACGAAAGCTGGCTCTTCCTGGTACTGGGACGGTCCCTGGAACGGGCGGACATGACGGCGCGCATGCTCTCCACCCGCGACGTCCTGTCCGCAGGCATGTCCTGGGTCAACATGCTCCGGTGCGCCGGTGCCTACGAATCCTTCCTGCGTACCCGTCGCGCTGCCTTCGGTGACCAACACGCCGCCGAGTTCCTGCTTCTGGACCGGCTGTTCCCGCGGTCCATTGTGTATGCGCTGCGGGACGCTGACGAATGCCTCGCCAAGCTGGATCCGTCTGCGCAGCGCGTGGGCTTCATCAACGACGCGCGCCGGATCGTGGGCCAGGCCCGCACGTTCCTTGAATTCCACCGCACGGACGACCTCATGTCCGAGCTGCCCGAACACATGGAACGCGTGCAGAAGGCAGTGTCCCAGGCCTCGGACGCCATTTCCCGTAAGTACTTCAATCAGGCCGACGAACTGGCTTGGGTGGGAGAAGTTTCATGACCCGGCTGAGCATCGTGCACAAGACGGCCTACAAGTACAACAAGCGGGTCACGCTGTCCTATAACGAGGCCCGCATGACGCCCCTCACGGATTCCCAGCAGGTGGTGCTGGAATCGGTGGTCAAGGTCTCGCCCTCGCAGGCTGCGGTGAGCACGTACCGCGACTACTGGGGGACCAGGGTCACGGCATTCGACATGCAGATGCCGCACGAGCACCTCGAGGTCGTCTCCAACATCACGGTGGAAGTACACCGTGCCGAGAAGATCCCCTCCGAGTCCGACATCGTGGGCTGGGATGTCCTCGCCTCGCCCGGGACGCTCAATACGTACAGCGACTGGCTTCCCCAGTCCCGGTTGAGCGGTCCCGGGGACGAGGTCCTGGGCCTCATCCCCGAGGTGGTGGCAGGGAAGAACCCGCATGACGCCGCCATGGCAGTCTTCGAATGGATGCGCGGCGAGATGACGTACATGTCCGGCTCCACCGCCGTCACCACGAACGCAGAGGAAGCCTGGGGTCAGCGCCAGGGCGTGTGCCAGGACCTCGCCCACCTCGCCATCGGCGCGCTGCGGAGCTGCGGAATCCCGGCCCGGTACGTCTCGGGCTACCTCCACCCGCGTTCCAGCGCCGGCATCGGCGAGACGGTCGCCGGGCAGTCACATGCCTGGCTGGAATTCTGGGACGGTGACTGGCGCAGCTGGGACCCCACCAACCACAAGCCTGCCGGCGACTTCCACGTCACGGTGGCACGGGGGCGGGACTACCGCGATGTGCCCCCGCTGAAAGGCATCTTGTCCGGTGGCGGCGGGTCGGCTCTTAGCGTCAGCGTGGAGATCACCCAGCTGGCCTGACCGGCAGGTCCGGACCGAGAGCTGTAAACACCAGGGGCGTCCACATCTGTGGACGCCCCTGGTGCTTACTCCGGGGATGCCTTGGCGGCTCCGCTGAGCTGGGTCCACCACGTAAGAGGTTCCGTTACCTTGAACCGCCGGCCGGTGATGCTGTCCGGCGCGACCCGGACGAAAGCATCCTTTTTGCCCGCCTGCCAGGGGAAGAGGTAAAGCTCGGCAGTGGCAAGGACCTGGTCTGTTCCGGTGACCACCTCGGCAGTGCCTTTGACCACGACGCTCCAGGCCAACCCGTTGTCCGGATCCACGCCGTCCGCCTCCAGTGCCACCGCGGCGCCTTTCGACGCGCCAGCGAGCTTTGTGCCTTCCCCGGTACGGAACACAAGTGTTCCGCCGTCCACGGTGTAGTTGATGGGGAAGATATCGGGACGCCCGTCGGCCAGCACAGCAAGCCTGCCGACGGACACCGTCCGCAGCATGGCCCAGCACTCGTGGTGTTCCAGGGTCTGTACGTCGGGGGCAGTCTCGTGGCTCATGCCGCCGAGCATACGCCTACCAGGGGCTTGGCTTGTAGTCCTTGAGGAACACGCCGTACTGGTCCTCGCCGTTCTCGCCCATCACGATCGGATCGTAGACCCGTGCAGCCCCGTCCACCAGGTCCAGGGGCGCGTGGAAGCCTTCCTCCATGAGCCGGACCTTGGTGAAGTGCGGCCGCTCGTCAGTAATCCAGCCGGTGTCGACGGCGGTCATCAGGATGCCGTCGCTGTCCAGCATCTCCTGTGCGCTGGTCCGGGTCATCATGTTCAGCGCAGCCTTGGCCATATTGGTGTGCGGGTGGCCGGGGCCCTTGTAGGCGCGGGAGAACTGCCCCTCCATGGCGGAGACGTTCACAATGTACTTCCGCCGCGCGGTGGACTGCTTCATGGCCGAGCGCAATCTGCTGACCAAAAGGAACGGCGCCGTGACGTTACAGAGCTGCACCTCGAGCATTTCGAGCGGGTCCACCTCGTCCACCACCTGCGTCCAGCTGTTGATCGTCGCGAGGTCCGGGACCAGTCCGCCGGCGTCGATCGCTGTTCCCGCCGCGATCCGCTCCAGCGAAGCCGAACCGGTGGAGAGCGCCAGGGAGGTGATGGCGTCGCCGGCAAGGACCGGGTGCTCAGTAACGCTGCTGGCAAGGGCCAGGGGGTGCTTGTCGTGGGCGTGGCCGAAGGTCACCAGCTCGGGCCCGCCGTTGGCCTGCTCCAGGGCCGCGGGCAGCGGTTCGTCCTCAGCGTCCACCAGCGGCTTGTAGGCGTTGCCGGACCGGCGCACCGTCTGGGCTGCGTTGTTGATGATGATGTCCAGCGGGCCGGCCTCGTTCAGCGAGTCGGTCAAGGCCATGACCTGGGCGGGGTCCCGCAGGTCGATGCCCACGATGCGGAGCCGGTGCAGCCACTCGCCGCTGTCCTCCATGGCTGCAAAGCGTCGGGCCGCGTCCTTGGGGAACCGCGTGGTGATGGTGGTATGGGCGCCGTCGCGGAGCAGCCGGAGCGCGATGTACATGCCGATCTTGGCCCGCCCGCCGGTCAGCAGCGCGCGGCGGCCCGTCAGGTCCGTGCGGGCGTCGCGCTTGCCGTGGTTGAACGCGGCGCACTCGGGGCAGAGCTGATGGTAAAAGGCGTCAACCTGGGTGTAGTGCTGCTTGCAGATGTAGCACGGGCGGGACCGGATGAGATGGCCGGCCACCTTGCCGGTGGCGGAAGGAGCCAGTTTGTTCCCGCGGGTTTCGTCGTCGATCCTGTCCGGGGCCGCGGTGGCGGTCTGGGCAATCACTGCCCGGTCCGCCTCGGAGATCAGGTCCCGCTTGGTGACGCGTCGGTGCCTCTTGACGGCCTTGAACATCTTGCCGGTGGCACGGCGGACCGAAACGTAGTCCGGATGCTCCTCGTCATAGGCGTGGATCGTGTTGAGGACCTTGAGGCAGGCCTGGATTTCCTCAGGCGTCAGATCGGGGGAGCTCATTGTACCGATTTTACAGCCTGGGAGTCCCCGCCGGTCCCACCATCAACAGGGCCGGCAGCGGGGGAGCGCCCGGCCCGGGCGCTCCCGGCAAGCAATCAGGAAATACTCGCGCCGGGCGCCATTTCCGCCGCTGCCGCAGCGTGCGTTTTGGCGACCTTGTCAACGGACTCGCGGACGTCCGGGTACTGCGCGGCGGCGGCCTTGACGGCGTTCGGCACAAGATGGAGGTTTGCGGCAGCGAGCTTGCGCTCTTCTTCGCCGGGCTCCGGAACCTCCTGGCCCTTGGACAGCACAGTAATCCCGGAATCAGTGACCTTGAAGCCGCGGGCGCGGTCCAGTTCCGGGTCCAGCCCAATCGCCGCCCCGGCCGGCACCTTGACGTTTTTGTCGATGATCGCCCGGTTGATAACGGCGCCCTCGCCGATCTGCACCTTGTCCATCAGCACCGAATCGATGATCCGGCTGCTCGTTGCCACGTAGACATCGTTGGAGAGGACCGAGCCCTCCACAACACCGCCGGAGATCACTACGCCGCTGGAAACGATCGAGTCCAGGGCGGTGCCAACAGTGTTGTTCTTGCCGCGGACGAATTTCGCCGGCGGGGAGATGCTCTGCCGGGTGTAGATGGGCCACTCGGAGTTGTACAGGTTGAAGACCGGCAGCGGGGAGATGAGGTCCATGTGGGCATCGTAGAAGGAGTCGATGGTGCCGACGTCACGCCAGTAGGTGCGGTCCCGCTCGGTGGAGCCGGGGATGTCGTTGAGGGTGAAGTCGTAGACGCCGGCTTCGCCCTGGTTCACGAAGTAGGGGATGATGTCCCCGCCCATGTCGTGCTTGGTGTCGAGACGCTCGGCGTCGACGTGCAGCGCCGCTACCAGTGCGTCGGCGTCGAAGACGTAGTTACCCATGGAGGCCAGGAACTGCGAGGGATCTGCCGCCAGGCCGGGCGTGCTGGCCGGCTTCTCCACGAAGGCGGCAATCTTCTGGGGATCGTTCTGGTCCACCTCGATGACACCGAACTGGTCGGCCATGTGCAGGGGCTGCCGCACGGCGGCGACCGTCGCTTTGGCACCGCTGTTGACGTGCTGCGCCACCATCTGGGCGAAGTCCATGCGGTAGACGTGGTCCGCACCCACCACCACCACGATGTCGGGGTTGGCGTCGTGGATGAGGTTCAGGGACTGGTAAATGGCGTTTGCGCTGCCGAGGAACCAACTCTTGCCCACGCGCTGTTGCGCCGGGACGGAGGCGACGTAGTTGCCCAGCTGCGTGGACATGCGCCAGGTCTCGGAGATATGCCGGTCCAGGCTGTGCGATTTGTACTGGGTGAGCACAACGATCTGCAAATAGCGGGAATTCACCAGGTTGGACAGGGCGAAGTCGATCAGGCGGTAGCTTCCCGCAAAGGGCACCGCGGGTTTCGCGCGGTCTGCCGTCAATGGCATCAGTCTGTTTCCCTCGCCGCCTGCGAGGACAATGGCCAGAACTCTTTTGTTCAACGGCATAATGGTCGCTCCTGTACGCCTTCGTAACTCCCCAAGACAGTCCGGCATGCCCGGACTCCTTCACACTAGAACAGTTATGCGTGAAGGACTACCTTGGGTCTTGTGCGAATAGACATTGTGACTAAAGAGTTTCCACCGGAGATCTATGGTGGCGCGGGTGTCCACGTGGCCGAATTGAGCAGGGTGCTTAGTAAGCACGTTGACCTGCAGGTTCGTGCATTTGGGGCTCCCCGCGACGCCGACTACCATGGCGCGGCGGTGACGTCCTACTCCGTTCCGGAGGATCTTGGCTCGGCCAACGCCGCGGTGCAGACCCTGGGTGTTGACCTGCGGATCGTCCCGGACGTCGAAGGCGCGGACCTGGTCCATTCGCATACCTGGTACGCCAACATGGCCGGACATCTTGCCTCCCTGCTCCACGGGATTCCGCACGTTCTCAGCGCCCACAGCCTGGAACCGCTCCGGCCGTGGAAGGCAGAGCAGCTCGGCGGAGGTTATGCCCTGTCCTCGTGGGTGGAGAAGACCGCCTACGAAGCTGCAGCGGCCATCATCGCCGTGTCGGAGGGCATGCGGCAGGACATCCTGCGCAGCTACCCCGACGTGGACCCGGCCAAGGTGCGGGTGGTCCACAACGGCATCGACGTGGAGCTGTGGAACCGCGACGAGAACACTGACGCGGTCCGCGCCCTGGGCATTGATCCGGACAAGCCGAGCGTCGTTTTTGTGGGGAGAAACACGCGCCAGAAGGGCGTTCCCTACCTCCTGCGGGCCGCCGCGAAGCTTCCGGCCGACGTCCAGCTGGTCCTCTGCCTTGGCGCTGCAGACACTCCGGAATTGGCCGCGGAAACTGCCCGCCTGATCGAGGACCTGCAGCGGGAGCGCACCGGCGTTGTCCTCATCGAGCGCATGCTGCCCCGCAACGAGCTCATCCAGGTCCTCAGCCACGCCACGGCATTCGCCTGCCCCTCCATTTACGAGCCGCTCGGCATCGTCAACCTCGAGGCCATGGCATGCGGCGCAGCAGTGGTGGCGAGCGCCACCGGCGGTATCCCCGAGGTGGTGGAGCACGGCCGGACCGGCCTCCTGGTCGATCTGGAGCAGGTGACGGACGGTACCGGAACACCCCTTGACCCGGAAAAGTTCGTCACCGAGTTCGCCGCCGCCCTCACCGAGGTTGTCTCGGATCCCGAGCGCGCACGCGCCATGGGACAGGCCGGCCGGCTGCGTGCCGAACAGCACTTCTCGTGGGAATCCATCACCGAAACCACGCTCGAGGTGTACCGCTCAGTGCTTCCGGCGCAGGGCCAGCCCTCCTAGGGACATGACGACGGCGCCGCCCCCTTCACAAGGGGAGCGGCGCCGTCGTCGTTCCTTGCGTCCGGGGACGGTCAGTTGCGCTTGCCTACAGCGGTACGGGCTATCAGCACCTTTTCGTCAACAGGCGCCTGACCGCTGGCGCGCTGGCTCCGAAAATAGGCGCGGGCCTCGTCCTGCCGTTTTTTCTCGGCACCGGTGGCGATCGTAGCCCGAACGTGCTGCTCGCCGTATCCGAAGGCGTCCACGAGGTCCACGGCGTGCGGGCGGAGCTTGACCAGCAGCCGGTTGATGTACTCGCCCACCGTGCGGCCCCGCTGCATGGAAAGGCGGCCGTTCATGAGGTACCAGGACAGGTTCTTTTCGATCAGGGAAAGCCCGAACAGGTCGCGCAGCCAGGTCAGCACTGTTTTCGTGCCGGGGTCCGTGACAACGCGGAGAGCGTCCGTGAACGCCTCCCACTGGAGCAGCTCGGCGTGCGCCTGGGCTGCGTCAATGAGCTCGTTCTGGTGCCGGTTGAACAGGGCCGCACCCTTCTCCTGCGACAACCTGCCCGTGCCCTTTAGCGCAGTGGCAGCTTCAGCCACCATGGTCTGGACACGGTCCGTGAGGAGCGCGCGCTGGCTTTCCTCGTCCCGCAGCGCAATGGCCGCCTTCTGCACGGAGCCGGTGTCCGCGACGAACTGTGCCACCTGGCGCAGGCCGGTGCGGTGGATGGCGGCGCCGGTAGCCTGGCCCACCACGTAACGGGCCAGGACCCCGAAGTCGACACTCCGGAATTCCTTGGCGTAGTCGGCCAGCAGCCGTTTGGCAACGAGCTGCAGCAGCACAGTGTTGTCGCCTTCAAAGGTGGCGTAGACGTCCAGGTCGGCCCGCAATGAGGCAAAACGGTTCTCGATCAGGAACCCTGCGCCGCCGCAGGCTTCGCGGCATTCCTGCAGGGTGTCCAGGGCATGCCAGGTGCTCAGCGGTTTCAGTGCTGCGGCGAGGGTTTCGAGGTCCTGGCGGTCCTCGTCCGTGTCATGGGCACCGGAGAACACATCGTCGAACTTTTCCAGCAGCTGCTCGTGCGCGAAGCCTGCTGCGTATGTGGTGGCCAGCCTCGTGAATAGGCGCTTTTGGTGGCGCTGGTAATCGAGGAGCACTTCCTCTTCGGTGTGGGAAGAGGCATTGAACTGGCGGCGCTCGGTGGCGTACTGGATGGCCGCCTTCAAGGCCACTTTGGATGCGGCTACGGCAGCCCCGTCGAGGGATACCCGGCCCTGTACCAGGGTGCCCAGCATGGTGAAGAAGCGGCGGCCCGGGCTGGCGATGGGGGAGGTGTACCGGCCGTCGGTATCCACGTTCCCATAGCGGTTCAGCAGGTTGGTCCGGGGGATCCGGACGTTTGTGAAGTGCAGCCTGCCGTTGTCGATTCCATTGAGGCCGCCCTTGACGCCGTCGTCCTCGCCTCCGATGCCCGGCAGGAATTCCTTTGTCGCGGGGTCCCGGAGATCCACGTAGAACGCGTGGACCCCGTGGTTGACGCCCCGGGTAACCAGCTGGGCGAAGACCACTGCGCCCAGGCCATCATTGGCCGCGTTTCCGATGTAGTCCTTCCAGGCAGCCCGGAAGGGGGTATGCACGACAAATTCGTCAGTGGAAGGGTCGTAAGTGGCGGTGGTGGCGATGCTGGCCACATCCGAGCCGTGCCCTGTCTCCGTCATGGCGAAGCACCCCGGGATCTCCAGGTTCATGATGCCCGGGAGCCATCTGGCGTGGTGTTCGGCAGTGCCGAGGTGCATCACCGCGGAACCAAAAAGCCCCCATTGAACGCCGGCCTTGATCTGCAGCGAAGGGTCCGCCACCACCAGTTCTTCAAAACCGGCGATGTTCCCGCCGTGGTCATCCGAGCCGCCCAAGGACTCGGGGAACGCGCGGTGCACGGCCTCGTTCTCCACGAGGTACTGCAGCTGGCCGAACACCCTGGCGCGGTGTTCAGTGTGCGTCAGGCCTTCGATCTTGTGCAGCTCGGGTGACGCTGCGAGGTTGCGGGCCTGGAGCCGGACTGCGGCCCACTTGCCAAGGAGCTGCTCACCCAGCGCGTCGACGTCGACGGCGGGCTGTGCGGAGGCTGCTCCGGACGCGGCAGCGGCCACCGTGGCGGGGCGGTGCCTGTTTCCAGCGGGACGGTCCACTAGTTCAGTCATGTCATTGTCCTTCGTTGGTGCTGACAGATGGGTTGGTGGTGCTGCGGCAAGCAAGGGGGTTCACGCGTCGGGGGCGGACAGCCTGGGCAGTTCAGGAGCGATGCCAACGCACAGCCAGGCGGTGATCTGCCGTGCCATCGCCTCCTGCCCTGGTTTTGTTGGGGAGTCCGGCGTACTCAGCCACTCTTCACCGGCATTCCGTACCAGCCCGATCGC
Source organism: Arthrobacter sp. Hb9-2 (assembly GCF_059091165.1). Taxonomy (NCBI): domain Bacteria; kingdom Bacillati; phylum Actinomycetota; class Actinomycetes; order Micrococcales; family Micrococcaceae; genus Arthrobacter; species Arthrobacter sp. Hb9-2. The sequence continues at coordinate 240,165 of NZ_JBNHGJ010000001.1, read as the reverse complement.
CGCTTTGGGCCAGTAACCAATGACGGCCTCCTTGCCGTCCCCCAAATGCGAACGCATGGGGGTGGCGATCATGTCGGCGACGGCTTCAAAAAAATGTCCCAGGGCAGCCGATCCCGCTGCGGGGTCCTGCGTAGTCTCCGGTTCTGCTGCGGCATGCCTTGTCACAAAGGTGTAGACGTTGGGGCTTGTACTGGCCATCTGAAGGTAGGCGGTGACCATTGCCAGCAAACCTTCACGCGGGGTGACGGCGCTCTGCGCAGCCTCCTGGATCCGGCGCTGCATCTGGCTGAGGACAACTTCACCCACTGCCTGCTGCAACCCGGCTTTGTCCCCGAAATAGCGGTAGAAGACAGACTTGGAGGTGCCCGCTGCGGCGGCAATGTCCTCCATGGAGGCGTCGCTGCCCAGTGCGTGCACCGCGCGGCGGGCTGACTTGATCAGCTCCCTGCGCCGCTCCTCCCGGTGGCTCTGCCAGCGGGACGAGCGGCCGTCTCCGGGCCCGGCGGCAACGGCGGGCACATGCCCTGCTTCCTGGATGTTCACGATACCCAGCGTATCAGGTACGCTGGGTATCGGTAATCGAACGTGACCCGAGGAGACAGCCATGTCCATTGACGGACAGCCCACCACCGGACCCGACGCAGCCGGAACTCCCGCCGCAACTTCCGCCCCTGCACCCCGCAGGGCCGTCATCGTGGGAGGCAACCGAATCCCGTTTGCGCGGTCCGGCGGGGCCTACGCCAAGTCCTCAAACCAGGACATGCTGACAGCTGCCCTGGACGGACTGATCGCACGTTTCGGACTGCAGGATGAACGCATCGGGGAAGTGGGCGCCGGTGCAGTGCTCAAGCACTCAAGGGACTTCAATCTCACCCGCGAGGCCGTCCTCGGTTCCGCACTGTCCCCCGAGACGCCTGCCTACGACCTCCAGCAGGCCTGCGCCACTGGGCTGGAAACTGTTGTAGGACTGTCGAACAAGATCAAGCTGGGCCAGATCGACTCCGCGATCGCCGGCGGTGTCGACTCTGCCTCTGATGCACCCGTGGTGGTCAGCGAAGGACTCCGTGAGGTAATCCTCGACCTCAACCGGGCCAAAACCCTTCCACAGCGGCTGCAGATCCTCAGCCGCCTCCGGCCCAAGGATCTGGCACCGCTGGCGCCGGGAACGGCCGAGCCGAGGACGGGGCTGTCCATGGGGGAGCACCAGGCATTGACCACGGCACAGTGGAAGATTTCGCGGGAGGCACAGGATGAAGTGGCCCTGAACAGCCACCGGAACCTCGCTGCCGCCTACGACGCCGGATTCTTCGACGACCTTCTCACCCCGTACCGGGGGCTGACGCGGGACGGCAACCTGCGGCCCGATACTTCCCTGGAAAAACTCGCAACCCTGAAGCCGGTCTTTGGCAGGAACCTCGGTGCCGACGCGACCATGACAGCCGGCAACTCCACTCCGTTGACGGACGGCGCCTCCACTGTATTGCTGTCCTCCGAGGAGTGGGCCGACGCCCGCGACCTGCCCAAGTTGGCCGCTGTGGTGGACGCCGAAGCCGCCGCGGTGGACTTTGTGCACGGGAAGGACGGCCTGCTGATGGCACCCGTCTTCGCCGTGCCCAGACTGCTCTCCCGGCACGGGCTCACCCTTGACGACTTTGATTTCATCGAGATCCACGAAGCCTTCGCAGCGACTGTCCTCAGCATTCTGGCCGCGTGGGAGGACGAGGAATTCGGGCGGACCCGGCTGGGGCTGCCTGGTGCCTTTGGCAAAATCGACCGATCAAAGTTGAATGTCAACGGGTCCTCGCTTGCCGCCGGCCATCCGTTCGCCGCGACCGGCGGCCGGATTGTGGCTTCGCTCGCCAAGACGCTCCACGAAAAAGCCAGCACCGAAGGCCGTCCCGCACGGGGCCTCGTCTCGGTCTGCGCAGCCGGCGGACTTGGCGTCGCCGCGATTCTTGAATCACTGTAGGGGGAACGCATGACAGACAAGTACGCACAACTGGTAAACCAGGGTTTGGGCAGGAACGTGGCCAAAAAGCTCGGGCTGCCCCAGCCGGCAGTACTGCGCCGGTACGAGCCCGGCCAGCCCTTGATTACCGGGCCCATCCTGGTCCAGGGCGGCACTGCCGGTGCCGACAGCCTCGCCGCCGAACTGCTCTCCTGGGATCTCGACGTCAGGCGGCACGCCGTTCCGCGGGAGAAGCTTGGTGCCATCATCATGGTGCTGGACGAAGTGGCGGAACCTGAAGACCTCGGGAAGCCGATTCTCTCCGCTGCAGCCTCCCTGCGGGATCTCGCCCAGGGAGGCCGTGTCGTGACGGTGTCCCGGCCTGCCTCGGACGCACCCTCGCCGGCGGCAGCAGCCGCACGCCAGGGGGTGGACGGGTTCCTGCGCTCCCTGGCCAAGGAACTGCGTGGTGGTGCCACCGGCAACGGTATTCTCCTGGCGCGGGACGTGAACACAACGAGCCCAAGCGCGCTGGCGGCAATCCGGTTCTTCCTCTCCGGCCGCTCCGCTTTCGTGGACGGCCAGTTCGTCACGGTGTCCACGACGGCGGGAGAACTTTCCACGGACCCTGAGAAGCCCCTGGCCGGGAGGATCGCCGTCGTCACCGGAGCAGCTCGTGGCATCGGTGCGGCCATAGCCCGGACACTGCACCGGGACGGCGCCACCTTGGTGTTGGTGGACATCCCTGCGGCGGGCGACCAGCTGGCTGCGGTGGCGAATGAGGTGCGGGGGACAGCCCTCCAGCTGGACATCAGCAGAGGGGAGGCCGGGCAACGGATCCTGGAGCACGCCGCCCAGCGGTACGGGCGCCTGGACATCATGATCCACAATGCCGGCATCACCAGGGACAAGCTCCTGGCCAACATGGATGAGGGCCGCTGGAACTCAGTGATCAACATCAACATTGCCGCCCAGCTCCGGATCAATGAGGCCCTCCTGGCCTCAGAACACTTCCGCAGCTCTCCCCGGATCGTCTCCGTCGCCTCCACCAGCGGCATCGCCGGCAACCGCGGCCAGACAAACTATGCGGCGTCCAAGGGCGGAGTCATGGGCATGGTTCGCGCGACTGCGCCGCTTCTAGCCGCCCAAGCCGGCAGCATCAACGCCGTCGCGCCGGGGTTCATCGAAACCGAGATGACGGCCCGGATACCCTTTGCACTGCGGGAGATGGGCCGGCGCCTGAACTCGCTTCAGCAGGGTGGCCAGCCAACCGACGTCGCAGAGACCATAGCCTTTCTGGCCAGCGACGCGGCTGGCGGTATCAACGGCGAGGTGCTCCGGGTCTGCGGCCAGAACCTGGTGGGGGCATGACGCCTGTACAGCCGCTCATCCTGGGGGAGATGCCGTCGCTTTCCAAGCTCTACGTCAATGCTGCCGCCCAGGCCGCCCGGCGCCGGCTGCTGGGGACGCATGACGGATCAGTCCTTCCGGCAGAGAGCCACGAAGTCCGCGGCGTCACGGTTGACGTCGGTAACCTTACGGCCTACCAGCACCTCATCGGCGAAACTGCCAGTGACGTGCTGCCCGCAGGATTCATCCACGCCCTGGCTTTTCCGCTCGCCATGAGCGTCATGAACCGGGATGATTTTCCCTTGCCGCTGCTCGGGATGATCCACCTGCGCAACGTCGTGGAACACAGGCGGCCGCTCGTCTTCACGGATACCCTGGTCATCGCCGCGCACGTGGAGAACCTTCGTGGTCACCGGTCGGGCACACAGGTGGACCTGGTGGTCGAGGTCCGCAGGGCCCCGGGTGGGGAAATCTCCTGGCGGGGGGTCTCCACCTATCTGGCCAAGGGCGTTTTCCTGCCGGGAATCGACAAACCAACAGTCGCCCCGGCACGGCCGGAGTTCACGGCGCCGGATCCCACCGCGCTGTGGCAGCTCGGGGTGGACACCGGAAGGGCATACGCGGCAGTTTCCGGCGACTTTAACCCGATCCACCTCAGCGTGCTGTCCGCCAAGGCACTGGGCATGCGCCGCTCCATCGCCCACGGCATGTACCTGGCGGCCAGGGCACTCGCCGACGTCGGCGCGGTCCGGGGGGATTCCTTCACTTGGGAAGTCGACTTTGAGGCGCCGGTTTTCCTTCCCTGCCGGGTCGCCCTGGACATCAGTACGGTGCAGGGGGCGGCAGGAGCTTGGGAGCGTTCCGACTTCGTCGCGTGGAATCCCCGCTCCGGCCGCCGTCACTTCAGCGGCTCAGTCGCCGCCCTCTAGAGTTTCCCCTGGGGCGGTGCCTCCGAATCACTTGACGGGTGGACGGCGCGAAGGATCCGGTGGAGGCTCAGGAGGATGGATTCGGACGCCGGAACCGCGCCTTCGTCCAGCTCACGGGTGGCGGTGGCTGCCATGCAGGCTTCCACCGCCGTCCTGGCGGCCTGATAGAGCTCCTCCTGCTGTTGCGGGTCTTCATTGCTGAATGAGCGCAGCAATTCGCCCGTGGCGGTGATAGCCCCGGCCAGCGGACCGTTGTCCTGCAGCGGGACGGTGTACGGCACGTCGCTTTCCCAGATGACGTCGGAGAGCACGTCCGTCATGTCCTGAATGTGGAAGGTTACCCTCTCCAGCTGGCGGAGATTACGGTAGTCACGGTCGATGTCCCGGGGGTGGAGTTTACGGCGGGGGTTGGCACGCCGGCTGGCATCGGCTTCCTTGACGAGATGGCGTACGGTGCGGGCGGCTGATGCCAGCTCATCCGAACGGCGCGACCATTCCTCGTGCTCGGGCGGCCATTCTTCCTCCAGCGCGGCGCCCATGTCGGTCAGTTGCCTGCCCAAGGCAAAGCGGAGTTCATCGAGGCTGGCCGCGGCGGCTTTCAAGTGCAGCGGGGGAAAGACTAAGAAGTTCACTGCGATGCCTACGGCAACGCCGGCGCCCATCTGCACAAGGTAGCCAAACGAAAAGTCGTCCGCGTTGCTGCCTCCCACGAGGAGCACCAGCAGGGCCGCCGTCGGAATCCAATCACTGCCCGAGCCAATTCCCGGCAACCCGCCCAGCAGTACGCCTATGCCCATGAACAAAGCGACCGTCAGGGGCGAGGGATCCGCGATGTTCACCAGGATGACCGCGAGACCTATTCCCATACTGAGTCCGGCGAGGGCCTGGAAGCCTTGCCGGACTGATCCGGCCACGTTGTGGTACATCGCCACCAGCGCTCCCAGCGGCGCGTAGTACGGGTAGTTCGCGGCTGCGCCGGGCATGAGCGGGGCGATGAGGAAGGCCAACCCTGCGGCCAGGGCGGCTTTGGCCGCCAACTGCAGGCGTTGTGCAGCGAACGCCGCGGACAGTCCTTCCACTGCCTGCTTCAGAAACTGGGTCCCCTTGGCCCACCGGACTGCCGGACGTGCTTGAGATTTGCCCATCCGATCCACCCTAGGGGGCCTGTGGGGCAAGGGACAAAGCTACTGGTCAGGACGGCAGTAAAAGGCGGCGGGCGAAACTTCTAGGACAAAGCCGCCGCTGAACGGCGCACGGCTGCGGCCAACTGGTGCGCCTTTCCAGGGGTGCGGCCGTCCTCTGCGCGCCGTGGGATGTAGCCGAATCCCAGGCCGTAGGCGGGGTCCGCGAACCCGAGGGCAGCGTTGGCGCCTTCGTGGCCGAAAGCCCGGTGGCTGCCAAAGTTCCGGGAGGGATGCGGCTTCATAAAAACCACGGCGAAAGCGTTGTCCAGGCCGGAGGAACGGTCCAGGCCCCACACCTGTTCCTGGGACATCAGCTCCACCGTTCCGGGAGCCAGGAATCCTTCCCCACCGCTGACGCCGGTGGTGGCTGCCGCATAAAGCCGGGCCAGTCCCTCAGCAGATCCCACTCCGCCGGCCGCCGACATGCCGGCACCGCGGACACTGCGGACGTTGGGGAGCTCCATGATGGTGCTGACGGGTGCATTGCTGTTCAGCCCGTCGAGGCTGAGCGGATCGACCCAGGGCTGTTGCGGATCGATGGTGTACAGGACTTCCCGGTAGCGGGGCTCCATGTCCGCCGGCAGGCCCAGGAAGAAATCGATGTCCAGTGGCGTCCGAATCCGGCGGTCATAGAAGTCCTGCAGCGATTCTCCTGCGGTGCGGCGGCACAGCTCTTCCATCATGATCCCGATGGTCAGGGCGTGGTAGCCGAACTGGCGGCCAGGCTGCCAGGACGGCCGGGCCGCTGCGAGGCGGGCGGCAGCACCAGGGGTGGTGAACCCGTCAAGGGCGAAACCGCCCTCCACCCCCATGATTCCGGCCTGGTGGGACAGCGCCTCCCGCACCAGCAGCCGGTCCTTGCCATGCACCGCAAACTCCGGCCAGTAGTGGGCAACCCGGGCGTCAAGGTCAAGCAGCCCGTCCTGGACCAGGAGTGCGACCACCATGGCCGCGACTCCCTTCGAGCAGGAGTACGCGCCCGTTATCGTATCTTCGTCCATGTCCGGTCCACCTGTAAGTCCCACCACCTGCTTCCCGTGATGGTAGGCCGCCAGCTGCGCACTGTACTGCGGGTCCTCAGCCAGGAATGATTCGAAGAGCTCCAGGACATTTTCGTAGCCGGGCGCTACGTGGCATTGAGTTGTCTGCATCCGGCCAGTTTAGCCAGAAAGCGCTTTCCTTCAGGAGTCCGCTCCGTGTCCCGGCGCAACTTCTTCGCCGGTCTTCACCGGCCCCGGCGGGGTTCCATCCCCGAAGGGCCGGCCGCCCAGGGACTCGCGCCCGTGAGCGTCAAGCCAGCCACCCAGTGCTGGGCCGGCAGGGACGATGCCGGTGGGATTAATGTCCTCATGCACGATGTAGTAGTGCTGCTTGATCTGGACGAAGTCGGTGGTGTCGCCGAACCCGGGAGTCTGGAACAGGTCGCGCGCGTAGCCCCAGAGGGCAGGCATCTCGCTGAGTTTCTGGCGGTTGCATTTGAAGTGGCCGTGGTAGACGGCGTCGAACCGCGCCAGCGTGGTGAACAGCCTCACGTCGGCTTCCGTGATGGTGTCGCCTACCAGGTACCGCTGCCGGGAGAGCCGGTCTTCCAGCCAGTCCATGGTTGACCAAAGCCTCGCATAAGCGGCGTCGTAGGCCTCCTGGGACCCTGCGAAGCCGCAGCGGTAGACCCCGTTGTTGACTTCGGTGAACACCCGTTTGTTGACCTTGTCGATCTCCTCCCGGAGATGCTCGGGGTACAGCCGGGGTGCGCCGGGCCGGTGGAACTTCGTCCATTCCGTCGAGAAGTCAAGCGTGATCTGCGGAAAGTTGTTGGTGACCACCGCTCCGGTGGCCACCTCAACAATCGCCGGAACGGTAATGCCCCGCGGGTAGTCAGGAAACCGCTTGAAGTACGCCTCCTGCAGGCGTTCGATTCGCAGGACCGGGTCAACGCCGTCGGGATCCAGGTCGAAAGTCCAGGACCGCGCGTCATGCGTGGGGCCGGGCTGCCCGAGGGAAATGGCATCCTCCAGCCCCAGCAGCCGGCGGACAATAACCGTCCGGTTTGCCCAAGGGCATGCCCTTGCGGCGATAAGGCGGTAGCGTCCCGACTCCACTGGCCAACCGGGCTCCCCGTTAAGGCCCGGCCTGCCGTCTGCAGTGATCCGGTCCTCGATGTAGTTGGTGTCGCGGTTGAATTCCGCTCCACCGGTTACGTAGGCGCCGCGCGTGCTGTGCTCTGCGGTACCCCCGCCGTCCACTTGCTGGGTGCTTTCCGTTTCCTGGCTCATAAAACCACCCTAAACCCCGCTGGTAGGACTGCAGAGATAGGCTGCCAGGCGACCAGCCAGGACCCGCCCACCAGGACCGTAAACAGGAGGATCCACACAACGGAAGGAACCGCCGTCGCACGGTACAAGAGGTACGCGTCGGAACTGGCAAGCCGCTCCCTGCGCCGCAGGTGCACATGCGCGAGCTTAATGAGGTCCCGTACGGCGCCCACCAGCAGTACCAGGCCCAGGATGACGGACACATGGCCCACGAAACCGGCCGGCACCAGGAAAATAAGAGTTATGTTGCCGCCTATCGCAGCGGTGGTGATGAGGAACCCCGCGGAGTTGCGGAGGAAGAGCAGTGTCGCTGCAAGGGCCACCGTGCTGACCGCCAGGGCGGCAGGACCCCACCCGGTGAAGCCGCACCACACGAACGCGGCGCCTACGACTGCAGGGACGGGATACCCCCAGAAGCAGGACCACACGGTGGCCAGTTTGCTCCGGCTGTATGTGGTGGTGGTGCCTGAATGGTCGAACCGAAGCCGTATCCCTGACAACCGCTGGCCGCTCGTGACTGCTGCGAAGGCATGTCCCAACTCGTGGGTGGCTGTTGCAAGCAGGCCCACATACTTCCAGGACTGGCGGGGGGTCGACAAGGCAGTCACTATGCCCAGGGCGAGAATCAGCTCAGTGAATGTAATGACGGGAAGGTCGGTGCGGCTGAAGGCACTGATGAACGTATTCCAAGGGTCCTTGGCAAGGTTCACCGAATGCTTCCCGGGCATGAGTGGTCATTTTTGGCCATAAGCACCTACGGTACTAGGGATGGGTGGGACGCTGCCGCGGCGCCCTGCGGCGCTCCGTCCCAATGAAAGAAAAAACACAGGAACAGAGGAAACGTGTCATCTTTGAAGGAACGGTTGCAGGCCGACGTCGTCATCCATATGAAGGAACGCAATAAGACTGCGCTGACCACTGTCCGAAACGTCTTGGGCGAGATTGAGACCCGCGAGAAGTCGGGGAAGACACCCGTGCAGCTCGATGATGCGCAGGTGACGTCACTGCTTCAAAAGGAAGCAGCGAAGCGCCGGGACACGGCTGGCATCTACGCGGAAGCCGGACAGCCGGAGCGGGCGGCGGCGGAAATTGCTGAAGCGGAGGTGATCGAGTCTTACCTGCCAAAGCCCCTGTCCCTGCAGGAGGTGGAGGCGATTGTGGACGAGGTCATCGACGGGCTCCGCGCCGAGGGACGCGAACTGACGCCGCGGCAGATGGGCGAAGTGATGAAGCCCGTGACGGCGAAGGTTGCAGGGCGCTTCGATGGCAAGGAAGTCAGCCAGCTGGTGCGCCAAAAGCTCGCTTAAAGCGGAAAGGCACGTCCACACGATAGTGGGCGTGCCTTCTGCTCAGTTAGGGGCGGCTGAATGCGCCGTCCCGCCTGACTTCCTGATTTAGCCTTCGCACTCCGTGCAGTAGCTGTGGCCGTCCTTCTGGCGCGCAATCTGCGAGCGGTGGCGGACCAGGAAGCAGGAGTAGCAGGTGAATTCGTCCTCGGCCTGGGGGATGACCTGAACAACGAGCTCCTCAGCGACAAACTCGCCGCCGGGTACGCCCGCGCCGTCGAGGCCGTCAGCTTCGTCCAGCTCCAGGACGACGCTGCGCGCGTCGGGAGCGTTGGCTGACTGGAGCTGCTCGAGAGAGTTGTCCTGCGATTCCTTGACGTCGGAACGCAGTTCGTCGTAATCGGTTGCCACTTTAGGTGCTTCTCTTTTCTTTGGTTCGTCTGTCGCGTATGAAACGTACAGCATCATCCGGGTATTCCCCAATAGCCGGAGTATATTGACCGCCGTTTGGGTAGAGGTTTAAGGAAACGGCCTCAAGGTTCATCACCCTACTGTGGCTGTACGGGCCGGGGAGGTCGCAGCGAACGCTGCGGTCTCCCCACTATCTGAAGGGGTATATGTGGAGCAGCTCACTGCAGAATTCGGAGGCGCCGGGCGGACCGGCACGGGCGTTGGTCCTGTCCTGGAAAAGTTTGAGTCGGTATCAAGGATAGCCGTATTGCGCGGCGGGGGCCTCGGCGACCTCATTTTCGCTATTCCCGCCATTGCCGCATTGAAAGCGGCATACCCCCAGGCCTCCATAACCCTCCTCGGCACGCCGGCGCACAAGGCTTTGATCGCCGCGACGAAGAGCCCGGTGGACGAGGTTCAGGTCCTTCCCTTTTCCGAAGGTGTCCGGCCCGGAGCCGAGGACGAAGAAGAGCTGGAGCGGTTTTTCGAGGAGATGCGGGCACGCCGCTTTGATCTGGCGGTCCAGGTCCATGGCGGCGGGCGGTATTCCAATCCCTTCCTGCTCCGGCTCGGCGCCCGCCACACTGTTGGAACGCGCACGCCTGACGCAGCAAGCCTGGAGCGTACGGTGCCCTACCTCTATTACCAGCATGAACCGCTAAGGGCCCTGGAGGTGGCCGGGTTCGCGGGTGCGTTCCCTGTTGATCTCGAGGCGAGGCTGGCTCCGGCGGAGGGCCTGCGCCCCTCACCCCAAACGGCCGACGACGATAGCCAGCCTTTAGTGGTGATGCATCCCGGCGCTACGGATCCCCGCCGTCGTTGGCCGGCGGAGCGGTTCGCTGAACTTGCCGTCGCCTGCGCCGGGGACGGCTTCCAGGTGGTGGTAGTGGGCGATGAGAGCGAGAAGGAACTTGCCGGGCGGATCGTCGAACTGGCCGCCTCGGGCCACGTACGTTCCGTGGCTGGTGAGCTGGACATGGCAGGCTTGGTGGCACTGCTGGTCCGTGCGGCGGTGGTGGTCGGAAATGACAGCGGCCCGCGCCACCTGGCCCAAGCCTTGGGGGTTCCGACCGTCGGTATCTTCTGGGCCGGCAACGTTATCAATGCCGGTGCACTGGGCCGGAGCCTTCACCGGGTCCACGCTTCCTGGGTGACCGCCTGCCCCACCTGCGGCATAGATGTGACCCAAGTCGGCTGGACGGCACCGCGCTGCTCCCACGACGATTCGGCGGTGGCCGGCATCGCCGTGCGGGATGTGCACGAGGATGTCCGCAGCCTTGCGGCCACGGAACTGTCCGGGCAGCAGGCATGAGCGCTACGGAGAGTGCGCCAGCGCGGGGAGCCAACGAGCCGCACGACGGGAAACCGGAGCTCCTGGTCCTTCGGGCGTTGAAGCTTGGGGACCTGCTGGTCGCAGTGCCTGCCCTGAAGGCGCTCCGGCGTGAGTTCCCGGAACACCGGCTGAGGTACGCGGCCCAGGGCTGGCTTTCTGAGGCGCTGGGGCTCGTGGGCGGTTATGAACTTCTGCCCACGCACGGCCTGGACGAGCCGCTGGCCAGGGAACCCGGCGTTGTGGACGTGGCAGTGAACCTGCACGGCAGCGGGCCGGAAAGCCAGGGCCGGATTGAGGCGTTGCAGGCCCGCCACACCATAGGCCACCGGAGCCAGTACCGGGACGGGCCGCCGTGGCGGGCCGAGCTGCACGAGAGGGAACGCTGGGTCAGTCTCCTGGCATGGCACGGCATCGAGGCCGACCCCCTGGACATCCACCTGAATACTCCCCATGTGCCCAGCCCCGTACCGGGTGCCACCGTTTTACACGTTGGAGCCGCCTACGGCAGCCGGCTCTGGCCTGCCGAGCGGTTCGCAGCTGTTGCCGCAGCCCTTGACTCGGCTGGGCACAACGTTGTCTTCACCGGTGGCAGCAGCGAGAGGGACCGGGCCCTTGACGTGTGCCTGCGGTCGGGGCTTGCCGAGGATGCAGTGTTGGCGGGACGGCTTGGCCTGGCGGAGTTCGCCGCGACCATCGCGGCGGCCCGCCTGGTGGTCTCCGCCGATACGGGGGCTGCGCACCTGGCTTCCGCGTACGGAACGCCATCCGTGGTGTTGTTCGGGCCTGCTCCGCCCGAGATCTGGGGTCCGCCCCCGGGTCCGCACGTCGTCCTGACCCGCGCTGAGCTGCGGCGGGGAGACACTTTCGCGGCCGAGCCGGATCCGGCGCTGTTGGCCATTACCGTGCCGGATGTTCTCGCTGCAGTGCGGGGGCTAGGGGTGTTCTAGGTGTACTGCCCAGGCGCATCAAGCCGGGGCCGGCCAGGCCTCCTGCCGGGCGCCGGAAAGTCCTAAAATAATGCCATGGGCACCGAGATCGAAATTGCCTTGGTATTGACGATGGCGTTCCTGTGGGTCGTCGGCACTTTCGCCATCCTGTCCGGGATTGACCGATTGGAGCGGAAGGCCCGGCGCCAGGAGCGCAGGGCCGACCGGGAGCGGCAACGCCGCGTCCAGTACCGTCCGGTTGCGCCCCGCTCCCGGCTGCTGGGCCGTAGAAGGCACGCGCACACCCGTTAGCCTGCACCCGGGGGAGGATGGCATCGTCTGTTTACCCCACCCCATGTGGTGGGGGAGCAGATTCGGACCGGGCCGCACCGGCGATCACCACCGAGTGGGGGTTGGGGTGGCCGGCCCGGACCAGGGTGGCAATGGCGTGCGCAATCTTCCGGCCACCCTGTGACGAAGGTTCAATGGGGTTGGCGTAGTCGGCGTCTTCGCTGCAGATCAGCCTCAGGTCGATCACCGGCGTGCCGCTGGAAAAGGCTGCCCGAGTAATCGAATCGTTGAAGAGGGACAGTGCTGCCCTGACGATCTTCTGGTTCGGTTCCGATGGGGGAGTGTCGTAGATGGTGCATACCGCCGCGGGCAGGCCCTGTGACAGGACGGCGGGCAGCATGGCCCGGTAGTCGGCGTCGAACCTGTCCCTTCCGGCGTCAAGCATGAGCAGGGCCTCGGCAACCGAGCCGGGCCGCTCCTGCAACAACGGCGCGTAGCCCAGGGCATCATTGCCACCGACGCTCACCACCAGGTGGGTGGCGTCCCGGGGGAGGCCGCGGAGCTGGCGGGCGACGCCGGTGATGACGTCCCCGTCGATGGCCAGGAGCGAGCATTTCCAGCCTGGCAGTTCCTGGCGCAGCTGGCTGATGACGTCCGGGCCGCCGTCAACATAGGCAGCATTGTCGAAGATGGAGTCGCCCAGCAGGACCACGTGCCCCGTCTCCTTGCCCTTTCCAAAGTCCATGAGGGTCATGCTCCACCCTGGTGCGCGTAACCGCCACCCGCGTCAGCGGGACAGAATCTGCCCTTCGTGGAACCCACCCGGCGACACGAGTGGGAACCGGGACAAATGACGCGCTCCTACTTCGCATCTACCGGTTAGGGAGTTCATCACCCAGAGGCCCGGAGCCCCGGGAGTATAGGTAGAGTCTCGAAGTGACCTCATCCAAGAACACCTTGATTGACGACATTGAGATCCGAATATCGCGCTCCAGCGACGCCGGGAAATTGAAAGACGCCTATCTGACAAACAGGGAGTACCTCACCCCCTGGGAGCCAGCACGCTCCGAGGATTTTTTCACTGTGGCCGGGCAGAACAAAATCATAGAAGCGCGTTTGGCCTCCTACGCTGCTGGTTCTGAAGTACCGTGGGTAATTCTCGATATGGATCGCATTATCGGCGCCATAACGCTTACTGGAATTGTGCTCGGACCTTTTTGCAGCGCCAACGTTGGGTATTGGATAGACCACGAGTACTCCGGCCGGGGAATCGGCTCGGCGGCCCTGACCCATGTGCTCGGTTATGCAAAGAACAAGATGGGCTTGCACCGCATCCAGGCGGCAACCCTTCTGCACAATGCCGCGTCACAAAAGATTCTTCAACGTGCCGGCTTCGAAAAGATTGGAGTGGCGCCGGCTTACCTGAAAATCGCCAGCACTTGGCAGGACCATAACCTCTACCAGCGCATCCTCTACTGAAAGACTGCGTCAGCGCGGCCGGTACCCTTGCCGTTCTGAGTGGCAGGGTCCTCAGCCGAAAGTCGGATGAAACCCGGTCTGTCAGCACGACGCGCACCGATTTAGACTGAAGCATTCCGGGCAACCCACCGCTTCCGGTCCACGTCGCGGGGACGCCCAGCCAGGACAGGAGGAACCTATGGGAGATCCGGGCCAAAGCTAGTTCTCGCTGGCGCGCAGGTCAGAACGGACCTGCGCAAGTTCAGGGACTTCATCGGATCTGACGGCACATTACCTGACGCAGGGCCACGAAGCCGTAGGAAAACCCCGTGACCGGGGAACTTCTAACGCCCGCTCGGGCGCAACCTAAGGAGAATGCCATGACCACAGCACGTGAAATTATGACCGGCGGCGTTGAATGCATCGGTGAGAATGAAACTCTGGAAGCAGCGGCGCGGAAGATGAAAGACCTGAACGTCGGCGCACTGCCAATTTGCGGCGAGGACAACCGGCTCAAGGGCATGATCACGGACCGGGACATCGTCATTAAGTGCTTCGCGGAAGGCGGCGATCCCCGTACGGCGAAGGCAGGCGATTTTGGTCAGGGCAAGCCTGTCACCATCGGTGCGGACGATTCCGTCGAAGAGGCGATCAGCACAATGCAGGAGCATCAGGTGCGCCGGCTGCCGGTCATTGACGGCCATGATCTGGTCGGCATTCTCACGCAGGCAGACATTGCCCGGAACTACCCGGAGGACAGAGTCGGGGAACTCGTAGAGCTCATTTCCTTCTACTGAGTGCACTCAAAACGAAGGTAGGAAGCGGCTGCCACAGGGCCCTCCATCAGCTGTGTGCACAGCTGGTGTTCATCGCATTCATGTATGTGCAACACGTTTTCTCGCTAATGCCCATGTACCCGGGCGGTGAAATACGTCACGCCCTGATGCTGAGGAGGCCCTGATCAGTTCGGTCACCTGGCCCGCAATCCACCTCCCGGTCTTGGGCCTATGGGTTCTCCTGTTGCTCTGGCGCCGTAGGTTACTCCGAAAGGGCAATGGCTAGCGGGATATACCTTGGCAGAACTGGTTGAGCGAAGCGGCCGCGCGGTCAGACACAAGAAAGCCCCGGAAAATCAATGATTTTCCGGGGCTTCCGTTTGTGCGCGGAGGGGGACTTGAACCCCCACCCCCTTTCGAGGACTAGCACCTCAAGCTAGCGCGTCTGCCATTCCGCCACCCGCGCAGGTGGTATTTCGGGAACCGTTTCCGCCTTTCAGCGTTTCGGGTTTCTCCGAAGCAGCGAGAAAAACTCTAACACGACTTTTCCCGAAACATCGAATCGGGCCAAGTGGGTAGGCTGAGGGCAGCAATCCAGCGCTGCAAACCCGTCATTCCCCAGTGAGGAGCCCTCAATGCCTGACGTCCTGCCCGAGGATGAAGTTGTCCGTATCTGCCAGGAACTCATCCGGATAGATACGTCGAACTTTGGTGACGGGTCCGGTCCGGGGGAGCGGGCTGCGGCAGAGTACGCCGCAGGGCTCATCGAGGAAGTCGGTATGGAGGCTGAGATCTTTGAGTCAGCGCCAGGGCGGGCCAACGTGGTTACCCGGATGGAGGGCGAGGATCCTTCCGCCAGCGCACTGGTGGTGCACGGCCACTTGGACGTGGTGCCAGCCCTCCGCGACCAGTGGTCGGTGGACCCGTTCGGAGCCGAACTGAAGGACGGGCTCATCTGGGGCCGCGGCGCCGTCGACATGAAGGACATGGACGCCATGATCCTCGCAGTCCTGCGAAGCTTTGCCCGCACGGGCAAAAAGCCCAAGAGGGACATCATTTTTGCCTTCTTCGCGGACGAGGAGGCAGGCGGCGCGTATGGTGCCCGCTACGCCGTGGACAAGCGCCCGGAGCTCTTTGAGGGTGCAACCGAAGCCATCTCGGAAGTGGGCGGGTTTTCGGCAACCATCGGCGGGCAGCGCACCTACCTGCTGCAGACCGCCGAAAAGGGCATCTCCTGGCTGCGCCTCGTGGCCCATGGGAGGGCGGGCCACGGCTCACAGATCAACACCGACAACGCCGTAACCCGGCTCGCGGCCGCAGTGACCCGCATCGGCGAATACAAGTGGCCGATCGAACTGACACCCACCACCAGGCAGTTCTTGGACGGCGTGACGGAACTCACGGGGGTTGAGTTCGACGCCGACAATCCCGACCTCCTGCTGAACCAGTTGGGGACGGTGGCGCGGTTTGTGGGCGCAACCCTGCAGAACACCACCAACCCCACGCTCGTGAAGGGCGGCTACAAGCACAACGTCATCCCGGAATCCGCTGAGGCGCTCATCGACTGCCGCACGTTGCCCGGCCAGCAGGAGCACGTCCTGGAAATCGTCCGGGAGCTGGCCGGAACGGGTGTGGACGTGAGCTACGTCCACAACGATGTGTCCCTTGAAGTGCCCTTCGCCGGCAACCTGGTGGATTCCATGATCGACGCCCTGCATTCCGAGGATCCCGGTGCCAAAGTGCTGCCTTACACACTGTCGGGCGGCACGGACAACAAGTCGCTCAGCAGGCTGGGCATCACCGGTTACGGTTTCGCACCCCTGATGCTGCCGGATGAGCTTGACTTCACCGGCATGTTCCACGGCGTGGACGAGCGCGTTCCCGCCGACTCCCTCAAATTCGGCGCCAGGGTGCTCAACACCCTGCTCACCAACTACTGAGCAGGCCCGCATGACCCCGGAAGAAGTCCTGCCGGACGCCCTTTTGGACCGGATCCGTGCCAGGGCCGCCGGATACGACAGGGACAACGCATTTTTTCACGAGGACCTGCAGGAACTTGCGGAGGCAGGTTACCTGAAGCTTTTTGTCCCCGCGGCCGACGGCGGGAAGGGCCTTGGGCTGGAAGCGGCGGCGCAGTGCCAGCGAAGGCTGGCAACGGCTGCGCCCGCCACCGCCCTGGCGGTCAACATGCACCTGGTGTGGACCGGCGTCGCGCATGTCCTTCAGGCAAGAGGGGACAACTCCCTGGATTTTGTCCTCAAGGAAGCCGCCCAGGGCGAAGTCTTCGCCTTCGGCAACTCCGAAGCAGGGAACGATTCAGTCCTGTTCGACTCCCGGACGGTGGCCGAGCCTCAGCCCGGCGGCGGCTACACCTTCAGCGGTACAAAAATCTTCACCAGCCTGTCGCCGGCGTGGACCAGGCTGGGCATCTTCGGAAAAGACCCGTCCGCAAGAGAGGGTGACGGTGAACTCGTCCACGGCTTCATCACGCGCGAAACAGCCGGCTACAGAATTCTCGATGACTGGGACACCTTGGGAATGCGCGCCAGCCAGTCCAACACCACGGTCCTCGAGGGCGTCCACGTCCCCGAAAACCGGGTCTTCCGCAAACTACCCGTCGGACCCAACCGCGACCCTCTGATTTTCGCCATCTTCGCGTGCTTCGAGACGCTGCTCGCAGCCGTCTACACGGGAGTGGGGGAGCGGGCGCTGGAAGTGGGCGTCGAAACCGTCAAGCGCCGGACTTCCTTCAAGAATGCGGGACGGAGCTACGCGCAGGATCCGGACATCCGCTGGAAAGTGGCGGAGGCCGCGATGGCTATGGACAACCTGTACCCTCAACTGGCCTCGGTCACCGCCGACGTGGACGCCCTCGCCGATCACGGTCCGCAGTGGTTCCCGAAACTCGTAGGCCTCAAGGTCAACGCCACGGAGACCGCACGCCACGTTGTAGACCTCGCCATCCGCGTCAGCGGCGGATCAAGCTACTTCCGGGGATCAGAGCTCGAACGGCTCTACCGGGACGTTCTGGCTGGTATGTTCCATCCGTCCGACGACGAATCAGCCCACAACACAATAGCCACGGCCTGGCTGGGGCCCCTCGAGGATTAGACGGTCCGCTGGACCCCTGTTGTCTACACGGTCCGCTGGACCTGCAGAACCCGGCGGCGGAGCCAGAACCGCCTGCCGCCCCCGACGTACAGCTTGCTGCGCTCCAGTTCCCACTTGCCGTATTCGGAGTGCTCCACCAGCCGGCGCCTGGCTTCGTGCAGTGAATCGACAGGGCTGACCGTCAGTACGAGGTACTCGTACTGCTTCGCATAGTCCCGTTCCCGCTGGACCGAGCTGGTGAGAAATTGTTCCTTCATTTGCTCTCCATTTTCGTCCTTTTCCGGCTAACGTGAAGGCATGAGCATCGATCCGCGTGTCGCGCTTCAGTCCTTGACCACCGCTTTGGAAGAACACCTTATAGCAGCATCCAACCGCCGCGGAGATGGTGACCCCTCCGTGGAGGCGGCGTTTTTCGCAGTAGCCGATGCTTTTGAAGTCTACGAGGACGCACTCTACGAGGCGTACAACGAGGTCACGCCGCTTCAGGTCTTTGACGACGAAGATGACGAGGAAGAGGAAAGCGACGTGGACGACGAAGACCTTGAAATTGTCGAGGACCGGAACGTTTGACACAAGGCACGGGCCCCGCTCCCAGCGAAAGCCCTACTGAAGCGCTGATGCGTCTTCCAACGCGCAGGCTATCTCCGGCGGCAGGGGCGTCAGTTGGGCATCCACGATTTCCTTGAGCTGCGCAGGCGTGCGCGGGCCGACTATCGCCGTGGCGACACCGTGCTGGGAAAGCAACCAGCTCAGCGCCACGTCCTGCGGCGTCCGGCCCAGGCCCTTGGCCGCCATGCACACGGCCTCGACTGTCCTGGACGCTTTCCCGTCCAGATAAGGCTCGACATACCCGGCATCCGTGGCGGACGCTCCCCGTGAACCGGCAGGAATGCTGCCCCGGTACTTTCCGGTCAACACCCCACGGCCAAGGGGTCCCCACGCCATCAGGCCCAGGCCTGCATCTTCAATTGCCGGAATCAGCTCCGCTTCAGGCTGCCGCTGCAGGAATGAGTACTCGGCCTGGGCCGCCACCAGGGGAAACCCTGCGATGGCCGCGGCCTTGGCCGTCTGCCAGCCGTTGAAGTTCGAGACCCCGGCGTACCGGGCCCTTCCGGTCCGTACGGCGAACTCCAGCGCGGACAGCGTTTCGTCCAGCGGCACGTTGCCATCCCAGGCCTGCGCAAACCAGATGTCCACGTAGTCGGTGCCCAACCTGGCCAGGCTGGCCTCCAGGCCGGTGAGCATCGCGTTCCGTGACGTGTCCACACCCCGCCGGCCATCCGGCGTCGTCATCCCTGCCTTGGTGGAGATGGAAATCTCCGTGCGGGCAACCACGTCGCCCAGCATGGCCCCAATCATGGCCTCCGAACGTCCATCGGCGTACGAGGCTGCCGTATCGACATGCCGTCCGCCGGCGTTCAGGAAGGTGCGCAGCAGCTCGGCGGCGTCCTGTTCGTCGGTCTCGCCGGCCCAGGACATGGTGCCCAGGGATAGGGCGGAAACTCGCAATCCACTGTTGCCGACGTAACGCTGCTGCATAGCAGCAAGCTTACGGGCAGAACCAGCACTGCCCATGCCGTAGGGTCTTAGCGTGAACTGGTTTGAGGCGGCCCTGCTGGGCCTTGTGCAGGGACTGACCGAATTTTTACCGATTTCATCAAGCGCCCATCTGCGGATCGTTGGGCAGTTCCTGCCGAACGCCGCCGACCCCGGAGCCGCTTTTACCGCCATCACGCAGCTGGGTACCGAAACCGCAGTCCTGATCTATTTCTGGCGGGACATCGTCCGGATCGTAAAGGCGTGGGCCGGTTCCCTTTCCGGAAAAGTCTCCAGGCAGGACCCTGACGCCAGGATGGGCTGGCTTGTTATCCTGGGCAGCCTGCCCATCGTGGTGCTGGGTCTGCTGTTCCAGGACCAGATCGAGTCAGTGCTCCGCAGCATGTGGATCGTGGCCACCATGCTGATCGTGTTCGGCCTGTTCCTTGCCGTTGCGGACGCAGTGGGCAAGCAGGAACGGGACCTCAGCCGGCTGACCTACAAGCACGGCATCCTCTACGGCCTTGCCCAGGCCATGGCGCTCATCCCCGGAGTGTCCAGGTCCGGCGGTACCATCACCGCGGGCCTCCTGATGGGCTACACCCGCGAAGCTGCGGCACGGTACTCGTTCCTGCTGGCCATTCCCGCGGTGTTTGGCAGCGGGCTGTTCCAGCTCTACAAAACCGTGTCCAATGAGGGCATCACTGGCCCCTACGGGTTGCCGGAGACAGCCCTGGCCACCGTGATCGCCCTGGTGGTGGGCTACATCATCATTGGCTGGTTCCTGAAGTTCGTCTCCACCCGGAGCTACCGCCTGTTCGTCTGGTACCGGATCTTCCTGGGCCTGGCCCTGTACCTCCTACTCGGTTTCAATGTCATCAGCGCCTAGCACTAGGCTTGGCGTGTGAAATCCTGGATCTCCCACCCTGTTCCCAACGTGCCCGGCAGCATGCCGGCCATCCGGTTGTTCGATACCGCTGTGGGCCGCGAGGTGGCCCTGGAAACAGATGGCCGGCCCTCCATGTACGTTTGCGGCATCACGCCCTACGACGCCACGCACATGGGCCACGCCGCGAGCTACGTGGCGTTCGACCTCCTCAACCGCGTTTGGCGCGATGCCGGCCATGAGGTGTCCTACGTCCAGAACGTGACGGACGTGGATGATCCGCTGCTGGAACGCGCCACGGCCACCGGCGTGGACTGGCGGGACCTCGCAGCAACCCAGATTGAGCTTTTCCAGACAGACATGGAAGCGCTCAACGTCCTCGCGCCGGACCACTACGTCGGCGCGGTCGAGTCCATTTCACTGATCGTGCCCGAGGTGGAGCGGCTGGTCAGCCTGGGGCTGGCTTACAGGGTGCAGGGCACCAACGGCGAGCCGGACGGGGATGTCTATTACGACGTCGAGGCCGCCGGCAAGCAGTCCGCGTCACCGGACGCCTGGTCCCTGGGATCCATCTCCGGCCTCGCCGAAAGTGAAATGCTGGAGCTCTTCGCCGAACGTGGCGGTGATCCCGGCCGCTCCGGAAAGCGCCAGGCGCTGGACCCGCTGCTGTGGCGGGTGGCGCGGGAAGGCGAGCCCAGCTGGCCCGGCGGCAGCTTGGGAGCCGGCCGGCCCGGCTGGCATATCGAGTGCACGGTCATCGCGCAGAAGTACCTGCCCTCGCCCTTTACCGTCCAGGGCGGCGGGTCGGACCTGATCTTCCCGCATCACGAAATGGGTGCCGGCCACGCGTTTTCACTGGCCGGAGTCCCCCTTGCCAGGCATTACGCCCACGCCGGAATGGTGGGGCTGGACGGCGAAAAGATGAGCAAGTCCAAGGGCAACCTGGTGCTGGTGTCGAAGCTGCGCGCCGCAGGGGAGGACCCGGCAGCCATCCGGCTCGCCATCCTTGCCCACCACTACCGTTCGGACTGGTCCTGGACGGACGAAGGATTCGCTGCCGCGAAGTCAGACCTCGCGTCATGGCGCCGTGCGCTGGACCAAGCCCCCGAAGGCTCCGCGGAACCGCTGATCGTGGAGATGCGGGCAGCCCTTGCCACCGACCTGGACGCCCCCTCTGCCGTTGCAGCGGTCTCCAGCTGGGCACGGAAGGCGGACGACGCCGGCGCTGCCGCCAGCCCTGCAGACCAGCACCTGGTAAAGGACGCCGTCGACGCCCTCCTGGGCATCCGGCTCTGAACTGCCATCTACAGGAACCCGCCTTTAGGGCCTGTCCTGCCCGCGGCGTTTGAGGTAACGCTCAAACTCGCGGGCAATGGACTCGCCCGTGGCTTCCGGAAGGTCAGCGGTGTCTTTGGCCTCTTCCAGCTGCCGCACGTAGGCCGCGATTTCCGGGTCCTCGGTGGCCAGCTCGTCCACGCCACGTTCCCAGGCATCCGCTTCCTCCGCCAGCTCGTGCGTGTCCAAGGGAACCTGGAGCAGTTCCTCGATCCGGTGGAGGAGGGCCAGCTGTGCCTTCGGCGATGGCGCCTGCGCAACATAGTGGGGGACGGCGGCCCATAGCGAGACCGTGGGGATGCCTGCAAGGAGGGACACCTCGGAGAGTACTCCGACGATTCCCACCGGGCCTTCGTACTGCGAGGCTTCCAGGTTCATGCGTTCCCGCAGCGGTGCGTCGTCGGAGGACGTGCTCACCGGAATGGGCCGGCTATGCGGAACATCTGCCAGCAGTGCGCCCACCAGGACAACGTAGTCGACGTTCAGTGCTTCGGCGTGCACCAGGAGTTCCGCCGTGTAAGCCCGCCATTTATAGGACGGCTCGGTGCCTTGGACAAAAATGACGTCAACGTTCGAACCGGGTGCGCTGGCCTTGTAGATCCGGGTGGAGGGCCACTTGATCTTGCGTTCTCCGGCAGCATTCCTGCGCACGGTGGGCCTTGTGAACTGGAAATCGTAGTACTCGTCGGCATCTATGGACGCCACTTTCTTGCCGCCCCACAGCTTATTGAGGTAGCGCAGCGAGTCGCTTGCAGCCTCCCCGGCGTCGTTCCAGCCTTCAAAGGCGGCCAGCATCACTGTGACGCGCTGTCCGTCAGCCACAGGCTGCAGGAAGCGCTCACGGGCGGGTCCGGCACCCGGTTCGGTGGTGTCTCCCTCGAAGCTATTCATTTCTTCACCCTACGTCCAAGGAGCAGGGTCTTGCATTGAATGAAGCGCCGAAAAATGCGTCTGAATCTCCCGAAGAGGCAGCAAACCCGGCCGTATTCGCCGAGGGCGTAGCCACAGCCCCCGTCCAGACAGTCCCCGTAGACTGGGGGCATGCGACCGCCAGCCACCAGTTCCCCGCTCAAAGCCGTCCTCTGGGACATGGACGGCACCATCGTGGATACGGAGCCCTACTGGATAGCGGCTGAACATGCACTGGTGGAAGCCCACGGCGGAAGTTGGTCCCATGAACAGGCCATGCAGCTCGTAGGACAGTCTTTGACGTTCTCCGCCGGCCTCCTCCAGCAGGCCGGCGTCGATCTTGAGGTCCGCGACATCATTGACACCCTCACCGCAGAAGTGGTGGCCAGCGTTAGGCGTCGGGTGCCGTGGCGCCCGGGTGCGCGGGAGCTCCTGGAAGACCTCCACCTTGCCGGTGTGCGATGCGCACTGGTGACCATGTCCGAGGGGCCGCTGGCCCGGGAAGTGGTGTCAAGCCTTCCCCGCCCCTACTTCGAAGTGGTAGTCACTGGGGATACCGTGGCGCAAGGAAAGCCGCACCCGGAGGCGTACCTGAAAGCAGTGGAACTGCTCCAGGAAGACGACGCCGGCCTGGCGATCCACCACTGTGTGGCGCTTGAAGATTCGGAACCGGGCGTGGCAGCGGCAGTGGCGTCCGGAGTGGCCACCGTCGCCATTCCCCACATCGTCCCACTGCCTGAAGACGGGCGCTACACGTTATGGGAGTCCCTGGCGGGACGGTCCCTGGCTGATCTTGAGGACCTGGTGGTGGCCCGCTCAGCAGCGCCGTCCGCTGCAACACCGGCCGGCCTGCTGGAGACCTCCCATGACTGAGACCGCGGCCCCGGTCCGCCGGGAGGGAATCCCGTTGGGCAGGATTGCCGGTGTTCCCGTTGTCCTCGCTTATTCGTGGTTCCTCATCGCCGCCTTCACCGTGATTGTCTACGGGCCCGTACTTGGCCGGAACAACCCTGCCCTTGGTGCAAGCGCCTACATCATCGCTTTCGCCTACGCTGTCCTGCTGCTCGTCTCCGTCCTGGTCCACGAACTGGCCCATGCCCTGACGGCCAGGATGTATGGGTGGCCAACCCAGAAGATCGTGCTCAACCTCTGGGGCGGGCATACGCAGTTCGAGAGCTTCACTGCCACCCCGGGACGGTCCGTGCTGGTGGCCCTTGCCGGCCCCGCCGCCAACTTTGTCCTGGCCGCAGGCGCCTGGCTGCTTCTGACCGGTGCCACCCTGGGCAGTGTCGCCGAGATCCTCACCAACATCTTTATGTGGGCAAACTTCCTCATTGCCGTCTTCAACGTCCTGCCGGGGCTCCCGCTCGACGGAGGCCGGCTGGTGGAATCCGCCGTCTGGAAGGCCACCGGCAGCCAAGCCAAGGGAACGGTGGCAGCAGGTTGGGGCGGCCGCATCATCGTGGTTGCGCTCGTCTACTGGTTCATCCTCCGGCCACTGCTTGCCGGTGACTCACCGGAGTTCAGCCTGCTCATGATTACCGTGCTGGTGGGAGGCTTCCTGTGGATGGGAGCCTCGGCCGCCATCCAGCAGGGAACGCTGCGCGGACGGCTGCATCTGGTCAGCGCGGCAGGGTTGTCGACGCCCGCCGTCGGCCTGCCTGCCACGGCGTCGGTGCAGGACGCACTCCGGCTTGGCGCACCGGACAGAACGTCAGTGGTGGTGTACGGCCATGGGGGACGGCCCGAGGCCGTCGTTGATCCTGCTGCGCTGGCTTCGGTTCCGGCCGCTGCCGCCGGGGCAACTCCCATCACTGCTGTGTCCTATGCCCTTGCCGCGGGCGCGTACGTACCGGAATGGTCGAAGGGACAGGAACTTCTGCACTTCCTCTCCCAACTCGAAGGACGGGACTACGCCGTAGTGGACCACAACGGCAGGGTGACCGGGCTGCTCTCCCAGGACGCGGTGCTGTCCGCGATCACGGGCAGGCGCCAGCAACCCGGTAGGCACCCGCAGGGCAGGAACCGGTAGAGTTACCTGCCGGTCGTGCATTGCCGCCGCAGAAGCCACAATGTCCTTAAGGACATCGGCGCGGGGGCACCACAGTTTTACAGGAGCGAGGAAAATCATGAGCAGCGAAACTGCCGTCAACGAAGCCACAGCAGCAGCCGAGTCCGGTGTCGCCGCCAGCGGCTCGCAGCCGGTGGGAGCTGCCCGTCGCCGCGGTCCCTTCCGGGAAGGCGAACGTGTCCAGTTGACCGACGAGCGGGGGCGCATGAACACGATCACCCTCGAAAGTGGCGGTGCTTTCCATACCCACCGCGGTTTCCTGAACCACGATGACATCATCGGTAAGGTTGACGGCTCAGTAGTGGTCAACAACGTGGGCCAGCAGTACCAGACCCTGCGCCCGCTGCTCTCTGATTTCGTCCTCTCCATGCCCCGGGGAGCTGCCGTGGTGTACCCCAAGGACGCCGGGCAGATCGTTACCATGGCCGACATCTTCCCCGGTGCCCGGGTGGTGGAAGCAGGCGTTGGATCCGGCGCCCTCTCCATCTCGCTGCTCCGCGCTGTCGGAGACAACGGCTACCTGCACTCCTTTGAACGGCGTGAAGAATTCGCGGACATCGCCCGTGGAAACGTTGAGACGATTTTCGGCGGCCCGCACCCTGCCTGGCAGATCTCCCTTGGCGACTTCCAGGAGGAAGTGGTGCGCAGCGAGGCCCCGGGCTCCGTGGACCGCGTGGTCCTGGACATGCTCGCGCCCTGGGAGTGCCTCGATGCCGTGGCCACGGTCCTGGCCCCGGGCGGCGTGTGGATCAACTACGTGGCAACCGTCACCCAGCTCTCCAGGACAGCGGAGGCCATTCGCGCCGACGGACGGTTTACTGAGCCGGACGCCTGGGAGTCGATGGTCCGTGGCTGGCACCTCGAAGGCCTCGCCGTCCGCCCCGACCACCGGATGGTGGCCCACACCGGCTTCCTGCTGGTCACCCGCCGGCTGGCCGACGGCGTCACTGGCATCTCCGTCAAACGGCGCCCCTCAAAGACAGACTTTAACGAGGAGGACGTCAACGCCTGGACGCCGGGCGCGGTGGGGGAGCGGCTGGTCTCCGACAAAAAGCTTCGGCGCGCCGCCCGCGATGCCATTGCGGGCACGAACGTCAAGGACACGCCGGACATCACGAACTAGTCCATATTTCGGGAGTCTCCCACCCTACCTGCCATCTTGGGACTAAGGTCTTAATAGAAGCGCAGGAAGGGGCTGATACATCATGGAGACGCCAAACCAGGACTCCGGACGTACACCGGCAGAGCAGTCTGCCGCCAACGACCTCTCGGTTGCCGACCGCCAG
Organism: Arthrobacter sp. Hb9-2; assembly: GCF_059091165.1. Classification (NCBI taxonomy): domain Bacteria; kingdom Bacillati; phylum Actinomycetota; class Actinomycetes; order Micrococcales; family Micrococcaceae; genus Arthrobacter; species Arthrobacter sp. Hb9-2. The sequence continues at coordinate 214,788 of NZ_JBNHGJ010000001.1, read as the reverse complement.
GTCAACATCCTTAGGGACAAGCTCAGGCACATCGACCGCCAGTTGGCTGCGGCAACGCAGAACAATACCAAGCTGGTCACGATGCTTGAGGCCGCGAAGGCCGAGATTCTCCGGCTGAAGAACGCGTTGGACCAGGAAGGACAACCTCCCTACAGCTTCGGCACCATTCTCCAGCTGAACCCCCGGAGGCAGCCCTCACCGGGCAGCAGCGGGCAGGCGGCCACTGAAGAATCAGTGGACATCTTCAACGCCGGCCGGAAAATGCGGGTGGGCATCAGCCCCTTAGTGAACATCAACCAGCTGGCCGTGGGCCAGGAAGTCCTCCTCAACGAGGCGCTCCTGGTCGTCGCCGGGCTCGGTTACGAGCGGGCGGGCGAACTGGCCACCCTAAAGGAGATGCTCGGCTCGGACCGCGTTCTCGTGGTGGGACGGGCCGACGAGGAGCGGGTAGTCCGGCTTTCCGGTGCGCTGCTCGCCGAAAAGCTCCGGGTGGGCGATGCCCTCTCCATCGACTCGAGGACCGGATACGCACTGGAGAAAGTGCCGCGGTCCGAGGTGGAGAACTTGGTCCTCGAAGAGGTCCCCGACATTACGTACGAGGACATCGGTGGTCTGGGACCGCAGATCGAACAGATCCGCGACGCCGTCGAACTGCCCTTCCTGCATCCGGACCTTTACCGGGAACACGGCCTGAAGGCGCCCAAGGGCATCCTGCTGTACGGCCCTCCCGGCTGCGGCAAGACCCTCATCGCCAAGGCCGTGGCCAATTCACTTGCTGCCCGTGCCGCGGAGCGCTCCGGGAACGTGGACCTGAAAAGCTACTTCCTGAACATCAAGGGCCCCGAACTCCTGGACAAGTACGTAGGCGAAACGGAGCGCCACATCCGGCTCATCTTCTCCCGCGCCCGGGAAAAGGCATCAGACGGCAGCCCCGTAGTGGTATTTTTCGACGAGATGGACTCGCTGTTCCGCACCCGCGGCACAGGGATTTCCTCCGACGTCGAAACCACCATCGTTCCCCAGCTGCTCAGCGAGATCGATGGTGTGGAGCGGCTGGACAACGTCATCGTGATCGGCGCGTCCAACCGTGAGGACATGATCGACCCGGCAATCCTTCGGCCCGGCCGGCTGGATGTCAAGGTCAAAATCCACCGCCCGGATGCCGAGGCTGCTGCGGACATCTTCAACAAGTACATCACTCCGGACCTGCCGTTCCACGAATCCGACCTCGCTGAGCACGACGGTGACGTCCAGGCCACGGTGGACGCCATGGTCCAGCGCACGGTGGAAGCCATGTACTCCACGGACAAGTCGAACGAGTTCCTGGAAGTCACGTACGCGAACGGTGACACCGAGATGCTGTACTTCAAGGACTTCAACTCCGGCGCCGTGGTGCAGAACGTGGTGGACCGGGCCAAAAAGTACGCCATCAAGGACCTGTTGACCACACACCAGAAGGGGCTGCGGATCGAGCACCTGCTGCGGGCCGTGGTGGACGAGTTCCGCGAACACGAGGACATGCCCAACACCACCAATCCGGACGACTGGGCCCGGATCTCCGGCAAGAAGGGTGAACGGATCACTTACATCCGCACCATCGTTCAGGGCAAAGCCGGCCAGGAGCCTGGAAAGTCGATCGAAACAATGCCGACCACAGGGCAGTATCTATGACGGCTGCGCAGGAACCTGCCCCCGGGGGAGCCCTCCCCGTAGGCGGGGCCTTGCGGGTCATGGGAGCAGAAACCGAATACGGCATCCATGCCCCGTCTGCCCCGTCGGCGAACGCCACCATGATGAGCGCGAGGGTGGTCCAGGCATATGCCCAGGTGACCCGCCAGCGTGCCGCAGGCGGGGCAGAAACGCGGTGGGACTACACCGACGAGGAACCCCTCCATGACGCACGGGGCTGGACGGTGGACAGGGGATCCGCCCACCCCAGCCAGTTGACCGACCAGCCGCCGGTACTGGACGCGGAGGCCGTTGCGCTGGCCTACGGCCGGGAGGAACTCGAACTCGACGGGCAGGATGAGTCCGGCACCCTCCTGATGAACATGGTCCTCGGCAACGGAGCCAGGTTGTACGTGGACCACGCCCACCCGGAGTATTCAAGCCCTGAGGTGACGAACCCCCGTGATGCGGTCAAGTGGGACGCTGCCGGTGACGTCGTGGCGCTGGCCTCGGTGCGGCGGCTGTCCGCTGATCCCGACCTGCCACCGGTGAACCTCTACAAGAACAACACTGACAACAAATCTGTGTCCTACGGGTCACACGAGAACTACCTCATGCCCCGCTCTGTTCCGTTCGGGGACATCGTCCGAGGGTTGACGCCCTTCTTCGTCAGCCGCCAGATCCTCTGCGGGTCCGGCCGGGTGGGGATCGGACAGGACGCTTCCACCCCCGGCTACCAGATCAGCCAGCGGGCTGATTTCTTCGAAGCCGAGGTGGGCCTGGAAACCACCATCCGGCGTCCCATCATCAACACCCGGGACGAACCCCACTCCACCGCGGACAAATACCGCCGCCTGCACGTGATCATCGGTGATGCCAACCTCAGCCAGGTCTCCAACTACCTGAAGTTCGGAACCACGGCCATGGTCCTCAGCCTTATCGAAGCCGGGCTCGCACCAAAGATCGAGGTGTACGAACCCGTGGCCGCCCTGCAGACGGTCAGCCACGACACCTCCCTTACCGCGACGCTTCGTCTGCTGGACGGCAGGCGTGTCACAGCCCTCGACCTCCAGTGGATGTATCACGAAGCCGCTGCAAAGCTGGCACAGGACACCGGGGTCGGTGACGCCGTGGACGGCGATGGACACACCCACGACGTGCTGGACCGGTGGGCCACCGTCCTCACCCAGCTGGACAATGACCGGGCAGCGGCTGCCCGGTCCGTTGAGTGGGTCGCAAAGCTCTCGCTCCTTGAGGGCTACCGCGAACGTGACGGCCTGGAGTGGAACGACGCCCGGCTTGGGCTGGTTGACCTTCAATGGGCCGACATCAGGCCGGAAAAAGGCCTTTACTACCGCTTCCTCGCCAGGAACCGCGTGGACAGGATTGTCGACGACGGCGCCATTGCGGCTGCCGTGGGCGAGCCGCCGCCGGACACCCGTGCGTTCTTCCGGGGCAAGTGCATCAGCAGCTTCGGCAAGGACGTGGTGGGGGCCAGCTGGGACTCGGTCATCTTCGACGTCCCGGGTTACGGCAGGCTTCAGCGCGTGCCCACCCGGGAGCCCCTTCGGGGAACCAAAGGCCTGACCGGAGCGTTATTCGAACGCTACCGTGAAGCAGGCCCCTTCCTCGCGGAACTCCTGGGACACAACAGAACTCCGCCTGCGGCATAAACCGCGCCGGAAGGCCTGCATCGTGGCAGGATTGGCATATCGGAGGATCCGCCGGATCCGACGGCAGGAAAGGGAGAGGTAAAGATGGCAGGCCAGGAGCAGCAGCAGCCGCAATCGCGCGATACCCAGGTCGACGAGGACATTCCCGAGGCCCCGCCCGCGCCGCCCGAAGCGCAGGCATCAGCATCAACCGAAGGCGTGGATGACCTCCTCGACGAGATCGACGGAGTGCTCGAATCCAATGCCGAGGAGTTCGTGCGGGCCTTCGTCCAAAAAGGCGGCCAGTAACCCGGACCGGTGGGTGGCGGATGCCGCGGACGGCCGGAATCTGTACCGACGTTGAAGAACTACGTTCAAGGAGTGCATGAGTGCAGGAATCAACCGCCAACCAGGTAGCCGCCAACGCCACCTCGTCCTTCACGGAACATCTGCAGCGGGACCGGCCCGAACTCCTGCCGTACAACAGGGGACATCAGGCCGTCGTGCCCGGGACCCCACCGCTGCAGGTTCCGCATGCCACCACGATTGTGGCCATGAGCTACGCCGGCGGTGTTCTGATGGCCGGGGATCGGCGGGCCACCATGGGCAACGTGATAGCCAGCAGGCACATTGAAAAAGTCTTCCCTGCCGACCGTTATTCCGTCCTCGGCATCGCCGGCACTGCCGGCATAGCGATTGACCTCACCCGACTGTTCCAGGTGGAACTGGAACACTACGAGAAGATAGAGGGCACCCTCCTCAGCCTGGAAGGCAAAGCCAACAGGCTGGGAGCGATGATCCGGGGCAACCTGCCCCTCGCCATGCAGGGACTCGCCGTGGTGCCGCTCTTCGCCGGCTTCGACACCAGCGCCGGTGTGGGAAGGCTGTTCTCGTATGACGTCACGGGTGGCCGGTACGAGGAACACGAGCACCATACGGTCGGTTCAGGCTCTGTCTTTGCCCGGGGCGCCCTGAAAAAGCTGTGGCGTCCAAACCTGAGCGAGGCCGAAACGGTGTCCGTCGCCGTCGAAGCCCTCTACGACGCCGCCGACGACGATTCCGCCACGGGCGGACCGGATACCGTCCGCCAACTTTGGCCTGTCATTTATACCGTGGACAGGGTCGGCGCACGGCGGGTAGCCGAGAACGTGCTCGCGGCGGCCGCTGGAAACATCATCGAGGCCCGCACCAACGCCGGACGGGAGGCCTGAGATGACCCAGCAGTTTTACGTATCGCCAGAGCAGCTAATGAAGGACCGTGCGGATTTCGCACGGAAGGGAATAGCCCGCGGCAGGTCAGTTACGGTCATCAGCTGCGCAGACGGCATTGCCCTGGTCGCCGAGAACCCCTCCCCGTCCCTGCATAAGATCGGCGAGATTTACGACAAGATCGCATTTGCGGCCGTCGGGAAGTACAACGAATTCGAAAGCCTCCGGCAGGCCGGCGTCAGGTACGCAGACGTCCGCGGCTACTCCTACGACCGCGAGGACGTTACCGCCCGCGGCCTCGCCAGCGTCTATGCACAAAGCCTCGGCGCAGTATTTACCGCCGAGCAGAAGCCATTTGAGGTTGAACTCGCAGTGGCGGAGGTAGGTCCCACGCAGGCCGAAGACCACCTCTACCGCCTGACTTTTGACGGCTCCATTGCAGACGAACACCAGTTTGTTGTGATGGGCGGCCAGGCAGACAGGGTGTCCTCAGCCATCGATCAGGGCTGGCGGAGCGAAATGAGCTTTGCAGACGCCCTGCGGCTTGCCATGGCAGCACTGGTTCCGGGCACCGAGACTGGCGAACAGCCCAAGGCATTGCCTGTAACGGCCGTGGAAGTTGCCGTGCTGGACAGGTCATCGGAGAGCTCGCGGGGTTCGCGGCGCGCCTTCCGCAGGCTCGACGACGCGGATATTACTGCATTGCTGGCCTAGGAGGACAGATGGACAAGAGAATCTTCGGTATCGAAACGGAATTCGGGATTTCGTATTCCAGCCCCGACTCGAGGCCTCTTGCCCCCGAGGAGGTGGCCCGGTACCTCTTCCGGAAGGTGGTCAGCTGGGGCCGTTCATCCAACGTCTTCCTCACCAACGGCTCGAGGCTGTACCTCGACGTCGGCTCCCATCCCGAATACGCAACGGCGGAGTGTGACGACCTCGCGCAGCTGATCGCCCACGACCGGGCAGGGGAGCTGATTCTCGACGACCTCGTGGACGAAGCGCAGGCCCGCCTCGGGGCTGAGGGCTTCAATGGCACGGTCTATTTGTTCAAGAACAACACGGACTCGGCCGGAAACTCCTATGGCAGCCATGAGAATTACCTGATTCCCCGCCGCGGTGAATTTTCCCGGCTGGCCGAGATCCTGATTCCCTTCCTGGTCACCCGGCAGCTCATCGCCGGCGCCGGAAAAATCCTGAAGACCCCGCACGGGGCAACCTTCGCCTTCTCCCAGCGCGCGGACCATATCTGGGAAGGGGTCTCCTCGGCCACCACCCGGTCCCGCCCCATCATTAACACCCGCGACGAGCCGCACGCGGATGCCGAGTTCTACCGACGGCTGCACGTCATCGTCGGCGATTCGAACATGTCCGAAGCCACGGCCCTGATGAAGGTGGGCACCGTTGACCTGGTCCTGAGAATGATCGAGGCGGGGGTCATTATGCGGGACATGCGGATGGAAAACCCTATCCGCAGCATCCGCGAAATCTCCCATGACCTCAGCGGACGGGCACTGGTCCGCCTCGCCAACGGGCGCCAGCTTACCGCTTTGGAAATCCAGCAGGAGTACCTCACAAAAGTAACTGCCTTCGTCAAAGAGCACGGTGCCCACAACTCCCATGTCCCGGTGATCCTCGACCTCTGGGAACGTACGCTGAAGGCTATCGAAAGCGGCGACACCCGGGGCATCGACACCGAGATTGACTGGGCCATCAAAAAGAAGCTGATGGACAACTACAGGGAACGCCACGGGCTCGGGCTGGACGCCCCACGGATAGCCCAGCTTGATCTGACCTACCATGACATCTCCCGCAGCCGCGGCCTCTACTACCTGCTTCAGGGCCGCGGGGCCGTCCGGCGGATTGTGGACGACACCGTTATCAAGGACGCCGTTGACGCGCCGCCGCAAACCACGCGCGCAAAGCTTCGCGGTGACTTTGTCCGGCGGGCGCAGGAGTTGGGCCGGGACTACACCGTGGACTGGGTGCACCTGAAACTGAACGACCGGGCACACCAGACCATCCTGTGCAAGGATCCGTTCCGCAGCGTCGATGACCGCGTGGATGCCCTTCTCGATTCTATGGGCTGACACCCAGCTTCAGGGGCTATTCTGGATAGGGTCCCTTTAAAGGGCCTGCCACGGTGCCGCCCGCTGAGTTGCGGACCACTGCCTCCATCTTGCCCCGACGAAAGTTCTCTTACGTGCGCCGACTACTAGCAATCCTTCTTCCCGCCCTGCTGCTGTTGACCGCCTGCGGTGGTTCAACCGCGGAGCCGGAACCCACCAGCAAGTCAGCTGGCGAGACTGCAAAGTTCGACTCCCTCAAACTGACCGACAACGGGGACAAAAAAGCTCCGGGCGTGGAGTTCACCAAGCCGCTGGAAGTGGCAGAGCCCACCATCAAGGTGGTCACCGAGGGCGACGGCGACACAGTGAAGGCGAACCAAATCGCCAACATCTCCATCCTCGCCCTCAACGGTACGGATGGATCCACTCTCGAGGACACGTTCGCCAGCGAGCCCGAGGCGTTGGAACTCAACGAGGAATTGAAGACCGGCAGCGAGGTCATCTACAACGCGTTTGTAGGCGTTAAGGTCGGTTCCAGCCTTGCACTCGCCGTTCCCGGTCAGGCCGCTGCTGCCGGCGGCGAAGCCCAGCCTACCCAGCTGCTGGTGATCAAGGTCCTTTCAGCCTCCGACGTCACCCCGGTGCTTGAGAAACCCGAAGGTGAGACAGTTACCCCGCCGGCCGGCCTGCCCACCGTCACTGAGAAAGACGGCGTTCCGGAGATCTCCGTCGAAGGGGTTGCCGCTCCTACCGCACTGGTCTCCCAGGACCTGATCAAGGGCAACGGCCCCGCTGTCAAGGAGACCGACACCCTGACCGTGAACTACGTGGGCGTCAACCTGGTGGGGGGAACGAAGTTCGACTCGAGCTTCGACCGTGGCGAGCCTGCATCCTTCCCCCTTACCGGCGTCATTAAGGGCTGGACCCAGGGACTGGCCGGCAAGACCGTAGGCTCACGCGTCCTGCTGGTGATCCCCAAGGACCTGGCCTACGGCGACGCCGGCCAGGGCGAAGCCAAGGGCGATCTTGTCTTCGTAGTGGACATCCTCGGAGCCAAGTAGCAACAATGGCAACAGGCCCGGCCCCCGCCGCGGCATCCAATCAGCACACCAACTACAGGACACCAAGGAGCAAGCATGTCTTTTGGACAGCGGGAATTTGACCGGCAGAAGCCCGAAATCGACTTCCCCGAGGGCGACGTTCCCACGGAACTCGTCATCACAGACCTCATCGAGGGGGACGGCCGCGAAGCAAAAGCCGGAGACACCGTTTCCACCCATTACGTCGGAGTTGCCTGGTCCACGGGTGAGGAATTCGACGCCTCCTGGGGCCGCGGCGCACCGCTGGACTTCCGGGTGGGAGTCGGACAGGTCATCCAGGGCTGGGACCAGGGCCTCCTGGGCATGAAGGTTGGCGGCCGCCGCCGCCTCGAAATCCCCTCCGAGCTTGCCTACGGTTCCCGTGGCGCAGGCGGCGCCATCGCACCCAACGAAGCCCTGATCTTCGTGGTTGACCTCGTGGGCGTTCGCTGACCCCAGCAGAAATCCGTGTGGAGCGCGGCAGCAACAGGACCATCACATCCCGTTGCTGCCGCGCTTCCTGCGTTACGGCGCGGAGTTTAGTAACGTAGCGAGGGTGTCCGCATCCCGTACTGAACGCCTCCTGAACCTGCTGATCGCCCTGCTGAACACGAGGTACGGCCTGCGCCGGAACGAACTGCGCGCAACGATCTACCGCGACACCCCCGGCAACGAGGCATCCTTCGGCCGCATGTTCGAACGGGACAAAAGCGATCTTCGCAATTTCGGCTTCGACGTCGAAACGCTGACGGACCTGGGCTGGAGCGAGGATGATCCCGCCACCACCCGCTACCGGATCGGCAAGGAATCCAACCGCCTGCCGGACGTTCAGCTCGGGCCGGAGGAGTGGACGGTACTTCTCCTGGCCTCCCAGTTGTGGGAGCGCGCAGCACTGGGCACAGCCGCACAGAGCGCGTTGCGGAAGCTCCAGGCCTCCGGAGCGATGGCCGACGTCCAACTACCGGCAGGGGTCCAGCCCAGGATCAAGCCCGCCGGCCAGGCCTTCGACGACCTTGTTGCCGCGATGCACGCCAAGCACCCCGTCACGTTCACCTACCTTGCCGGCAGTACCGGAACCGAGGAACAACGGTCGGTTGAGCCCTGGGGGCTCGGAAGCCGCTTCGGGCACTGGTACCTTGCGGGCTACGACAGGGTCCGGAAGGCACCCCGCCATTTCCGCCTGTCCCGCTTCACCAGCGCGGTGACCATCCTCGAGCGCGAGCAATTCACGCCGCCGCGCGACTTCAACATCCGGCAGGAACTGGACCGCCTGCCGCAACTGCCGCTGCGCACCGCCGTCGTGGACGTCCGAAAAGGGCGGCTATTGGCACTGCGCCGCCGTGCTGTCGCACAGGACGTTGCGCTGGAAGGTGCACAGGGCAGCGGCGCCGCAGAACCACCCGAAACGGGCTACGAGCGGATCAGCCTGGAGTACCGGGACCCGGAGGTTCTTGCCGAAGAACTAGCTTCCTACGGCCCTGACGCTTTGGCAGTGGCTCCCGCCGAACTTGCGGACGCCGTCCGGCGCCGGCTTCGCGCCGCAGCAGAGTTCAGCGCCGCCCCTGTCCCCGCATTCAGGTTCGCCAGCACTCCCTCCCGGCCCGTCCGCGCGCGCACCTCGGAGGACCAGCTCAAGCGGATGCTCCAACTGGTGCCCTTCCTGGTCCACAACCAAGGCCTGCACATCGAGGACGTCGCAAACCGCTTCGGGATCAGCAGGAAGGAACTGGAGGATGATCTGCAAATCCTCATTTGTTCAGGCCTTCCGGAGGGCTATCCCGACGATCTGCTGGACATCCAGTGGGAGGACGACCACGTCTACATCACGCAGGACCTGGACCTGACCAAACCCGTCCGCTTCACCGTGGAAGAGGCCTGCGCCCTCCTGACCGGGCTGGAGACGCTCAACGGGTTGCCGGAGGTAGCAGAGGGCAGCGCCCTGGAATCGGTGACGCTCAAGCTCCTGGCGGCCGCCGGCGAGGAGGGGCTCCGGGCAGCTTCCCTTGCCGGTCCGGAAATGGCACCGGCAGATGCCGCGACACACGCCACGGTACGGCAAGCCATCGAGTCCGGATCCCAGCTGCGCCTGACGTACCTGGCCCCGCAACGGGACAGCGTCTCGGAACGTGACGTCGACCCGCTCCGCCTCTATTCGCTGGACAACATCTGGTACTTCGAGGCCTATTGCCATTCAGTGGAAGGGCTGCGGAATTTCAGGCTGGACCGCGTCCAGCACCTCCACCCGAACGGGCGGCCGGTGCCGGCCGGTACAACCCCCGCCGACGGGGTTCCGGCCAAGCTCTTCACGGCCAGGGACGACGACACGATTGTCACGGTCCAGCTCACCCGGCAGGGGAGGGGGCTGGCCGACGACTATTACGCGGAACGTACTGCCGAGCTCGACGACGGCGGGCTGGTTGCTGATATCCGGTTCGGCAACACCGCGTGGCTTCCGATGTTCGTGGCCCAGCATGGCGGTTCCGCCCGGATCCTGGCCCCGGCGGAACTGGCCGACGCGGCCCGCACATGGCTGGCGGCGTCCCTGGCCAGGTACGGCGGCTAGACTTCTCAGCATGCCTTGGTGGTCCTGGATTTTGATATGGGTAGCGCTCGTTGCGCTCTCACTGCTCCTTTATGCCTTTTTGGGCTTCCGGCTGTTCCGCCAGTTCATGGCCACCCTCAAGGACTTGGGGGCAGCCGGTGAAAAACTGGGGCAATTGGGCCCCATCGAGCAGTCGGACGCGTCTCCGGATCCAACGAAGCCGCAGCCGGGTTCCGCAGTTTTTGCCTCCCCGACCGTCATGCGACATGATTACGAGGCATCCAAGTCGTCCCGACGGGAAGAACGCCGCCTCAGACGAGTGCAGCGCAAGACGGACCGGGGTCAGCCGCAGGCGCTCGGCGATCTGGACTTCACATAGAAGTAAAATGTACTTAGACGAAAGGATTTCCCGTGGGAAGACTGTTTGATGGCCCCTGGCCGATCGTAATTATCATCGTTGTTGCTTTGCTTCTTTTTGCCGCGCCCAAACTTCCGGCGATGGCACGCAGCCTGGGCCAGTCCATGCGGATCATCAAATCCGAGGTCAAGGAAATGAAGAACGACGGCAAGACCGACTCCACTGACGCCTCCGGTCCCGTGGAAGGCACCATCGTCAACCACCCCAAGGCGAAGCCCGGCGAGTCGACAGACGGCACTGACGTTCCGCCGTCGAACCGCGCCTGACCCCCAGTGGCACTGTCGCGGGCCCGTAAAGCCAACCCCGAAGGGCGCATGGCTCTTTGGGACCACCTCAAGGAGCTGAAAAACCGGCTGATCAAGTCGGCTATCGGAGTCGTCATTGGCGGCATCGGAGGCTGGATACTTTACGATCCGTTGCTGAAGGCGCTGGCCGATCCGGTCAACCGCATCTCCCAGCAAACCGGCGGGCTCTCGGCGATCAACTTCGGAACCATCGCCTCGCCGTTCGACTTCAAGCTCCAGATGTCGCTCCTCATTGGGGTGGTCATTTCCAGTCCCATCTGGATCTACCAGCTGTGGGCGTTCATCACGCCAGGCCTGACCTCCAAGGAGCGGCGGTACACCCTCGGCTACATGGCGGCCGCCGTCCCGCTCTTCCTTGCCGGTATCTGGGCTGGCTGGCTTGTGGTGCCGCAGGTGGTCCGCGCACTGACACAGTTCACACCGGACGGCTCGTCCAGCGTGATTGATGCGCGCACGTACATTGAGTTCGTGACGCGGATGGTCCTGGTGCTGGGGATCGCCTTCCTGGTCCCCGTGGTGCTGGTGGGCATCAACATGGCCGGTGTTATCTCCGGCCAAACCATCCTCAAGGCCTGGCGCGTCACTGTGTTCCTGGTGTTTGTGCTGGCGGCAATTGCTGCTCCGGGGGCCGACGCCATCTCCATGTTCATGCTTGCGGGCCCGCTGCTGGTGCTCTTTTTCGCGGCCATCGGGATCTGCCTGATGAATGACAAGCGCAGGGAGCGCCGCCAGGCCAAGCGCCTGGCGGAAACTGATGCCACAGCGGACATCGCCACCCCGGGCAGTGAGCTGAAGAACCTCTAGGCTCCTATTAGGCTTGGAGTATGTCCTCCAACGACGGTTCGTTCCGGCCCAGGCTATTCCCGTCCGGCCCCAGCGATCCTGAAGAGTTATCGCCGGCCGAGAGGTACCGTGCCAGCGCCGAACGAACGGCAGAGGCGGCCACTTACCTCGGTTCCTTTTCGCGCACCCTGGACTTCGAGCTCGACGACTTCCAGCGGCAAGCCTGCCGTTCCCTGCAGGAAGGCAGGGGGGTGCTGGTCGCAGCGCCCACCGGGGCCGGAAAAACCATCGTTGGCGAGTTCGCGATCTACCTGGCGCTCCAGCGGGGCCTGAAGGCGTTTTACACCACACCCATCAAGGCGCTGAGCAACCAGAAGTTCACTGAGCTCAGCGACAAGTATGGAGCCGACAGCGTGGGCCTGCTGACCGGTGACACCAGCATCAACGGTGATGCCCCGGTGGTGGTAATGACCACAGAGGTCCTGCGCAACATGCTCTACGCCGATTCGGCAACCTTGGGCGACCTGGGCTACGTGGTGATGGACGAGGTGCACTACCTTGCCGACCGCTTCCGCGGTGCCGTCTGGGAAGAGGTCATCATCCACCTCCCCAGCGAAGTGCAGGTGGCCTCCCTCAGTGCCACCGTATCCAATGCCGAGGAATTCGGCGCCTGGCTTGATACCGTCCGCGGCGATACAGACATCATTGTGTCCGAGCACCGGCCGGTGCCGCTCTGGCAGCACGTGATGGTGGGCCGCCAGATCATGGACCTGTTTGCCGGGGAAACCACCTTCGACGAGATTGCTCCACCTGTGGACTCGGACGAGGCTCAAGAGAACTCCAGCAAGGACAGGGCCAAGAGCCGGGGCTTCGACGTCAACCCCGACCTCCTCACGGTGGCCCGCAGCGAAAGCATGCAGAGCTTCCGTGCCAGATCGGGGCCCAACGGCCGGGGCCAGCGCGGAAGGCGCGGGAATGAGCGCCCTGGCCGGGGCGGAGACGAACGGGGAGTGCGGCCCGCCAGCCGGCCCCAGGTGATTGCAAGCCTTGACCGCATGGACCTCCTGCCGGCCATTACCTTCATCTTCTCCCGGGCCGGTTGTGACGCTGCCGTTGCCCAGTGCGTCAGTTCCGGGCTGTGGCTCACTACGGAAAAAGAGCAGCGGATCATCGCCGAGCGCGTGGACGAGGCCGGCCATGACATTCCCCCGGACGACCTGGACGTTCTGGGCTTCTGGACCTGGCGGGACGGCCTGCTTCGGGGTTTCGCGGCGCACCACGCCGGGATGCTGCCCACCTTCAAGGAAGTAGTGGAGAAGCTCTTCGCCGACGGCCTGGTGAAGGCTGTTTTTGCCACCGAGACGCTTGCCCTCGGCGTCAACATGCCGGCCCGCTCCGTTGTGCTCGAAAAGCTGGACAAGTTCAACGGTGAAGCGCATGTGGACATCACTGCCGGGGAGTACACCCAGCTGACCGGCCGCGCCGGCCGCCGCGGCATCGACGTCGAAGGCCACGCTGTGGTGCTGTGGCAGCCGGGTACGGACCCGACGGCGGTCGCCGGCCTGGCGTCACGGCGTACCTACCCCCTGAATTCCAGCTTCCGGCCCACCTACAACATGAGCATCAACCTCCTGGCCCAGTTCGGCCGGGTAAGGGCCCGCGAGATCCTGGAGTCCTCCTTCGCCCAGTTCCAGGCGGACCGCTCTGTGGTCGGCCTGGCACGGCAGGTCCGCAGCCGCGAGGAATCGCTGGCCGGCTACGCGAAATCGATGACCTGCCACCTTGGGGACTTCACGGAGTACGCGCGGTTGCGCCGGGAGCTCTCCGACGCCGAGAACACCACCTCCCGCACCAAGTCACGGGCGCGGAAGTCGCTAAGCGATGATTCGCTGGCGCGCCTGCTTCCCGGCGACGTTGTGCACGTTCCGGGCGGCCGGGCCCCTGGCCCCGCGATTGTGCTGAGCTCGGACCACAGCAGCCGGGAGCCGCGTCCCGCCGTGCTGACCCTGGACAACCAGCTGCGCCGCATCGGGACCGATGACCTGGAAGGTCCCATCGCGCCCGTGACGCGCATCCGCATCCCCAAGTCCTTCAACGCCAAGGTTCCCAAGTCCCGGCGCGACCTTGCATCCTCGGCCCGGAACGCGCTGCGGGAAAACCGCCCGCCTGCACCCGGCAATAACCGCAACAACGACTTCGGCCTCGCCACCGCCCTGCCGAACCAGGAAAAGCGGATTGCCGACCTTCGACGCGCACTCCGCGCCCACCCCTGCCACGGGTGCAGTGAACGGGAGGACCATGCCCGCTGGTCCGAACGCTGGTGGAAGCTCCGGCGGGAAACGGATGGGCTGGTCCGGCAGATCCAGGGCCGCACCAACACCATCGCCAAGACGTTCGACCGGGTCTGCGACGTCCTGTCCTCCTACGGTTACCTCGAACCCGCCACCGACGGCAGGCTGATCATCAGCTCCGACGGGCACCGGCTGCGGCGGATTTACGGCGAGAAGGACCTGCTGATTTCCCAGTCGCTCCGGCTTGGCGCCTTCAATGACCTTGACGCCGCGGAGATCGCAGCCCTTGCCAGCGTCCTGGTGTACCAAGCCAAGCGCGAGGACCGGGGGCTGCGCCCGCGGATGCCCAGCGTCTCCCTGGAGACCTCGGTGGACATCGTGGTGCGCGAATGGTCCGCCTTGGAGGATACGGAAGAGGAATACAAGCTTCCGTTGACCGGCGAACCCGAACTGGGCCTGGTGTGGCCGATCTACAAGTGGGCGCGGGGCCGGCACCTGCAGGACGTCCTGAGCGGCACCGACCTCGCGGCGGGTGATTTCGTCCGCTGGGTGAAACAGGTGGTTGACCTGCTGGACCAGCTCGCAAAGATTCCTGGCCTGGATCCCCGCCTCGCACGCCTTTGCTCCGACGCCATCTCGCTGATCCGCCGCGGCGTCGTGGCCTACTCTTCCGTTCTCTGACCTACCGCCCGCTGCTGCCGGCCGTCTTATCTCCAGGAGTACTGCTTACCTATGCCCCGTCCCGAAGACCTGTCCGGATCCCGTGCCAAGACCAGCCCGGTCCTCTATCGCAACGGCTCTGTCTACACAGCCGCCGACCCCTTTGCCACCGCCATGCTTGTGGACGGAGACACGGTGGCGTGGGTGGGATCCGAACAGGCAGCTACTTCCATCGCGGACAGCTCCATGGACATCATCGACCTCCGCGGCGCGCTGGTTGCCCCCGGCTTCGTGGACTCCCACATGCACCTGACGGAAACAGGAATCGCCTTGGATTCCCTGGCACTGCAGAAGGCCAGCTCTGCACGTGAACTTTTGGACGCCGTCGCCGCCGCACCCGGCGATGGTCCGGTCCTGGGCCACGGCTGGGATGAAAGCACCTGGGCCGATGCCAGCCTGCCAAGCGCGGAGGAACTGGAGCGGGCTTCAGGAGGCCGCCCGGTGTACCTGTCCCGCGTGGATGTCCACTCAGCCCTGGTCTCGGCGTCGTTGGCAGACTCGGCAGGCCTCCGCGGCCTTGACGGCTTCGACGGCGGCCCAAGGGTCCGGCGGGCCGCGCACGCAGCAGCCCGGCAGGCAACGCGCCGGCTCCCCGAGGAAGTGCTCCGGGGGCACCAGCGCCGGGCCCTCACGGAGGCTGCCGCCAACGGCTACGTGGCAGTCGCTGAGATCGGCGCTCCGCATATAGGGGGCGCCAAGGACCTCAGGCTGGCGGCAAGCTGGAACAACAACAACGGGGGAGTGCCGGCGCCTGACGTACTGCCGTACTGGGGCGAACTGGCGACATCCGAAGAGCACGCCCGCAGCATTCTTGATCAGCTGGGCGTCGGCGCCCGGGGCCTGGCCGGCGACCTTAACATCGACGGCTCCATAGGATCACGGACGGCGGCCCTCAGATCGGGTTACAGCGACGCCCCCGAAGAGTCCGGCAGCCTGTACCTGACTGTTGAGGAAGCAGCGGCGCATCTCGCTGCCTGTTCCCTCGTCGGGATCCAGGGCGGTTTCCACGTTATTGGGGACGCCGGGCTGGATGCCGCACTGCAGGCCTTGGAGCTCGCGGCGGCCGAGGTGGGGGAGCAGCGCGTCCGGGCTGCAGGCCACCGGTTTGAGCACGTGGAAATGGTGGATGCAACAGCCATCGCAACGCTTGCCCGCTACGCCGTGACCGTTAGTGCCCAACCAGCGTTCGACGCTGCATGGGGAGGTCCCGGAGGACTGTACGAGAAGCGGCTGGGGGAGAGGAGCAGGTCCATGAATCCGTTCGCCAGCCTGTACTCCGCGGGGGTTCCGGTGTGCTTTGGCAGTGACAGCCCCGTGACCCCGCTGCGCCCCTGGTCCAGCGTCAGGGCCTGCGTGGAGCACCACAATGAGGATGAGCGGATTTCGGCGCGCGCGGCTTTCCTGGGACACACCCGGGCAGGGTGGCGGGCAGCCAGGTATCACAACCCCATGGCGGGCCAGTTGGTCCCCGGAGCTCCGGCGAGCTTTGCTGTGTGGGAGGTTGAGGAGCTGATGGTACAGGTGGCCGACGGCAGGGTGCAGTCGTGGAGCACCGATCCGAGGGCCCGTACACCGTTGCTGCCTGCGCTGGACACCGGCTCCGACCCGGTTTGCCTGCAGACGGTAAGGGACGGTTCTGAACTGTACTCCAGCTCTTCGCTGCGTTCCTGACCCCCGTTCCTGACCCCCCGGTTCCTGGCCCCTGTGCCGCCCGCCCTATAATAGGTAGCTGCGCCTGCCAGCGATTTCGCTCGTCCGCGGGCGCACCGACCGTTCCCACCAGGAAGGCTCTCTGTGCGCGTCCTTACCATCATCCCCACCTACAACGAGCTGGAATCGCTGCCTATCACCCTGCAGCGGCTCCGCGCAGCCGTACCGGCCTCGGACGTGCTGGTAGTGGATGACAACAGCCCTGACGGCACGGGCCGGCTGGCCGACGGGTTTGCGGCCGAGGACGCCCAGGTGCATGTCCTGCACCGCAAAGGCAAGGAAGGGCTGGGAGCCGCCTACATCGCCGGTTTCAGGTGGGGGCTGGACGCCGGATATGACGTGCTGGTGGAGATGGACGCCGACGGCTCCCACCAGCCCGAACAGCTGCCCCAGCTCCTCGAGGCCATCGACCAGGGCGCCGATCTTGCCATGGGTTCGCGCTGGGTCCCCGGCGGAAGCGTGGTGAACTGGCCGTTGTACCGGCAGGCCATCTCGCGGGTGGGAAGCACCTACGCCCGCCTGATGCTGGGCCTGAAGATCAAGGACGTCACCGGCGGCTACCGCGCCTTCCGCAGGACCACGCTGGAAAAGCTCAACCTGGATCAGGTGGACTCAGTGGGCTACGGCTTCCAGGTTGACCTCGCCTGGCGGGTTTCCCGCATGGGCCTGCGGATCGAGGAACGGCCCATCACCTTTGTGGAGCGCGAACTCGGCGCCTCCAAAATGAGCGGCAACATCGTGGTGGAGGCAATGATCAACGTCACGAAGTGGGGGCTCCAGGCCCGTTGGAACACCCTCACGCGCAAGAAGGCGTCGGCGCAGCCGTAACTAGCCCTAGCCTGCCAAGAAGCGGCCGCGGCAAAAGCAAGGGCCGTCCCCCACGGAGGGGGACGGCCCTTAATGCATTTTTGGGTGCTAGGCGGAGCGGCGCTCTCCGCGGCGTTCGCGCAGGATGGTCAGCCGGTCCTCCAGGATCTGCTCCAGCTCCGGAAGCGAGCGGCGTTCCAGCAGCATGTCCCAGTGCGTGCGGACGGCCTTGTCATTGCTGGTGTCCGGGCGTTCGCCGTCGACCAGGAGGGCTTCCTTGCCGGTCTTGGAAACCCAGACCGGGGGAATCTCCGCCTCGGAAGAGAACGTTACGAAGACCTGCTCGCCGTCCTCGCACCGGTACTCGACGCGCTGGCGCGGAGCCGGCTCGACTCCGGACTCGGTCTCCATGCTCTGCGCACCAAGGCGCATGCCCCGCAGGCTGCGATCGCTCATGTTTTCTCCCTCTGATCGGTTCGCGGAGTAAGACCCCGCGCAAGCCGGTGGCTAAAAAGCACCTCCGGACTACTGTGTGCTCTGTGCTGCATCTTAAGATTCAACGCATCGCGAAGCTTGGTTGTTCCAGCGGATCTGCTCCTGCCGGACAAATACCCAATTATACGGGTGTCATGCCATCCGGGCCAAAATAGAGGGGATCCGCAATTGCTGCGGATCCCCTCGAAACGCTTTCCCGGCCTTGAGCCTATGGCTCGGAGGTCTTGGCTCCCACTTCGTCGAACAACCCCGCCGCGGCGGGATCAGGGTTGGTTCCCCCCAATGCGTTGCCGATTCCCTTGAGGGCTTCGCCGACTTCGCTGGGGATGATCCACAGCTTGTTGGAAGAACCTTCCGCGAGCTTTGGAAGGGTCTGCAGGTATTGGTATGCCAGCAGTTTCTGGTCCGGATTGCCCTTGTGGATGGCGTCAAAGACCTTCTGGATGGCCTGGGCCTCGCCGTCGGCACGCAGGATGGCGGCTTTGGCGTCGCCTTCCGCCGCCAGGATGGACGCCTGCCGCTGGCCTTCGGCCGTCAGGATGGCTGACTGCTTGGTGCCTTCGGCAGTAAGGATGGCGGCACGGCGGTCCCGCTCCGCGCGCATCTGCTTCTCCATCGAGTCCTGGATGGAGTGGGGCGGGTCGATGGCCTTGAGCTCCACGCGGGAAACGCGGATGCCCCAGCGGCCGGTGGCCTCGTCCAGGACGCCGCGCAGCTGGCCGTTGATCTGGTCGCGCGAGGTGAGCGCCTCTTCGAGGTTCAGGCCGCCCACAACGTTGCGCAGCGTGGTGGTGGTCAGCTGCTCCACCGCCTGGATGTAGTTGGCGATCTCGTAGGTGGCCGCCCGCGGATCCGTAACCTGGAAGTAGACCACGGTGTCGATGGAGACCACCAGGTTGTCCTCGGTAATAACCGGCTGCGGAGGGAACGACACCACCTGTTCGCGGAGGTCCAGCAACGGCAGGAGCCGGTCCACGAACGGGATCAGGATGGTCAGCCCTGGATTAAGCGTGCGCTGGTACTTGCCCAGCCGTTCGACCACGCCTGCGCGGGCCTGCGGAATTATCCGCACCGACCGGACCAGCACGATAATCACAAACACGATCAGGACCACCAGCACAATGGCCAATGCAGTTCCTCCTGCGTTATCCATACATCTCCTTGTTCCCCATTTGTTCAGGCTGTATCAGGACTGGCCAACTGCTTCCGGCGGCGCTGACACCACTGCCGTGGCTCCTTCGATGGCGGAAACCACAACTTTTTGGCCGGCGGGAAGAACGCCCCCGGCAGAACGGGCTGTCCAGATGTCTCCGCCGATCTTGACCAGTCCGCCGTCGGATGTCACCGGTTCCATCACCACGGCCTGCTCGCCGATGAGCCGGTCAATGTTGGTGCGCTGCTCTGACGGACCGTTCTTCAGGTGGGCCAGAGCCACGGGCCGGACAAAGGCAATCATGAGCAGGGACACCACGCAGAAGACCACGATCTGTAGCCAGAGGTCCGCGCCTGCGAAGTCCGCGACCAGTGCGGCGAGGGTGCCTCCGCCGAGCATGATGAAAAACAGATCAAGCGTGATCATCTCGATCACTGCAAACGCCAGGAAGGCCGTGAGCCACAATGCCCACCAGTTTTCCCCGAGCCATTCGAACAACGTTCTCCCCCTTCGCTACGGGGAGCTTGCACGCGCGCACCCGCCAGTAACTGTCCTTCAATCTTAGTGCGGCCCACTTCGCTGTGGGCGGGCTCTCACCAGCGGGGCAGCGATAGTGGCCAAGTCGTTACGTCGCGGCCGCTTTCCTCGGCCGGAACACCGTCAGCCTAAACCTGGCTTCGGCCTGGACCGGCTCGGGCATCGCGAGCAGCCGTTCAGACAGGTCCCGCCGGGCAAGGTGGTGGCCGGCCGGGCCCATATAGGCGAGGTCCGCGGCCTCCCGGCGGGTCAGTGCCAGTTGAATCCCGACGTCGGTGCTTGTCTCGGCGTCGAGATGGCTGCCCATCGCTTCGGCCAGCCGGGCGTCCTTGTCTTCCTCGATGCCAAGCATGCCGGTAGCGGCTGCGATGGCGGCAAGGTGCCCGCTCCGTGGAGTAACCACCACCAGCCGCCCGGTGGGTCGCAGGATTCGGGCAAACTCGGCGGCATTGCGTGGCGCAAAGATGACGGTGATGGCGTCCACCGAATTATCTGCCAGCGGCAGTGGCTGCCAGACATCGCATACCAGGTTCACGGCCTCGGGGTTGAGCCGCGCGGCGCGGCGCAGCGCGAACTTGGAGATGTCCACGCCCAGCGCAGCCACGTGGCGGCGGCTGCGCGCCGCGGCCTGATCGAGTACAGCCCTGAGGTAATGTCCCGTTCCCGTCCCTGCGTCAAGGACGGCACTGCCCCCTTCAGGCAGGCAGGGCACGACGGCGGCTGCCACCGCAGTTGCCAACGGGCGGTAATGCCCCGCCGCCAGGAAATCGGAGCGTGCTTGGACCATGTCCGCGGTGTCGGCCTCGAAAGCAGTGCCCTTCCCGACCAGCAGGTTGAAGTAGCCTTGGCGTGCGGCGTCAAAGCTATGGCCGGCAGGGCACACCAGGCGGTTCTGACCGGCATCGGCGGCTGTCCGACGTTCCAGCGGTTTCCGGCACACCGGGCACAACAGTGGCAGGTCAGTCGTAGGGGGCATGCGAACCATCCTATGGCTCCAGCATCCGGTTTTTCTGGACGGGTCGTGGTACCGGCAGATCAGTGGAGGCTGATGCCGGCAGGACCTGCGCCGAAGCCGAGCCCCTGCTGCGCCTTGGCGATGCCTGGCTCTGCCCAATGGGCGGCGTATTCGGCGTTGGTGCTCAGGGACCTGAGCTGCGCGCGGTCCACGTACAGCACACCGTTCAGGTGGTCAGTCTCATGCTGGACAATCCTGGCCTGCCAGCCGGAAAACTCCCGCTGCATCCCTGTGCCATCCGGAGTCTGGAAGTCAAGAAGCACATTCTCGTACCGGGCCACCACGGCCTGGAGGCCGTTGAGGGAGAGGCAGCCCTCGTAGAAGGATGCCAAGCCATCGCCCTGGGGCGTGTAGCGGGGGTTCAGGACCACAAGGAAGTCCAGGGGGCTCCGGTGACGCAGGGCGGCGGCCTCAGGATCGACGTCGAACTGGTCCTCCACGACGGCCAGCTGCAGCGGTATACCGAGTTGAGGCGCGGCCAGCCCCACGCCCGGAGCCTCATGCATCACCTGGCGCATGAGCGTAATCAGGTGCCCGAGCTGGTCGTCGGACAGTTGCCCGTCAAAGGCGGCAGCGCGCTGCCTGAGCGCGGGGTGACCTGCCTGCACAATGGGCGGGAGCGCACCTGCTTCGAGGATCCGCTCCACGGTTTCGCGGATCTGCTCTGCGGTGTGGGTGGTCTCCGGCGCGCCTTGGTTCATGGGGAAAGCCTAGCGGCCGGGCGGCCCCGGCTCGGCTAGTGTCTATCCCGTGCCTGAAGACTCCTCCGTGCAGACCCCGCCGCTGGACCATGTCCTTGAATTCATCCGCGTCCTGGAATCCGGCGGGGGAGCGGCAGCCATCAGGCCTTTCCTCGCCGACTCCTTTGTCCTGGTGGAGGCGCCGCACCTCCTGGCGCCCGAAGGCTCCACGCGCGGGCTGGCGGAGGTCCTGGCGGGCGCCGACCAAAGCCCGGAAGTGGTGGCCGACCAGAAGTTTGTGGTCAGGCGGACCACCTGTGAGGGCGGACGGGTGGCGGTGGAAGCGGATTGGTCCGCGACGGCCCTGATGGACCTCCGTTACTGGGACCGGGGGGAGATTATCCGGGCCAGGACGTCGTCGGTGTTTGAAGTCAGCGATGGGCTGATCGTCAGCCAGGACAGCTATGACTGCTACTTCAGGTAACCCTGCTACGTCCGGTAGGCCAAAGCGGCGCCCACGCCGGCTGCCTGTCCAGGTCTTGCATGGTGAAGCGGCGGGCCACCCACTGGTTTACTGACGGGGTGGCAGCTGCCGCGCTGATCCCCAGATTTCGGAGGTCCAGCAAGGGCCGGGGCAACGGCCGCCCCAGCAGCATGTTGATCTCGGACTGCCGCTGAGCCAGCCTCGCGGCACGTTGCCGGTTGGCCTGGAACTCCTTGAACTGCAGGTCAACCTGCTCGGGGTTTGCAAGTGCCGCCTGGAGGAGGGGAGAAAGGGCCCAGGCGTCCAGCCACCCGAGGTTCATGCCCTGTCCGCCAATGGGGCTGATCTCGTGGGCAGCATCTCCGAGCAGGAACACCCTCCCGGCCATCATCCGGCGGGCCATGGTTGAACGGACGCTGAACGCGCTCACCATGGTATTGGTGCGGGCATCCGGGAAGATCCCGGTTCGGCGCAGGACCTGCTGTGCCAACTCATCCGGCGTGGCGGTACCGGCAGGCTTCCCCAACCGCACAACCCAGCGCCGGACCCCGCCCGGCAGCGGAAAAGACTCAACGATGCCTCGCGGCTCAAGGAACAGGACTGCCCGTTCGCCGTAAAACCCGGCGTCCTGGAAATCGCCCATGAGGTAGTGGTCGGGATAGTTTTTTTGGCGCACGGGCACACCCAGGAGGCCGCGCACTTGGGACCGCGCGCCGTCGGCCGCTACAACGAAGGATGCCGTCCACGTAGATTCCCTGCCTGTGCCCTCCCCGGCAGGTCCGGCGGCGACGGCGACCTGCCCGCCGTCGTCCTTCACCCGCCTGACGCGCACACCCCTGACGAGGGCGGCGCCGTCCAGTTGGCGGACACGCTCCTCCAAAAGCTGTTCCGTGCGGAACTGGGGCAGGGCCAGCACGAAGGGAAAGGCCTCCGAGACTCCGGCGAATGACATGGTGCCCACAGTCTTTCCGCCGCTGACTGCCAACCCTTCCCGGATTTGTACGCCCTCCTGCACCGCGGAAGCCGCAATGTCGATGCGCTGCAGACCCTCAAGGGCGGGGGGATGGATGCCGATGGCCCGTGAGTGCAGGTTCCTGGCCTGCCTCTGCTCCAGGACCTTGACGCTGACGCCGTCCTGAAGCAGCAGGGCGGCCAGGTACAGGCCCACCGGGCCCCCGCCGATGATCAGAACCTCCGTTTCCGTTGACATGTCAGTTTCTGCGCAGGGCGAGAATCTGATGGAATTTGGAGCTGGTTTCAACGGTCCAGCCCGGGGGAGCGAGGTCCGCCAATTCGGCGGGGGTGTAGCTCCTGCGGATGGACGTCAAGCCGTCCGCCCGGATGAAAGAACGACGGAACGGCAACGCGGCGGCAGAGAAGAGGGCGTAGGCGGCGGGGCTTCGCCTCAAGTCGTTGTGCAGCGCTTTTTTAGTGCTGAGAGCGGCTGAATCGGCGAGCAGCTGCTGAAGTTCGTGCGCCGAAAGGTGGTGCAGGACGTGGTTCGAAATGACGAAGTCGAAGTGCCTTCCTTCCCGGAGAAGATCCGCGCTGTGCGCCTGCCGGAACTGCACACCGGGTATGGGCGGCCTTGCCAGCGCGTACGCGGCCGCACGTGGATCAGGGTCTATGCCGGTGATGTGCATCGGAAGTCCGTCGCGCCGTGCCCAGCCTGCCAACATATGCGCGAGGTCACCTCCGCCGGCGCCGATGTCGAGCAGTGTGGCTGGAGCGGTGTTCGCAGCCAGGGAGGGACGAAGCTCCCTGACATAAAGCCCCCGCCAACCCGCAAGCGCGCGGTTGACCAATGCGAACTGGCGGTACGTGTTCTGGAGGAGCCGGGCGTCGCAGTCCGGCCTGTCCATGATTTCCAAGGCGTCGACGGCGCGCTGCCGCAACAGCAAGTCCATGGATTAGGGGACCGATACTTCTGCCGCTGCCTGGCCCGGCACGTGTTCCACCAGTCCTGCACTGGGAGCCTGGCCCACTTTTGTGAACAGCGCGGTTTCCACTGTGAGTCCCGGGCCGAAGGCCATGGAGCAGATGCGTTCGTCCCCGTCCTCAGGCTCCTGTTCCAGGATGTGTTTGAGGACAAAAAGTACTGTGGCGCTGCTCATGTTTCCGTAGTTCCGCAGCGTCTCCCGCGCCGGCACCAGCTGCTCTTCGGTGAGGCCGAGCCGGGACTGGACTTTGTCCAGGATGCTCCGGCCGCCCGGATGGATGGCCCAGTGCCGGATGGAGGTGTAGGGGAGTGCTTCCAGTTCCGGGTCCTTGGCCAGGAGGGGCCGCAGGGCACCCACAATATGGTCATCGATGATGTGCGGCACATAATTTCCAAGCACCATTTCGAATCCGTGGTCGCCGATGTTCCAGGCCATCGCGTCCTCGCCGACCGGGGTGAGGACCGTCTCGAAGTGATCGAGCTGGAGCAGGGACTTTTCCGCCGACCCGCTGCGTGCAGTGACGACGGCGGCGGCCGCACCATCAGCGAACAGGGCTGAGCCCATGATCGTGTCCGGATCGTTTGAGGTGCGGACGTGCAGGGAACACAGCTCGGCACACACCACCAGGACAACGGCCTGCGGGTCGGCCTCGCAGAACAGCTTTGCGGCGCGCAGTGCAGGGAAAGCTGCGTAGCAGCCCATGAAGCCCAAGTGGTAGCGCTGGACAGCGGGATCCAGGCCCAACTCCCGAACCACCTTATAGTCAGGGCCCGGGTTGAAGAACCCGGTGCAGGAGACGGTGATGAGATGAGTTATGTCAAGTAAATCGAGTTCTGGGGCAGCGTTGACGGCGGAGCGGGCAGCCTCCACAAAGAGCTTGGTTGCCTCGCGGCCGAAAATATCGTTGCGGACCTTTGTGCCAGGGTTCAGCAGCAGGCCGGTCTCCTGATCGAAAAACTGCGGATTTTCGGCGCGATGATCCGTGGTGAGTTCTTCGACGGCGGTGAAGCGTGTATCAATCGCCGCGGAATCAAAACAGGTATTGACCAGCCGTGAACCAAGCCTGGACAATCCGGGCTGGGCCGCAAAGACGTCACGGGCTTCTGCCTGGATCAGCATCGTTTTAGGAACTGCAGTTTCAAGTGATCGCACGTAGACCGTCATTGACTCATTCTTAACGAGCGCCCGGAATAAGACAATGCTGACCTGCGGATTCATCGTCCCCATGAACGATACTGGGCACGGGTCGCAAATGTATTGTTTCCCGCCCCTCCCGGGTCCGATACAAAACGCCGATAATCTACATTATGTTAAGTTGCGGTTGAGAAGGGTTGGAAGTGGCGCCCATTTCCAGTCTCATGCTTTCCCCTGGTGGACTTAAGCAGGATCGCGATCTAGCGTTCAAACCGACTGCACGATGAGGAAAATCAAACTGGTGGGGGCCATTGGATGCGAAAAGCTATTGCCGTTTTGGGAATCGCGGGGCTGGGAATGGCTGGCGGAAATGCTCCCGCCGTCGCGGCCCCAGTCGCAAACCAATCGGGCGCGTTAATCTGCCACCTCACAGAGTCGGGCACGTATGAGCCGTTTCTTGTCTCTCGCCATGGCAATAACCTGAATGGCCATGGAAGTCACAGTGGCGACATCATTCCGTTTCCCGGGTTTGGCGGTTCCCCTGCTGGCCAGAACATGACCCCGGAGAACGTTGTGATCTTCAACAACGGTTGCGTTGGAGCGGCGGGCTCACCGGCAGGTCCAGCCGTTCCCGCTCCACCGGCAAACCCCGGGAAAGCGCCGGGCGTTGCCAGCACGAATCTGGGATACAACGTGGATACCGGCGTTCAAGCGCAACCTGTCCGGACGGAATCCGGCCATCTCCTCCCCACCTGGTTGGGCTGGGCCAGCGGCCTCCTCGCGGCCGGATGCGTATGGACGGTCTGGAGATCAAGGGCCCACGCGAAGGGCTCTGCCCGATAAAAGCCGTGCTCGCCGTACGTCTCCAACAGTTCCGAGGCACCTCTGTTCTTGCAGGCAGCCTCGCGGGCTTGCTCCTGGTTGCGGGGTGCGGCGCTGCATCAAATGTCAATCCACCCGCGGGTTCTGTGGGGTCGCCGCAAGTCATCAGTGAACGGCGTCCGGTTCCGCATGCTGCTAGCGATCCGGTGGCTTCCCCACCGATTCGCATACGCTACCCCGCCGCCGGCATGGACGTTGCCGTTCACGCCCTCGACCCTGATGCGGAAGCCGAGGCCAGCCGCAACCTCGTGCCGCCGGAGACGATGGACGGCTATTGGCTGGCGTCCTTTGGTTCTCCCGGTGCAGGCTCCTCGAACACAACCTATATCATCGGCCATAGTTGGGTAGGGCGGGAGGCACCGTTCAATAAACTGAGCACAGCAACCGCTCCGGGCGACAAGCTGACAGTTTGGACAGCGGCGGGGAACCTGGACTTTCAAGTGGATTCGGTCGCTACCTACACGAAGGCAACCCTGCGGGACAGCACCGTCTGGGCTGTTGTACCCAACAGGCTGGTACTGATCAGTTGCCACACGGGCGATCCCAATGGCAAGAACGTAGTGGTCACCGCGTCCCCTTCGCCAACCGGCCCGTAGCGGCCCATCGCCCACCCGTTCCTATTGGCGGTGATCTACCAACCAACGAGGCAGGTCATACGGGATTCCCGGCAACGGCCCTCAGAAGGACATTGGGGGTCTTCACCCTGCATCGACCGGCTATTGGGACGGCTTCAAGACTGGCGTTGCGCCAACTACCGCCCGGGGCGAGATGTTCGGCTTAGCCCTGTTTCCTTATTCCCACCGGCTCTTGTTGCCCGCCTGAGACGTAACGCGAAGTAGACGACGGCCGCCCCGCTTAGAACTCCCAGCATCCATGTGCCTTCAATCCCGAACAGCGGACCACTGGTACATACACTTGTAGCGCCCGAGCCCTCTGCGGCATCAAGGCACTCACCACGTCTGAACCCGAGGTAAAGGACGTTGAAGACGACTAAGCCCAGGATCGCCATAGCCCAGGGCCACCGCGGTGAGCTGTTCTCTGAATTTGCGTCCATGAGTTCACCCTATGGACGGGGCAGCGGAAAAGCGTTCCCGCAAAGGTCTCGGTCCGAACACATTTATTGACTGAAACAACGAACTGAATAGACGTGGTGCGGCACTAACAGTGCCCAACCGCTCCGCCGGGTAAAGTGCACGCCATGACATCAACGTGCCCAAAACTTCAGCCGTCCCGTAGCCTCGGGCACGTCCCGGAAAGCCTGCTTCCCTGACATGACGGCCAACGACCTTTACTACACCTCCCCAGCGCTGGACTGGCTGGACGGGCTTCCCCTGGGCAACGGCCGTCTCGGCGCCATGGTGCTGGCGGCTCAACACCAGGTCAGGCTGCAGGTCAATGACAGTACGGCATGGTCAGGGAGCCCGGCCAGCGAGCACCGCTGTGAAGCCATCAGCCCTAAAGTTGCGTCGGCCGCCCTTGCCAGTGCGCGGGCGGCGATAGCCGAGGACCGGCCGGTTGATGCAGAACGTGACCTCGAGGCACTGCAGGGCCGGTACTCCCAGGCATACCTGCCGTTTGCCGACGTGTTCATAGAGACCCTGAAGCCCGGCCGGCTGGTGGAACGTGGCCTGTCCCTTCGCTCGGCTACGCACAGCAGCCTTCAGGAGGCGGCCGGCACCAGCATCCGGCAGGAATCCTTCATCAGCGCCCCGGACCAGGTACTGGTGCACCGGCTCCGCTCTGAGTCCCCCACTGAGGTCATCCTGCGCCTCCAGACTCCCCTTCGCCAGACGTACTGCGCGTCCGGATCCAGCGAACTCTCCCTGCAGCTACATCTTCCCGCGGATGCCGCTCCCGGCCACGAACCGGACGAGCCGCCCCTGACCTGGGAATTGCCGGGGATCGCACCGGTGGCCGGCGCGGCTGTCTTGGCCCTGGCCCACGATGGACAACCCGGTGCTGCCAGCAGCGATGGTGGTACTGCGTTAGTCGTCCTTTCCGGTATCACCGAACTGGTCTTGGTGCTGGCCACCAGCACCACTTTCACGGCACCCGGCCACCCGCCGCGCGGCAGTGCCGGCGATTGCGCCGCAGAAGCCTCCGCCCGTGCCCATGCAGCCCTGGACCGTGGCTTTGACGTGCTGTGGAAGGACCACGTGGAAGCCCACAGGTTCCTTTTTGACCGGGTGAGCCTGGTCCTCGAGCCGCGCCCCGATGCGCAAACAATCCTTCCAAACCTGCCCACAGACCAGCGGATCCTGACGGCCGCCGGACAGCCAGGCGCCGCTCCGGCTGCTGATCCCGGCCTGGTGTCGCTGCTCTTTGATTACGGGCGGTACCTGCTGATCTCGTCCTCCCGGCCCGGCACCCTGCCGGCAACGCTGCAGGGAATCTGGAATGACGAACTGCAGCCGCCATGGTCCTCCAACTACACGCTGAACATCAACACTGAAATGAACTACTGGGGAGCAGAAGCAGCCAACCTTGCCGAGTGCCACGAGCCACTGCTGGACCTGGTGGAGGCACTGGCAGAACGCGGACGTGCCACGGCTCGAACCCTCTACGGAACGCGCGGCTGGGCAACGCACCACAACAGTGACGCCTGGGCGTTTACGTCCCCCACGTCCGGACATGCCAGCTGGTCCCAGTGGGCAATGGGCGGCGTGTGGCTCGTTTGCCACTTGGATGAGCGGCGACGCTTCGGCTCAGCCACTCCGGACGAATTGCGGCGCTTCTGGGCGATCGCAGTCGGAGCCGCAGAGTTCGCATGCGACTGGCTCATCGACGACGGCGGCGCCACTTTGCAGACCCGGCCCTCCACCTCCCCCGAAAACTGCTACCTGAGTGGACAAGGCAGGGCCGCCGTTAGCACCTCCACCGGAATGGACCGGGCGCTGCTGAGCTGGCTCTTTGACACCGTACTTGCCCTGGCTGAAGAAGTAGGCGAAGCGGACCACCCCATTGTGCGGGAGTCTGCCACTGCACGGGCGCGGATCGCTCCCCCGGCCATCAGCAGCGGTACTGTCCTCGAGTGGGGCCCATCCCACCCCGAAACGGAACCGGACCACCGGCACGTTTCGCACCTGGTTTTTGCCTATCCCGGCAGCACTCCCCTGTCCCGTGACCTGCGCTCGGCGGTTGGCACAACGCTGGACCGCAGGGGCGACGACTCCACCGGCTGGTCACTGATCTGGAAGCTGTGCCTCCGCGCCCGGCTCGGGGAACCGGAGCGGGTAGCCGACCTGCTGCGCCTTATCTTCAGGCCTGTCGCCACCACGGCCGTGGACCACTCCGGTGGCCTCTACCCGAATCTGTTCGCTGCGCACCCGCCTTTCCAAGTGGACGGAAACCTCGGGTTCATCGCAGCGGTGACGGAGATGCTCCTCCAGAGCCACGCCGGAGAAATCCGCGTGTTGCCCGCGCTTCCGGGGGAACTCGCCGCGGGCAGCGTCAGCGGGCTGGTTGCCCGGCCAGGCATCACCGTTGACATTCGCTGGGAGCAAGGCGCCGCCGTCGAACTTTCATTGACGCCGCGCAATGCCGCCGCGTCCCGGGCGCACACGGTGCGCATCGGCGGATGGACCCGTTCCGTGGAGTTGCGGTCCGGCTATCGCACGCGGCTGGTCGCTGCCGGCGCGGAGTTTCATATTTCACATATCGACGCACCCGCCGGGGCTTTCGTGGCATAGCCCGGCCCGCTGCAGCAACAGGGGCTGGCAAGTCAGCGGCGCGGCCTGATCCCTGCCCCGACGACTGCGCCAATGCCGAGGCCCAGGGCGAAGCCGATAAACGGGCTGTCAAAGACAGCAAGGCCCAACGTGATTCCGACGGCGGCTCCCACGAGGCAGCAGATCCAGAGCGGTTTATTCATTGGACCTGCTGCCGGCCGGGTTTTCCGGGAGTACTGCCGTAATTGGA
The DNA here is from genome assembly GCF_059091165.1 of Arthrobacter sp. Hb9-2. Lineage (NCBI taxonomy): Bacteria > Bacillati > Actinomycetota > Actinomycetes > Micrococcales > Micrococcaceae > Arthrobacter > Arthrobacter sp. Hb9-2. Next base: position 185,300 of record NZ_JBNHGJ010000001.1, on the reverse strand, counting down.
TCGGGCATCCACCCAGGTACGGCCACCCGGGAGTCAGCCGTCGTAGGCTCTCTGCAGTTCAGCAATGTCCAGTTTCCGCATTCCGAGCATGCACTGCATCGCCCGCTGCGACCCCTGTGGGTCCGGCCCGGCAATCAACGAGCCCAGTACGGAGGGAACGATCTGCCAGGATACTCCGAAGCGGTCCTTGAGCCACCCACACTGGCTTTCGCTGCCACCGTCCGTCAGGGCCGTCCAGTAGCGGTCCACGGCCTCCTGGTCCTCGCAGTCGACCACAAACGAGACTGCCTCGGTGAAACTGGAAGCCCGTGCACCATTCAACGCAGTGAACCCGCGGCCTTCCAGCTCGAACTCGACGGCGATGGCCTGGCCTGCGGGACCGGGCGCACCTTCGCCAAAGCGCGAGATGTTGAGTATCTTCGAGTCGTCGAACACTGACGTGTAGAACTCTGCGGCCTCTTCCGCCTGGTTTTCGAACCAAAGACATGTCCCGATGGTGCGTGGCATAGTTCCTCCCTTCCGGCTTGAGCCTAGTGCTGAAGCCCCGGGGGGACAACGGCCTTAAGGCGCAAGTGGGCTCACACGTCGGGCGGTCAGGGGGCGGAGGGTCCTGCCGCCAGCTGGCTGACGAGTCCCAGCGTGTTGCCCTCGCTGTCCCGGATGAATGCCAGCCACTCGTCCGTGCCTTCAGGACCAAGAAGCCCGTCAGTGTGGCTGTAGATCACGTGCGGCGCAGCCACTACGTCCACTCCCCTGCCCGTGAGCTCCTCCACGGACTTCCTTACATCCGGAACGTCCAGATACAAAAGAGCCCGCGGGGCACCGGCCTCCAGCAGCAGCCGCACGCCGTCGAGGTCGAAGAACACCAGGCCGGGCGGGTCGAACACCGCCGTGGGTTGGACCGCCAGCAGCTCGGAGTAAAATTCCGCTGCGCGCCGGAGGTCGCCGGCGTACTGGGCAACCTGGATCAACCGCATGGTTCCCGCCTTCCTTCTGCCTGGTTCGTCCATCCTGCTCAATGACAGGATGTCCGGCAAGGGGTAACCGAGCGTCCGGTAGGGCGGCCCCACTGGAACCACTGGCCATTGCTAGGCTCGAAACCATGACACCTTCGATCCACCGGACCCGCCCTTCGTTCCCGGGACGGCTGGCAGCAGCTGCGGCCATTGCCGACGCGGTCCTGATCCTGGTGTTTGCCGCCGTCGGCCGTGACGCCCACCAACGGGGGGACGTTGTTGCCGGAGTGCTGCTCACTGCCTGGCCGTTTTTGGCCGGGGCGGCCCTTGGCTGGATGGCGGCAAGAGCATGGCGCAACCCCTTGTCGGTGCGCTGGACGGGCCTGGCGGTTTGGCTGGGGGCCCTGGGGGGCGGCATGGTGCTCCGGCTGCTGACGGGCCAGACGGTTGTGCTGCCGTTCATCATCGTGGCATTGCTGAGCCTGGGGCTGCTGCTTGTGGGGTGGCGGCTGGCATGGGCAGGGGTCCGGCGGCTCCGGAGCGCCTGAAAGAAGGTGGCGCGGCTGAGGTCCGCGGGCAGCCCGCCCTGATGTAATAGGCTGGCAGCACCGAGAAGCTTGCCGGGCTATGCTACGGCGCAACAGATCCGGAAGGATTTATCGTGATCACCGCATTCGTTCTGATCAAGACCGACGCTGCCCGCATTCCTGAGACGGCCGAGGAGATCTCAGCGATCGAGGGCATCAGCGAGGTGTACTCCGTTACCGGCGAATGGGACCTGATCGCGGTGGCACGGGTTCCCCGGCACGAGGACCTGGCCGACGTTATTGCGGACCGCCTGTCCAAGGTTCCTGCCGTCGTCCACACAACAACGCACATCGCATTCCGCGCCTACTCCCAGCATGACCTGGACGCTGCTTTCGCCCTCGGCTTCGAGCAGTAGCCGGGCAGGGCGATCACTGACGGCTCAGCGAGACCCAATTCTCCAGGACGGCTGCGGCAGCGCCTGAGCCAATGGATTCGGCTGCGCGGCTGAATGCCTTCTGCATCCGGTCGAGGAACGGGCCGTCCGCACCGGTGTCGAACGCCACCAGGCCGGCTGCCGCATTAAGGAGAACGGCGTCCCGGGCCGGACCTTCCTTGCCAGCAAGGACATCGCGGACCACCGCGGCATTGGCCTGGGCGTCTCCCCCGCGGAGCTGCTCAACAGTTGCCGGTTTGATGCCCAGGTCCGCTGGGGAAAACGTCAGTTCCGTCACACTGCCATTGCGGATCTCCCAGACAGTTGAGGGACCCGTGGTGGTCAGTTCGTCGAGCCCGTCATTTCCGCGGAACACCAGGCCACGGCTTCCGCGCTGGGCCAGGACGCCGGCAACCAGCGGCGCCATTCTTGAGTTCGCGACCCCCACTGCTGACGCCTGGACTTTGGCCGGGTTGGTCAGCGGGCCAAGGAAGTTAAAAGCGGTGGGGATGGCCAGTTCGCGCCGGGGCACGGCTGTGTGCCGGAATGAGGGGTGGAAGACCTGGGCGAAGCAGAAGGTGATGCCCGCATTCTCAGCATTGCGTGCCACCTGTTCGATGGACAGGTCAAGGCGGACGCCCAGTGCCTCCAGCACGTCTGCCGAGCCGGACGACGACGACGCCGCCCGGTTGCCGTGCTTAACCACCTTCGCGCCTGCCCCGGCAGCCACCAGGGCGGCCATCGTGGAAATGTTCACGGTGTTCAATTGGTCACCGCCCGTCCCGACGATGTCCAGCTTTTCACCTGTGATGGAGACCGGCCTGGCGTGGGCCAGCATGGCGTCCACCAGGCCGGAGAGCTCTTCGACGGTTTCGCCCTTGGCGCTGAGGGCCACCAGGAATCCGGCGATCTGGGCGGGCGTCGCTTCCCCGGACATGATGGTGTCCATAGCCCAGGCGGTGCTGTCCGCCGTGAGGTCCTTGCCGCTGATCAGTGCCGAGATCAGCCGCGGCCAGGTGTGGCCTGGCGCCGCTGCAGATGCCTGTGAAGTCACCTGCTGATGCTATCGGGGGATGGCCGGGAGTGACCAATATGAACGGGCAGGGAAACTTTTTGCGGCGATTTCGCGTCTTTGTAGAAAAAGTCCCCCGAAAAGGCGGTTTGCGTTGGGCAGCACGGACTTTTACAGACATAATGTCTATGTGACATCTGCGACCCATGCCCCCAGTACCCCGGCGCACCCCACGCTGAACCGCCCCAATATGGTTTCCGTTGGAACCGTTGTGTGGCTGTCCAGCGAGTTGATGTTCTTCGCCGGTCTCTTCGCCATGTACTTCACCCTGCGCTCCACGAGTGCGGAAATGTGGGCGGATGAGACGGCCAAGCTCAACTTCCCCTTTGCGCTCGCCAACACGATCGTCCTCGTGGCAAGTTCATTCACTTGCCAGATGGGCGTCTTCGCCGCCGAGCGGCTGCAGCCGCGCCGAACCGGCGGGGCCTTCCAGTTCGCCCGCTGGGGAATGAACGAGTGGTTCACGCTGACCTTCCTTATGGGGGCGTTCTTCGTCGCCGGCCAGGCCACGGAATACGCGATGCTGGTTTCCGAGCACGTCTCGCTCTCCTCGAACGCCTATGGTTCGGCCTTCTACATGACCACCGGCTTCCACGGTCTCCACGTGATCGGCGGCCTTGTGGCCTTCCTCCTGATCATGGGCCGTTCCTTTGCCGCGAAGAAGTTCGGGCACTTTGAAGCAACGTCTGCGATCGTCACCTCGTACTACTGGCACTTCGTGGATGTCGTCTGGATCGGCCTCTTCCTGGTCATCTACGTACTCAAGTAGCCAGCTTTGATTCTTTTTCTACAAGAGGCAGAATTTCAGGTAGCGGCTCCCGGAGCCGGCGCAGGATCGAATAAAGGAACCACCACGTGAAGGCACTCTCGCAAAAGCGGCGTCACCCACTGGCAGCAATAGCGCTGCTGCTGATGGGGCTCCTCATCACCGGCGGGCTGTACGCCGTGGCCACCACCGTCAACGAGGCCAAGGCCTCCACCACCACCTTCAGTGCAAATGACGTCGAAGAAGGCGGCAAGCTCTTCGCCGCCAACTGCGCCACCTGCCACGGCATGGGTGGGAGTGGCTCCCAGGACGGCCCGTCCCTCGTCGGTGTTGGCGCCGCATCGGTTGACTTCCAGGTGGGCACCGGCCGCATGCCGATGCAGATGAACGGCCCCCAGGCTCTGGAGAAGCCCGTCCAGTTCAACGATGAGCAGACCCACCAGCTTGCAGCCTATGTTGCCTCCCTGGGTGCCGGCCCGGCAATCCCTGAAGAGAGCCTGCTCGACGAAGGCGGCGATGCAGCCGCCGGTGGCGAACTCTTCCGCACCAACTGCGCCATGTGCCACAACGCTGCCGCCGCCGGCGGCGCCTTGACCCGCGGTAAGTTCGCGCCTGCCCTGGAGGATACGTCCGGCAAGCACATCTACGAGGCCATGGTCACCGGTCCGCAGAACATGCCGGTCTTCAGCGACTCCAACATCACCCCTGAAGGCAAGCGCGACATCATCACCTTCCTGAAGCAGATTGAAACCAGCGGCTCCCCCGGCGGCGCTGAGCTGGGATCCCTGGGTCCCGTCGCAGAAGGCCTGTTCGTCTGGGTAGCAGGTCTCGGCGTCATCATCGCCTTCACCATCTGGCTGACCTCGCGGACGTCCTAAGACCTCCGCGAAGCCCTCCACAACTTCTGCTGATCCGTCAGCAGCTTGATATTAGAAACTAACCCGGCACCCGCCGGGACGAGAGAAGGATGAGGCGAATTATGGGCAACCATAGTGACGGCAGTCCGAACCACTCGGGCACCGTAGCTACGGCTGGTCAGAATGAGGTGGAGAAGTTCCAGGACCCTGGAATTCCTCCGCACCGTTTGCGCCTGGCTGACACGGACCCGAAGGCCGCAAAGCGGGCAGAACGGCAGGTCGCCTTACTATTTGGCATCTCTGTTGTTGGAACCCTGATCTTCCTGGTGGCGTACTTCGCCATTGATCTGGGGGCCGGCGAATCAACTATCGGCAACATCCGGCTCCAGAACATGCTCCTGGGCCTTGGAACGGCTTTCGCGATGCTCGGCATCGGTACCGGTATCGTGCACTGGGCCAAGGCCCTGATGCCGGACCACGAAGTCTCCGAAGAGCGCCACGCCATCCGCTACGAAGAGGACCGCCAGGCTGCTGTCCGAATCGTTGACGACATCGTGGAAGAGACGGGCATCAAGCGCCGTCCGCTGATCCGCAACACCCTGCTGGGTGCAGTTGCACTTGCCCCGCTGCCTGCGGTTGCCATCTTCGGTGACCTCGGACCGCGCCCGGACAACAAGCTCGCCCACACCATGTGGGCACCCACGGACGGCAAGCTCAAGCGCCTCGCCCGTGACCCTGACGGAACGCCCATCAAGGCCTCCGACGTCACCATCGGTTCAGCCTTCCACGTCATCCCGGAGGGCCTGAACGAACTTCACGAGGGCAAGCTCAACGAGAAGGCCAAGGCCGTTGTGCTGCTCATGCGCCTGGATCCCGACTCGCTGAACCCCTCCGCGGGCCGCGAAGACTGGGGTTACAACGGCATCGTTGCCTACTCCAAGATCTGCACCCACGTCGGTTGCCCCGTTGCTCTCTACGAGCAGCAGACGCACCACCTGCTGTGCCCGTGCCACCAGTCCACCTTCGACCTCACGCAAGAGTGCAAGGTGATCTTCGGCCCCGCCAGCCGGCCGCTCCCCCAGCTGCCCATCGCAGTTGATGACGAGGGCTACCTGGTCGCCACCAGCGACTTCAAAGAACCTGTAGGACCAAGTTACTGGGAGCGTGATATGCATGAGCGCAGCATCAACAGCTGAGCCCGCTTTCGTCGCCAAAACCAAGACAGGCCGGTTCACCGACTTCGTCGATGCACGTGTTGGCGGTTCCGGAATCCTCCGTGAATTCGGACGCAAGGTCTTCCCGGACCACTGGTCCTTTATGTTCGGCGAAGTAGCTCTGTACTCCTTCGTCATCCTGCTGCTTTCGGGCACGTTCCTGACGTTCTTCTTCGATCCGTCCATGGCGGAGACGCATTACGACGGCTCCTACGTTCCCCTCAAGGGCGTTGAAATGTCGGTGGCCTACAACTCGTCACTGGACATCTCCTTCGATGTCCGTGGCGGCCTCTTTATGCGCCAGGTCCACCACTGGGCAGCGCTGCTGTTCGTGGCTTCCATCGCCGTGCACATGCTGAGGGTCTTCTTCACCGGAGCCTTCCGCAGGCCCCGCGAAATGAACTGGGTCGTCGGCAGTGTCCTCCTAATCCTGGCTATGGCCGCAGGTTTCACGGGTTACTCCCTCCCCGACGATCTGCTCTCCGGCAACGGCCTGCGCATCATCGACGGCGTGATCAAGTCCATCCCGATCGTGGGCACGTACATCTCGTTCTTCCTCTTCGGCGGAGAATTCCCGGGCACTGCCATCATTGGCCGCCTGTACATGCTGCACATCCTGCTGGTGCCGGCACTGATCCTGCTGATGATCGTCCTGCACCTCTTTATGGTCGTCGTGCACAAGCACACCCAGTACCCCGGTCCGGGCCGCAACGACAACAATGTTGTGGGTTACCCGCTGGGTCCTGTCTACGCTGCGAAGGCCGGTGGATTCTTCTTCATCGTCTTCGGTGTCCTGGCCCTCATGGCCGGGTTCTTCACCATCAACCCGATCTGGAACTACGGTCCGTACGACCCCTCCCCCGTGTCGGCCGGTACCCAGCCCGACTGGTACATCGGCTTTGTTGACGGCGCGCTGCGCCTGATGCCCGGTACGTTGGGAGACTGGCAGGTCGAGCAAAACTGGTTCGGCTACGTGTTTAGCTTCAACGTCCTGCTCCCGGCCCTGGTGCCCGCCGGCATTCTGTTCACGGTGATGTTCATGTACCCGTGGATTGAGCGGTGGATCACCAAGGACGACCGTGAGCACCACGTGCTTGACCGTCCGCGCAACGCCCCGACCCGTACCGCCATCGGCATGGCCGGCTTCGTCTGGTATTGCGTGATGTGGGCAGCTGCAGGTTCCGACCTCATAGCCACCCACTTCGGCGTCTCCTTGAACGATGTCACGTACTGGTTGCGTACCCTGTTCATCATCGGCCCGATCATTGCGTTCATCGTCACCAAGCGGGTCGCCCTGGCCCTGCAGCGCAAGGACCGCGAGATCGCCCTCCACGGACGCGAGACCGGGCGTATCGTCCGACTCCCGCACGGCGAGTTCATCGAGGTGCACGCACCACTGGACGAGTACAAGCGCTACAAACTCGTGGGCTTTGAGTCGCCTGAGGTTCTGCCGGCAGTACCGAATGAGCACGGTGTGGTGACCCGCAAGGAGAAACGGCGCGCATTCCTCTCCAAGTGGTTCTTCGAGGACCGTGTAGCTCCGGCCACCCCTGCTGAGCTGGAAGCGGCCCACGGCCACGGCCACGCAGCAGTTGAAGCACCTCAGGAAGCAAAAAGCCTGAGCCACTAGGCACGCAGTCTGGTTCCAAACAGAAAGGCCCGGTCCAAATGGACCGGGCCTTTCTGTTTCCCCTCCACCGCTGTCAGGGCACGCTGCAGCGAACAACCAAGGCGGGCGGGGTCGGGGCAGAGGCTCGCCAGCTTAGAGGTTACGGGACCGCCGCGCCCCCGGGCGCTGCAACGGGACCCACAGCTTATAGCGGTCGGCGCGGTAATAGGAGACGGAGTAGTCCACCATGGTGCGGGAAACAAAAGCGTGGCGCTGGATTTTGAGCAACGGAGAGCCGACTTCGACGTTGAGCAGCCGGGCGGTGGAGGGCGATGCTGCGGTCGCCTCGATCATGTCCTCTCCCCACTCCATCACGAGGCCGAACTGTTCGCTCAGCACGTTGTACAGCGAGGTGGGGGGCTCTCCGTCCAAGAGGCCGGGAACGCGGTGGGCCGGTATGAAGTTCTCATCCACGCTCATGGGCTCCCCGTCCGCCAACAAGAGGCGCCGGAAGCGGACCAGTGGCGTGCCCTCGTCCAGCTGAAGCTCACGGGCCAGGAATGCGCTGGCTCCGATTTGTTCGAAGCTCAGTACTTTGGCTGCGGGAACCATGCCGCGGCGCTGCATCTCCTCGCTGTACGAGGTCAGCTTCACCTGCAGGTCCAGCTTTGGCCTGCGAACGAACGTGCCGAGCCCCACCACGCGCTCGATGACTTCCTCACCAACCAGCGCGTCAATCGCCTGCCGCACCGTCATCCTCGCAAGCCCAAAGCGCTCCGCCAGGTCGCGTTCGGAGGGCAGCGCGGAGCCCGGCCGGCACTGATCGGCAATGTACGTACGAAGGATCTCGCGCAGCTGGACATAGATTGCAGTTCCGCTGGTGCGGTCGATTTCGCCGGCTATTGCCCCTGCGCTAGCCGCCATGGTGGGTCTCCCCTGGGTTCACGTTCACCTAGCCATTTTAGGACAGGTCTAGACCACCCCGCGCCGCCAGCTGGCCGTATTTAGCCCGACGGGCACACGGGCCGCTATATTTGGACAGGAATTTTTTCAGCACCGACGGATGGGGCCGTCACCAACAAGGAGTTCGCGTTGCCAACACAGAAGGCCGTGGTCACAGCCCCGATCGGACTGCACGCGCGTCCGGCGGCTGTATTCGTCCGGGCGGTGACTGAAACGGGGCTTCCCGTGACCATCACCAAGGCCGGCATCAGGAGAGTGGATGCGCGGTCGCTATTGCACGTAATGGCCGCAGATTTTCCCTGCGGCTGCGAAGTGGAACTGGGCATCGAGGATTCGGCCTTGAACGGTGCCCTGAGCCGCGAGAAGGCCGAGGGTGCCCTCCGGACCCTGGGTGAGCTGTTGGAGTCGCAGGGGCGGGAATAGGACCCGGGCAAAGGGCAACCCGAGGGGAGGCCGGCCACGCCAGGGCGCGGCAGTAAAAGTACAAATAACGACGGCGGGCCCCACCAAAAAGGTGGGGCCCGCCGTCGTTGTTCTTTTTGCCTAGTGGGCGTGGTCGCCGCGGCTGTACTCGTATACCCAGCCGATAAGTGCCACAACGGCCAGGCCGGCTGCGATGTAGACGATCCAGAACCCTACTGCCAGGCCCAGGAAACCTGTGGCGCACGCCAGACCGAGGACCAGCGGCCACCAGCTCCAGGGGCTGAAGTGCCCCTGCTCGCCGGCACCCTCGTGGATCTCAGCATCACTGCGGTCCTCAGGACGAAGGCCGACGCGCTTGCCGGTGAAACCGAGGTATCCGCCAATCATGCCGGCGAGGCCGCCGACCAGGAGGATACCGAGGATACCGACCCACTCACCCCAATCGGTGAGGAAGCCGTAAATCACCGAAACCGGTACGAAGAAGAAGACTCCGGAACCAAAGATCCATGACTCAATTTTCACTGTGCAGTGTCCTTCTGGTCGGCGTTACCGAGCACGTTGGCCGCGGGAGCCGGTGACTCGATGGTGTGGACCTGTCGAAGCTCGGGGTGGTGAAGGTCCAGCGCTGGCCGCTCGGAACGGATCCGGGGCAGCGAGGTGAAGTTGTGCCGCGGGGGCGGGCAGGACGTGGCCCACTCCAGCGAGGCACCGAAGCCCCAGGGGTCATCAACCTGCACCTTTTCGGCACTGCGCCAGGTGATGTAGACGTTCCAGAAGAACGGAATCAGCGATGCACCGAGGACAAACGAGGCAACCGTGGAGAACTGGTTCATCCAGGTGAAGTTGTCCTCCACCAGGTAGTCCGCGTAACGGCGGGGCATGCCCTCAACGCCGAGCCAGTGCTGGATGAGGAAAGTGCCGTGGAAACCCAGGAACAGGAGCCAGAAGTGGATCTTGCCCAGGCGTTCGTTGAGCATCTTGCCAGTCCACTTGGGCCACCAGAAGTAGAACCCGGCGAACATCGCGAACACCACCGTGCCGAACACCACGTAGTGGAAATGCGCCACCACGAAGTAGGAGTCGGAGACGTGGAAGTCCAACGGCGGGGAGGCCAGGATGATGCCGGTGAGGCCGCCGAAGAGGAACGTGATCAGGAAGCCGATGCTCCACAGCATGGGCGTCTCGAACGTCAGCGAGCCGCGCCACATGGTGCCGATCCAGTTGAAGAACTTCACGCCTGTGGGCACCGCGATGAGCATGGTCATAAACGCGAAGAACGGCAGCAGCACCGCACCGGTGACGTACATGTGGTGTGCCCACACCGTCACGGACAGGGCAGCAATGGCGATCGTGGCGTAAACCAGGCCCTTGTAGCCGAAGATCGGCTTGCGGCTGAAGACCGGGAAGATCTCGGAAACGATGCCGAAGAACGGCAGCGCGATGATGTACACCTCGGGGTGGCCGAAGAACCAGAACAGGTGCTGCCAGAGCACTGCACCGCCGTTCTCCGGATCAAAGATGTGCGCACCGAAGCGGCGGTCCGCTCCCAGGGCGAACAGCGCGGCGGCCAGCGGCGGGAACGCCATCAGCACCAAGATGGCGGTGACCAGGGTGTTCCAGGTGAAGATCGGCATCCGCCACATGGTCATGCCGGGGGCGCGCATGCAGATGATGGTGGTGATGAAGTTGACCGCACCGAGGATGGTGCCGAAGCCGGACAGCGCCAGGCCGAACACCCACAGGTCCCCGCCGATGCCGGGGCTGAAGGTGGTGTTGGACAGCGGAGCGTAAGCGAACCAGCCGAAGGACGCAGCACCCTGCGGGGTGATGAACCCGGACACCGCGATGGTGGAGCCAAAGAGGAAGAACCAGAAAGCCAGCGCGTTCAACCGCGGGAACGCAACGTCAGGTGCGCCGATCTGCAGCGGCATGATGACGTTCGCGAAACCTGCGAACAGCGGGGTGGCGAACATCAGCAGCATTACGGTGCCATGCATCGTGAACAGCTGGTTGTACTGTTCCTTGGTCTGCAGGATCTGCATGCCGGGTTCGAACAGTTCGGCGCGGATCAGCAGCGCCATAACGCCGCCAAGGCAGAAGAACACAAACGACGCAATCAGGTACATGTACCCGATGGTCTTGTGGTCGGTGGAGGTGATCCAGTTGACGACGATGCGCCCCTTGGATTTTGGAACCACGGGAGCCGTGAGAACTCCGGTGGGTGCGGATTGAGTGTACGTAGCCACGTCGCTCCCCTTACTTAATTTCGTTCAGGTTCGGGTTGCGGTCGTACTCCACACCGAGGAGGCCCGTGTTGCCGGCGGCCTTGAGCTCTTCCAGGTGCGCCTGGAATTCAGCTTCAGAAACCACCTTGACGCGGAACAGCATTTCCGAGTGGTACTCGCCGCAGAGTTCGGCGCACTTGCCGTCGTAGGTGCCCTCTTTAGTGGGGGTAAACCGGATGTAGTTGGTCTTGCCCGGGATCATGTCGCGCTTCTGCAGGAAGGCGGGAACCCAGAAAGAGTGGATCACGTCGCGTGCGTTGAGTTCGAGGTCAACGGACTTGTTGACGGGCAAGTACAGCGTGGGGAGCTGTTCCTTGTCGATCGTGTTGCCGGTCAGATGCGCCTGGACGCCTGCCTCGTAGACGTCTTCTTCGATGACGTCGCCGGCTTTGTAGTTGAAGTCCCATGCCCACTGCTTGCCGCGGACGTCGACAACGACGTCGGCGGGCTGTGACCGGTCATCAATGGCCTGCTGGTCGCGGTCCGTGAAGTAGAAAAACACCAGGACCATAAAGAGCGGAATGGTCAGGTAAAACACTTCCAGCGGAAGGTTGAAGCTGGTCTGGCGCGGGAAGCCCACAGTGCCCTTGCGGCGCCGGTAGGCCACGAGGCACCAGACGATCAAGCCCCAGGTAATGATGCCCACAGCCAAGGCGGCGATCCATGAGTTGACCCAGAGGTCCATGATGCGGTCGCTGTTGCTGGTGGTGCCACGTTCTGTGGGCAGCCACCCCTTCTCTACCTCTGGCGAACATCCGGTCAAAACCAACGCGCCGGCAATTGCCAAGCTTGTGATCGTGGTGATCGTTTTGCGTCGGCTGCCGGTTCGGTTCTGCGAACTCACAGACGGCCCTTCCTACTTGTTGCTGCTGTTGTCCGGGCAGCCATCGGCGCCGCGGGCACACTAAAAGTTTTACTACTCGGTGTAGAGCTTACCGCTCCGCCGGGAGTTTCGCCCACATGTCGGCGCCGCGCCTCCTTCCGTGATTAATGGGAGGGGGCGCGGCGCCGGCATCGGGCGAAATAACCGGCTTAGTGGAAGGAGTCTCCACAGGCGCAGGAGCCGCCGGCGTTCGGGTTGTCGATGGTGAATCCCTGCTTCGAGATGGTGTCCTCAAAGTCGATGCTGGCACCACTGAGGTAGGGGACGCTCATCTTGTCCACAACAACTTCGACGCCGTCGTAGTCCCGGACAGCGTCGCCGTCCAGGAGCCGTTCGTCGAAGTAGAGCTGGTAGATCAGTCCTGAGCAGCCGCCGGGCTGCACAGCAACCCGGAGCCGCAGGTCGGTGCGGCCTTCCTGCTCGAGAAGACTGCGGACCTTGCCTGCTGCGACGTCGGTCAGGTTGACCTCGTGGACAGGCAGTTCTTCACTGGCCGCGCTGGTGGTCTGGGTGCTGTTCTCATTGGTTGCGGTGCTCATTGGCCTACCTTCTTAGGACGGTCTGGCGGCCCCGCGCTAACGGTGCCTGCCCCTACGGATTCGGTATGGGCTATAGCTACATGCTACGCGGGGCGCACGTGTAGCTCTAACTCCTGACGTAACCACGGAAGCCTCTTCCTTGTTCCCGCGGAGCGACTTCCAGCTTACGCTTCGGGGTGCGGCCAGGGGTGGCGTCAGGACGACAGGCCGCCGCGTCTACAGTCCCCCGTTCAGGCGTGACAGCAGCAACGCTTCCGCCAGGATGGCTTTCCGGAAATCCCCAAGGTGCAGTGACTCGTTGGCGCTGTGGGCGCGGGAGTCCGGGTCCTCTACACCGGTCACCAGGATCTGCACGTCCGGATACACGTCCATGAGGTCGGCGATAAACGGAATCGAACCGCCGATTCCCGTCTCCACGGCCTGAACGCCCCATGCCTCCCCCAATGCCCACATCATCATCCCTGCCGCGGCAGAAGAGGTGTCAGTCTTGAACGGGTTGCCGCTCTCCCCCGGCGTGAAGGTAACCTTGGCGCCGAAGGGAGCGTGGGCCTCCACGTGCTTGCGGACGGCCTCCATCGCTTCTTCAGGAACCTGCCCCGGCGCAAGCCGCAGGCTGAACTTGGCCCGTGCCCGGGGCAGCAGGGTATTCGAGGCCACGTCAACGGCAGGTGCGTCAAAGCCGATGATGGACAGCGCCGGCTTGGTCCAGAGCCGCGAGGCGATGCTCCCCGAGCCGGCGAGGCGGACGCCCTCGAGCACTGAGGCATCCGACCGGTAGTCAGCCTCCGGGAACTCCACCGTCGCATTGTCGAAGGCCACAAGACCCCGGATGGCGACGTTTCCGTCGTCGTCATGAAGGGTGGCGATCAGGCGGGACAGCAGCGTGGGGGCATCCAGCACCGGTCCCCCAAACATCCCTGAATGGACCGCGTGCTCCAGGACCTGGACTTCGATGGTTCCGTCCACCAAACCGCGGAGGCTCGTTGTCAGGGCCGGAACACCCACCTTCCAGTTGCTGGAATCGGCGACGACGATGGCATCAGCACGGAGCAGCTCCCGGTGTGCCTCCAGGAAAGGCCGGAATGTGGGGGAGCCTGCTTCCTCCTCGCCCTCGAAAAAGAAGGTCACTCCCAGGCCCAGCCCGTCCCCCAGGACCTCGGAGACCGCCGTGAAGGCCGCGATGTGGGCCACGATGCCGGCTTTGTCGTCTGCGGCGCCGCGGCCGTACAGGCGCCCATCCTTCTCAACAGCCGTGAACGGTTCGGTATCCCACAGTTTTTCGTCGCCCGCGGGCTGGACGTCGTGGTGGGCGTACAGCAGGATGGTCGGCTTGCCTTCGGCGGCCGGGCGGCGGGCGACGACGGCGGGGCCGCCCGGCGTGCCGTCGGATTTGTCGCAGCCAAGGACCTGCACATCCTTCAGGCCAGCCCCACGGAGCAGTTCCGCCACGGCTTCGGCGCTGCGGTCCAGCGGCGACCGGTCGAAGCTGGGCCAGGCGATGCCCGGAATCGCGACCAGTTCCTTAAGGCTGGCCAGGGTGCTCTCAAAGGAACGGTCGATGGCGGCCCGGAGGTCCTCCGTGCCGGGGTTTGGGTCGAGGCCGGAAGGTGTGGAGCCGGCAATGTTGTTGGGGGTGGCCGTCGGAGATGAAGTCATGGAAAAACATTACCCTCGTCACATTCAACGCCCTGGCAGCCGTGACAGCAGGGCCGGAAGGCCAAGCCGCCGCAAGGTATTCTGTTCAGGTGTTCGGACGTAAAAAAGAAGCGCCCTCGGCGCAGGAATTATCAGACCCGCAGGCTGCGGAAGCTGCGGCCCGCCAGGACGGCATAGCCGGCAAGGGAGCTCCCACTCCAACGCGCAAAGCCCAGGAGGCTGCGCGGAAGCGCCCGTTGGTGCCGGAGGACCGCAAAGCCTCCAAGGCTGCCGAGCGCCAAGCCATCCAGGACCAGCGGCTCAAAATGCGCCAGGCGCTGGACACCGGCGACGAGAAGTTCCTGCCGCTGCGCGACAAGGGACCCCAGAAGCGGTTTACCCGTGACTATGTGGACGCACGGTTCAGCCTCGGTGAGTACCTCATGTTCGGCGCCCTCGTCTTCGTCCTGGTTTCCCTGGTGGTGCCTGCGTCCAGTGACCTGATGATCTACGTCCTGGGCGGTTTCTGGGTGATGTTCCTGGCCGTCTTCGTTGACGTGTTTATCCTGTCCCGCAAGCTCCGCAAGAGGTTGACCGAGAAGTTCGGCGAGGTGGAGCGGGGCACGGTCTGGTACGGCTCCATGCGTTCGCTACAGTTCCGGAAGCTGCGGCTGCCCAAGCCTCAGGTCAAACGCGGACAGTACCCCGCCTAACCTGGTTCCCCGCGTCCTCCCATTCAATAGACAACGAAACCCCGGCGGAATGTCCGCCGGGGTTTCGTTGCAACCAGGGGTATAGCTCACCGCACCCGGTACGGCAGCCGCTTCAACGCAACGACGCGCTAGGACCGCCGGTTCTTCGCCAGTTGCCGGTTGATGCGCGATGCCCAGAACGGCCCTTCGTAGAGGAAAGCCGTATAACCCTGGACCAGCGTGGCCCCAGCATCCAGCCGGTCCTGGACGTCCTGTGCCGTTTCTACTCCGCCAACGGCCACGAGGGTCAGGGCGTCACCGGTGGTCTGCTTGAGCCGGCGCAGCACTTCCAGGGAACGCTGTTTGAGCGGAGCGCCGGAGAGCCCGCCTGCACCGCACTTTTCCACCAAGTCTGCAGGGGACGCCAGGCCTGTCCTGGCGATAGTGGTGTTGGTGGCAATGATGCCGTCCAGCTTCAGGTCCAGGGCCAGGCGTGCGACGTCGTCGATGTCCTCGTCGCTGAGGTCCGGGGCAATTTTCACCAGCAGGGGAACGTGGCGGCCCGCTGCACGGTCGGCTTCTTCGCCGACGGCGGTCAGCAGCGGCCGGAGGCTTTCCACGTCCTGCAGGAGCCGAAGGCCGGGGGTGTTGGGCGAACTGACGTTGACCACAAGATAGTCCGCGGCGGGCGCAAGGCTGCGGGCACTGGCCAGGTAGTCATCCACAGCATCAGCCAATTCAACAACCTTGGTCTTGCCGATGTTGACTCCGATAACCGGGCGCGCCGCCGGGTGCCTGCGCTGAAGTGCGGCACGGGCGGCCTTGAGCCGCGGGGCGACGGCGGTGGCGCCGTCGTTATTGAATCCCATCCTGTTGATTACGGCACGGTCCTCTACCAGGCGGAAAAGGCGCGGCTTTTCGTTGCCCGGCTGGGCCTGGCCGGTAATGGTGCCCACCTCAACGTGGCCGAACCCGAGCTGGCTCAGTGCCTCAATGCCATGGCCTTCCTTGTCGAAGCCTGCGGCAAGGCCGAAGGGCGAGGGAAAGGTGACGCCGAAGGCGGTGGTCTGCAGCGACGGTGCCGGGGCCGTCAGTTTCTCCAGGACCTTCCCCGCACCGGACCGATGTGCCAGCAGGATGGCCTTGAACCCTATTGTGTGGGCGCGCTCGGCGTCCATCCATGAAAAGGCCAGCCTGAAGAATGTGGGATAAACGCGCATGCCTCCAGTCTTCCGTCTTGGCGGGCCCACACCAAAATGAGCACGGACCAAAATGACGCGGGCCGGCCAAGCGGCGGAATAGCATAAAGCCATGGAATGGCAGCGGGACATCCTGGGCGAGGAATTCGAGTCCCATGCCTTCACAGCCGCCGGACCGGACGGTGTGGAGCGGACCGCCACGCTGGTGCGGTTCCGCCCGGCCGTAACTGGCGTCCTCCCCTCGCCGGGGCACCGCAGGGCCGTCCTTTTCCTGCACGGCTGGAGCGACTATTTCTTCAATGTGGATCTTGCCCGCTTCTGGTCTTCGGCCGGCTACGACTTCTACGCACTGGACATGCATAACCACGGCCGGAGCCTGCGTCCGGAGACTCCGGGCGGTTACGTCTCGGACCTCGCCGACTATGACGCCGAGGTTGAGATGGCGTGCCGCCTGATCAGCCAGGAGGGGACTAACCGGCCGCTGACCCTGATGGGGCATTCAACGGGAGGGCTGGTGGCTGCGCTGTGGGCCAGCAGGCATCCCGAAGCGGTCTCGCAGCTCATCCTCAACAGCCCATGGCTGGAGATGCATGGAAGTGCGCTGGTGCGGCGCGCGGCGTCAAGCATGGTGGGGCCTGTTGCCCGTTTCCGGCCGGAGGCTGTGCTCAGGCTTCCGGAGCGCGGCTTCTACTGGCGGACCATCAGCAGTTCTGCGGATGGGGAATGGTCCCTGGATGACCGCTACCGGCCGCCCATGGCTTTCCCGGTGCGAGCCGGTTGGCTCAGTGCGGTACTCGCCGGCCACGCCAAGGTGGCGCGCGGGCTCAACATCGAGGTTCCCATCCTGGTGCTGTTATCCCGGGGAAGCGCGAATGGACTCTTCTGGTCCGAAGAGATGCGGCGGACGGACGCTGTGCTGGACGTCAACGTTATTGCTGCGCGCGCCCTCACCCTGGGCCGCACCGTGACGGTGGAAAGGATTGAGGGCGCACTGCATGACGTGTTCCTCTCCCCTGCCGCTGTGCGTGCGGACGCCTACGCGCGGCTGTCGCGCTGGCTCCGCGCCTACGGCGACCTGGCAGACGCCGAAGAGGGTCCCAAACAACACTGACCGGCCGTTCCTGACCGGGCTACTGCCCCGGGCCTGCTCCGTCGACAGGGCGGGCTGCGTCCACTGCACCACCGTAACGGCGGTCCCGGCGGGCGTACTCTTCCACGGCGGACCACAGGGTCCGGCGGTCGACGTCGGGCCACAGGGTGTCCATAAAGACGAACTCGGCGTAAGCGGACTGCCAGAGCAGGAAGTTGGACAGCCGCTGCTCCCCCGAGCTGCGCAGGAACAGGTCCACGTCCGGAAGGTCCGGCTCGTCAAGGTACTTCTGGATGGTGCGCTCGGTGATGGCACCGGGTTTGAGCCTGCCGGCAGCGACTTCCGCGGCAATGGCGGACACGGCGTCCGTGATCTCCGCCCGGCCGCCGTAATTTACACACATGGTCAACGTGCAGGTGCTGTTCCCTGCAGTGAACTCCTCAGCTTCTTCAAGCTCGCGGATGACCGAACCCCACAGGCGTGGCCGCCGGCCCGACCACCGGACCCGGACGCCCCACTCGTCGAGCTGGTTCCGCTGCCGGCGCAGCACATCCTTGTTAAATCCCATCAGGAAGCGGACTTCCTCCGGGGAGCGGCGCCAGTTCTCCGTGGAAAAGGCGTAGACACTGACGTATTCGATGCCCAGCTCAATGGCCCCTGCCATAACATCCAGCAGGGCCGGCTCGCCGGCCTTATGGCCTTCTATCCTGGGCAGTCCCCGCTGGTTCGCCCACCGGCCGTTGCCGTCCATCACGATGGCAACATGCCGGGGGATGAATTCCGCCGGAATGGACGGCGCCACCGCGCCCGAGGGATGCGGGTACGGGGCAACCACGGGGTGGCTCCGCTGACGGGACGTGTTGTTCTTTTTTCCCAGGGCCACTGTCAGCTGCGCTCCACATGTTTGAGGGACTTCAGTACTCGTTCAAGGTGCCACTGCAGGTAGGCGGCCACGAGGCCGGCCGCTTCCTTGCGGTGCACGGGCAGGGAGCCGTCCGCAGTGGCCCAGTCTCCCGTCAGCAGCGCCGCGAGCAGCACTACCGTTTCTGGCGCGGGCGCAGGCGACCCCGGCGGCCGGCAGCCATTGCAGACCATACCGCCCACGGGTGCGGAGAAAGCGCTGTGCGGGCCCGGGAGCCCGCACCGGGCGCAGTCCGTGAAGCTGGGCGCCCAGCCGCCCGTGGCCAGTGCCCGGAGCAGATAGGAATCCAGGATCAGCCCGGCCGCGTGCTCATTCCGGCTCAGTGAGGCAAGGGCTCCGACCAGCAGGTTGTACTGGGCGGTTCCGGATTCACCGTCGACGTCGGTGAGCTTTTCTGCGGTTTCCGTCATGGCGGCAGCTACCGTGTAGCGGCCGTAGTCTGCAGCGATGCTTCCGCCGTAGGCGCCCTTGGCCACGGCCTGGGTCACGATGTCCAGCGACTTTCCGGACACGAGCTGCAGGTCCGCCACCATAAACGGCTCGAGGCGCGCGCCGAACCGGCTGCTGGTCCGCCGGACTCCTTTGGCCACAGCCCGCACCTGTCCGTGGTGCTTCGTCAGCAACGTGATGATGCGGTCCGCCTCGCCCAGTTTGTGGGTACGGAGCACGACGGCGTCGTCCCGGTACGCGCGGGAGGCGAAAGAGTGTTGGGCCACGCCTTTATCTTCCCATCCTTTGCGGGCACCGCCCTTCCGGGCACCAAGGGGCGGCGTTGTGCCGCCGGGGTGTCCCCGGCGGCACAACGCCCCGTGCGTCAGGCCTGGGCGTCCCGGACGGCGCGGTTCACAGCAGAAATAACAGCCTTCAAGGAGGACATGCTGGTGTTGGCGTCGATGCCGACGCCCCAGAGCACGCGCTCCCCCACTGCACACTCCACGTAGGCGGCCGCCATGGCGTTGCCGCCCTCAGAGAGGGCATGCTCGCTGTAGTCCAGCACGCGGACGTCCACGCCGTCTTCCCGGAGGATACTCAGCAGGGCGGCGATGGGGCCGTTGCCGGTGCCGGTCCGCTGAACCTGCACGCCGTCCACGGTGAGTGAGGCGTGAAGTGTCATGCCGCCGTCGTCATCCGTCTCTGTCTTGACAGCGCCCAGGGAGTATCGGCCCCACTGCCCGTCAGTCTTGCCGGAGGGCAGGTACTCGTCCTGGAACACCTGCCACAGCTGGGCACCGCTGACTTCGCCGCCCACTGTGTCCGTGCGCTTCTGTATGACGCCGGAGAACTCGATCTGGGCACGGCGCGGCAGGTCCAGGCTGTGCTCGTTCTTCAGCAGGTAGGCAACGCCGCCCTTGCCGGACTGGGAGTTGACCCGGATCACGGCTTCATAGCTGCGGCCCAGGTCTTTCGGGTCCACGGGCAGGTACGGTACTTGCCAGGTGAAATCGGCAACGTCCTTGCCGGCGGCAGCCGCGTCCCGTTCGAGGGCTTCGAAGCCCTTCTTGATGGCGTCCTGGTGGGATCCGGAGAACGCCGTGAAGACGAGGTCGCCACCGTAGGGCGAACGCTCGGGGACGGGCAGCTGGTTGCAGTACTCCACAGTCCGGCGGACGTCGTCGATGTTGGAGAAGTCGATCATGGGGTCGATGCCCTGCACGAAGAGGTTCAGGCCAAGCGTGACCAGGTCCACGTTGCCGGTCCGCTCGCCGTTGCCGAAGAGGCAACCTTCGATCCGGTCGGCCCCGGCCATGTAGCCCAGCTCGGCGGCCGCGACACCCGTTCCACGGTCGTTGTGGGGGTGCAGTGAGAGAATGATGCCTTCCCGCGGGTGCAGGTGGCGGCTCATCCATTCAATGGAATCGGCGTAAACGTTGGGGGTGGCCATTTCCACGGTGGCGGGCAGGTTGATGATGACCTGGCGGTCGGCGGAAGCCTCAAAAACATCGGCGACGGCGTTGCAGACCCGCACTGCGTATTCCAGCTCGGTGCCCGTGAAGGATTCCGGGGAGTACTCGTAGGTCACGTGCGTGTCCACCAGGGTCTCTTCGTACTTCTTGCACAGCCGCGCGCCCTGGAGGGCGATGTCCAGGATCCCGTCCTCGTCCTGGTTGAAGACCACACGGCGCTGCAGCACCGAGGTGGAGTTGTACAGGTGGACGATCGCCTGCTTGGCACCTACCAGGGACTCGTAGGTCCGCTCGATCAGGTGCTCCCGGGCCTGTGTCAGGACCTGGATGGTGACGTCGTCCGGGATGTGGTTGCCTTCGATGAGCTGGCGGACAAAGTCAAAGTCGGTCTGCGACGCAGACGGGAAACCTACCTCGATCTCCTTGTACCCCATACGGACCAGCAGGTCGAACATCTTCATTTTGCGGGCCGGGCTCATGGGATCGATCAGGGCCTGGTTTCCGTCGCGCAGATCAACTGCGCACCAGCGTGGAGCCTTGGTGATGATTTTGTCCGGCCACGTACGGTCAGGCAGTTCGACTTTGATCAGGTCCTGGAACGGCGTATACCGGTGGGCGGGCATTCCGGAGGGCTTCTGTGCGTTTCGCATTACTATCGGGGCCTTTTCTGTGATTCTTCTTTGAAAGGGTGGCCGGGCAGCACAAACTCCGCAGCGAGGGTGGGCCTTGCGCTAGATCGCGTCTGAGGCCTCGCCGCGGCAGCTAAGAAGAAGAAGCTCTGCACGCACCTTTTGAGAGTAACACGGGTGCGTAAGATGAAAGAGCACTACCGTCCGTTACGTCCACCATGCAGACGCCGACCGGTATCCCGCCGGCCGCGGTCAGCAAAAAGGAGCTTCAGTGCCCATTTCGGGGATCGACCTGTCCACCTTTGATAACACCGTCCGGCCGCAGGATGACCTCTACCAGCACGTTAACGGTGCGTGGCTGAAGGCTACCGAAATCCCCGATGACCGGCCCCTGGAAGGCACGTTCACCGCCCTGCGGGACGGGTCCGAGATTGCTGTCCGCGACATCATCGAGGAAGCAGCGGCAAAGGGCGGGTCCGCCAGCGGCATCGAGCAGAAGGTCGGGGACCTCTACAACAGCTTCATGGACGAAGCCGCTGTAGAAGCGAAGGGCATGGAACCGATCCGCCAGCGGCTCGCCGAGGTGTTCGCCACCACCTCCGTGGCAGACCTGGTCTCCCTGGCGGGCCGGTTGTTCCGGGCGGATGTGGGCGGGCTGTTCTACATTTACCCGGCTCCGGACGCAGGCAATCCGGACAGGGTCCTCCTCTACGTTGGCCAGGGTGGTCTCGGACTGCCCGATGAATCGTATTACCGGGAAGAAAAGTTTGCCCTCATGGTCTCCGCCTACGGCGCGCATGTGAAGACGATGCTTGACCTGGCCGGCGTGCCGGATGCGGTCGGCGCTTCCGGGCGGGTGGTTGCCCTCGAGACCAAGCTGGCGTCCCATCACTGGGACAACGTCACCCTTCGGGACCCGCAAAAGACCTACAACCTGAAGTCGGCGGACGAGGCATCCGCCATGTTCCCGCTGCTCACAACCTGGTTTGAAGCAGCCGGCATCGACGAGGAAAAGCGGCAGGAAATTGTGGTGAGCACCCCTCCGTTCTTCGACGGCGCCGCCGGGCTTCTCGAGAGCGAACCGCTGGCCCACTGGCAGGAGTGGCTGGCCATGCGGGTAGTCAGCGCCGCTGCCCCCTACCTGTCCTCTGCTTTTGTTGACGCCAACTTCGCCTTCTATGGGACCACCATCAGCGGCACCCCCCGGAACAAAGACCGCTGGAAGCGCGGCGTGGGCGTTGTGGAAGGCGGCCTCGGCGAAGCCGTGGGGCAGATCTATGTGGCGCGGCACTTTCCGGAAACGCACAAGGCCCGTATGCAGACGCTGGTCGCAAACCTGATTGAGGCCTACCGCCGAAGCATCACCGCTGTGGGCTGGATGGGCGAGGACACCAAGGCCGAGGCGCTGCGGAAGCTGGAGGGGTTCCGGGCGAAGATCGGCTATCCGGAAGAGTGGATTGACTATTCGGCCGTGGAGATTGACCCGGCTGATCTGCTGGGCAACGTGGAACGGGCACACAACGCCGACGTCGACCGGCACCTTGATGAGGTGGGCAAGCCGGTGGACCGCAACAAATGGCTGATGACCCCGCAGACAGTCAACGCCTACTACCACCCGATGATGAACGAGATCGTTTTCCCGGCGGCGATCTTGCAACCGCCGTTCTTCACCGCCGACGCTGACGACGCCGTAAACTACGGCGGGATCGGCGCGGTGATCGGGCACGAAATCGGCCACGGCTTCGACGACCAGGGGTCACAGTTCGACGGCGGCGGTGCACTGCGGAACTGGTGGACCGACGAGGACCGCCAGGCCTTCGAAAAGCTGACGGCCAAGCTGGTGGCGCAATACGACGTGCTTTCCCCGTACGCAGCACCCGGACATAACGTCAACGGGCGCCTCACCCTCGGCGAAAACATTGGCGACCTCGCCGGGCTGGCCATTGCCTACAAGGCCTACCTGATCAGCCTCGATGGAAAGGAGCCGGAGGTCCTGGACGGCCTCACGGGGCACCAGCGCTTCTTCGCATCATGGGCGGCAGGATGGCGGCAGGTGATCCGGAGCGAAGAAGCCATCCGCCGGCTGGCAACGGACCCGCATTCGCCCAACGAGTTCCGGACCAACGCCATCGCGAAGAACCTCGACGCCTTCCACGACGCCTTTGAAGTCACTGACCAGGACGGCATGTGGATGTCCCCGGAAGAGCGCGTCAGCATCTGGTAGAAAGCAAAAAACGGGGCCCGTCGAGCGGGCCCCGTTTTTCTGTCTTAGGCGGCTTGCGGCCGTCCAGCCTGCGTCCGTCCTGGCCGTGCGTTGCTAACCCTCGACGATCAGCATGGGGTTGGCTTGCTGGCAGAGGGTGTCCCCCGCTGTCTGGTTGACGATATTCTCCGGCAGCGCAGCCGGCGCCCCGTAGGTGGCACCCGAAGTGAAATCGGTGCCCAGATAGACCTGGACGCTGGACACGGCCGGAGCGGGCAGCACTTGCGCCGCCGGGATTCCCAGCAGCGCCGCAACGTCAGCAGCCACGTCCGCAAAGCCGGTGCCGTAGTAGACGGCGGACTGTTCCACGGCGGTTGCCTCGAATTGTCCGGCCTGGGTGAATCCGCCGCCGATCAGGGCCTGGACTATCTCCTGTGCGCGCCCTGGCACCCCGGTGCCGTTGGCAACGGTGACGGACTGAAGCGCCTTGTCATAGGCCGGCACCGGAGGAGCCGTTTCACTTGGAGCCCCCGTAGGCGGAGCACTGGTTTCCGTGGGCGCAGGTGTGGGCGGCGCTGTGGGGTCGGTCAGGTCGATGTCCTGCCGCAGCGCGGAGAACAGCTGGGACCCGGCGGGTTCGGCGATCTGAAGCCTGTTTGGATCCAGAACGGCGGGCGTGGTGGGAACGGCCACGAACGCAACTTTGCTGATATCGATGTCCTTAAGCCGGTTGCCGATGGTCAACAGGGTGGGAACCGAAGCCAGGCCCTCGTCGACGGTCAGGTTCTGGGTGACGACGTCGGCGATCTTCAGCATCTTGCCGGGATCCGAGAGGGTGCCTTCATCCTTGATCTTCCGGGTGAGCGAGGACAGAAACCCCTGCTGGGCCTTGATGCGGCCAAGGTCACCGCCGTCGGCAAACGCGTGGCGGGTCCGCAGGAAGGCGAGGGCCATTTCACCTTGAACAGCGGAGGTGCCCTTCGGGAGGCGGAGCCGGGAATCGGGGTCAAAGACGGCGTCACTGATGCATACGTCCACGCCGCCCACGGCGTTGGACAGTTCCTTCACCGCGTTGAAGTCCGCCATCATGAAGTGGTCCACTTCCAGGCCGGTAATCCGGTTGACCGTGTCCACGGCGCAGCCGATGCCCGCCTCGGCCATGGCTTCATTGATCATCACACCGCTGCGGGCGGGATAGGTCTGGTTGCTTTCCTCGTCCTTGCATTCAGGAATGTCAACCAGCAGGTCGCGGGGAAAGCTGATGACACTGACGCGCTTGTTATCCGCGGAAATGTCCATCAGCATCATGACGTCGGACTTGCCGTAGCCGCGTGAATCGTCCGCCGTGCCATACTCGGCGTTCTTGCCGTCCCTGGTGTCTGAGCCGAGGATCAGGATCTGCATCCGCCCGGTCGCGTCGCTCACCGATTCGTTACTTCCGCCCCCGGCGTTCAGGGGTGCCTTGGAAAGGTTGCCTTGGAGGCGGAGAAACCAGAATCCTGCGAATGCCAAGGCACCCACGAGGGCCACCGACAGCACGCCCGTCGTGATCTTGAGCCACAACGGCATCCCGCGCACGGGGCCAAAGTGGCGGGCGGCTCCAACGGTGCCATCATCCGCGTGCCGGGACACTGGTCCCCCTGCTGACACGTCAGCTCCGTTTTCGCGCTTGTCGCGGCCTCGCCCCACGTGGTGAACCTTCCTCTAGATTCTGAATCCGGTCCATTTTAGTGGTCCAGGCTGGGAAATCCCCGGACGGCCACCGGCCGCACGTATTAAAACGTTCAGAAGCCCAGCTTGACCAGCTGTTTCGGATCCCGCTGCCAGTCTTTGGCGACCTTCACGTGCAGGTCGAGGTAGACGCGCGTCCCCAGGAGGGCCTCGATTCCCTTCCGTGCGTTTGTGCCCACTTCGCGCAGCCGGCTGCCGCCCTTGCCGATGATGATCGCCTTCTGGGACGGGCGTTCGACGTAGAGGTTCACGCGCACGTCCAGCAGGGGGTTGTCCTCCGGGCGGTCCTCCCGGGGCACGATCTCTTCAACGACCACGGCCAGGGAGTGCGGCAGTTCATCGCGGACGCCTTCCAGCGCCGCTTCGCGGATCAGCTCTGCGACCATCACGGCTTCCGGCTCGTCGGTCAGCTCCCCGTCCGGGTACAGCGGGGGCGACGGCGGCATGTGGCTGATCAGGACGTCGGCTACGGTTTCCACTTGGAAGCCGTCGCTGGCGGATACCGGAACAATATCCTTCCAGCCTTCCTCCCCCAGCACTTCCCGCCCGAGCGCGGCGACGGCAAGGAGCTGCTCCGTCAGGGCCTGCCGGTCCACCAGGTCCGCTTTGGTGACAATAGCAATGACAGGCTGGCGGCCAACAGCGGCGAGCTGGGCCGCGATGTACCTGTCGCCGGGTCCGATCTTTTCATTGGCCGGCAGGCAGAACCCGATGGCGTCCACCTCGGCAAGGGTGTCCGCCACGAGGTCGTTCAGGCGCTTTCCCAGCAGCGTGCGGGGTCGGTGCAGGCCCGGTGTATCCACGAGGATCAGCTGTGCGTCCTCGCGGTGGACGATGCCCCGGATGGTGTGGCGGGTGGTCTGCGGCTTGGCGGAGGTAATGGCTACCTTCTTGCCCACCAGGGCGTTTGTCAGTGTGGACTTGCCCGCGTTGGGGCGGCCCACCAGGACTGAAAATCCTGCGCGGAAGCCCCCGAAGTCTTCGTCGCCTGCGGCCTTATTTTTCTTGCTCACGTGGAACTCCCTGCTGGGTTGCTTCCGCCTCCTGGAGGAGGTCTTCAAGGTCAGTGTCTACTTTTGGAACCTGCGCCGCAATGATGTGGCTGACCCGGTTCCGGCGGCCTTCGAGCCTTTCGGCGCGCAGCGACACACCGTCAACTTCGACGCTGCTGCCGACGATGGGTACACGGCCCAGCGCTTTGGCGAGCAGCCCTCCAACTGTGTCCACTTCGTCGTCGTCAAGCTCGATGTCAAAAAGCTCGCCAAGGTCATCGATGCTCATCCGGGCGCTCACGCGGTACGAGCCGTCGCCCAGTTCCACGGCCTCGGCGCTTTCGGTGTCGTATTCGTCGACGATTTCGCCCACGATCTCCTCGATCAGGTCTTCGAGGGTGACGAGTCCGGCCGTACCCCCGTATTCGTCGATCACGATGGCCACATGCGTGGATTCCTTCTGCAACTCGCGCAGCAGGTCACTGACCTGCTTCGATTCGGGCACGTACCGCACCTCCCGGACCAGCGAATCCACCAGGGGCGGCTCCTCGTCGGGCGCCAATTCATGCAGGACGGCCGCGACATCCTTGAGGTAGATGATGCCCAGGATATGGTCCGTGTCTTCGCCAATCACAGGAATCCTGGAATACCCGGACCGCAGGAAAAGCGACATGGCACGACGGAGGCTGGAGCCGGCTTCGATACTGAGGATGTCTGTCCGCGGCACCATCACGGCACGGACCAGGGTGTCGCCGAAATCGAAGACCGACTGGATCATCTCGGCCTCGGTGTCCTCGATCATGTCCGATTCGCTGGCACGTTCAACCAGCTCACGGAACTCCTGCTCGCTGAAGAACGCCTCATCGCCGAGCGGTGCACCGGGGGCAGCAGCGCTTCCCAGCGCCACGAGCCACCCCGGGATGGGTCCGAGCACCCAGGTGAGGAAACGGATCATCGGTGCCGTGAAGCGCACCACGGCACCTGAGTGGAGCCTTCCGAGCTGGCGGGGAGAAACGCCCACAATGACGAATCCCAGGAGGGCCATGATGCCGGTTGCGGCAAGCCCTGCCAGCCAGATGTTGTCGAGCAGGCTGTACAACAGGACGGCGACGGCAACCGCTGAGGCCATCTCAAACCAGATACGCCAGAACCGCAGCGCTCGGATGTGCGCAACGGGCTGTGCCAGGATCCGGCGCATCGCGGTGCCGCGGCTCTTGACGAGCGCCTCTTCGGCGTCGTGCCGCGGGAGGAAGTTAAAGGCGGCTTCGGCCGCGGTCAGTACTGCCGCGACGGCCAGGAAAGCCAGGGCCATCGCGACGAGGAGCAGAGGGGTCACTGGGTGGTCTCGGCGGGCGCTTCTTTACCGGTGAAGCCGGAGAGGAGTTCGCGCTGAAGGCCGAACATCTCGGCCTTCTCCTCGGGCTCGGCGTGGTCGTAGCCCAGCAGGTGCAAAATACCGTGCGTGGTCAGCAGCAGCATCTCGTCCTGCAGCGAGTGTCCGGCGTTCCGGGCCTGGACCGTTGCGACCTGCGGGCACACCGCAATGTCCCCCAGCATGCCCTGGGGCGTCGGGCGGTCAGGCGTACCCGGGGTCAGCTCGTCCATGGGCACGGACAGCACGTCAGTGGAGCCGGGCTCGTCCATCAGCTCGATGTGAAGCTTCTCCATCGCAGGCTCGTCCACCAAAAGGATGGACAATTCGGCCTGCGGATGAATGTAGAGCTGCTCAAAGATGTACCTGGACAGGGCAACGAGTTCGGATTCGTCCACTTGGACGCCGGACTCGTTGTTCACCTCGATGCTCACGCGTGTTCCCCCCGTTTTTCCCGGCTTGCCGAATGCTTGACCCGGCTGCGCTGGGTGTCGTCCCAGATGCTGTAGGCATTGACGATATCGCCTACCAGGCGGTGCCGCACCACGTCTGCTGCGTCCAGGACGGAAAAGTTCACACCATCAATGCCCTGCAGAATCTCTTCCACGATCCGCAGCCCGGACCGGGTACCGAAGGGCAGGTCAACCTGGGTGACATCGCCCGTAACTACCATTTTGGATCCGAAGCCAAGCCTCGTAAGGAACATCTTCATCTGCTCGGGCGTGGTGTTCTGCGCCTCGTCCAGGATGATGAAGGCGTCATTGAGCGTGCGGCCGCGCATGTAGGCCAGCGGCGCCACTTCGATGGTCCCCGCCGCCATGAGCCGCGGAATGGATTCAGGGTCCATCATGTCGTGCAGGGCATCATAAAGCGGACGGAGGTACGGATCGATCTTGTCGCTCAAGGTCCCGGGAAGGAAACCAAGCCGCTCCCCCGCCTCGACGGCCGGGCGGGTCAGGATGATCCGGCTGACTTCTTTTTGCTGCAGGGCCTGCACTGCTTTGGCCATGGCCAGGTAGGTCTTGCCCGTTCCCGCGGGCCCGATGCCGAAGATCACCGTGTTGACGTCGATGGCGTCCACGTAGTTCTTCTGGTTCAGGGTTTTGGGACGGATGGTCTTGCCACGGCTGGACAGGATGTCGTGGGTCAGGACATCCACGGGATTCTGCATCGACTGCGAGCGGAGGAGGGCCACGAGCTGCTGCAATACAGCCGGGCTGATGACCGTGCCGCGGGCAACGAGTCCGCGGACCTCATGGAGGAGCCGCATAATCCGCGGCACATCAGCCGCCGGTCCGCTGATGGAAAGCTCATTGCCGCGGACGTGGAAGTTCACGTCAGGAAACTGTTCCTCGATGAACCGCAACGCTTCATCATGGCTGCCCAGCGATTGAACCATCTGGTCCGAGTTGTCGAAAAGGACTACTTCGGTCCGGACGCCGGGGAGTGTATGGGGAAACTCCCCCGCTGCGCCCTCGCCTGTGACGAGCCTGCGCTTTCCGTTAGCTGATTCAGTCATGGTGCTGGCCCGCAGGCCTGTGATCCCCTCGATGTCGAAACAATAGCTGTTAGCTGATTTGCGGCGGCTGGTGCCGTTGCTTCCAGCGGTACCTTCCATCCTACGCCAGCAGGCACACCAGACCCCATACAGCAATGGGGCGCCGGGACGGCTCCCACCGGCACAAGGCGTGTTTCGCGTCATTAGGTATCAACTTCATATCGGCCTCATATCGTTCCAGTTGCAGTTGGACCGCGCAGCGCATCCCGGCGCTTCTGCTCCCCGGGGCTGTGTAATGCTGGAAATCCAGCGTGGTGCTGGAGTATCAAAGCCGACCGGGGATCGGCTACCCGACAGGAAAGGACAGGGCAATCAAGTTGCCGGAAACCGCAGCGCCCCGCCGGGCCCGAGGTGCCTTTAGCGGCGCCCGTTCAGCGGTCCTTGCCGGTCTCCTGATCACGGTCCCTGTCCTGGCAGGCTGCATCGCAGCGCCGGAGCCCTCCCCCACCGGCACACTGTCCTCCAGCACTCCCGCCCCGGGAATTACCTCCGGTGCCCCGTCCACGAGTGCACCCCTGGAGACTACCCAGTCCTCCAACAAGGCCCCCGTCTACTGGATTGGGCGCAGCGACAGCGATGTCTTCCTCTACCGGGAGTTCCGGGACGTTCCGGAGCAGGAGAATCCCGTGACCCGTGCCCTGCGCGCCATGATGTCTGAAAAGCCCCTGGACCCGGACTTCTTCACGCCGTGGCAGAACCCCAAGCAGCTGGCCACGTCCATTTCCGGCAAGGACGTCATCACCGTGGACGTGTCGGAGGATGCCTTCAACAGCAATCTTGACGCCGACATGGCGGCCCGGGCCATCCAGCAGCTTGTCTACACGGCTACCGCGGCTGCTGCGAGCTCAGGGCTGATTGATTCCGGGCAGCAGATCCGTGTCCGGATCCTCGTGGACGGACACACCGACTACGTCGCTTTTGACCATGTGCAGCTGGGGTCACTCATGGCCCGTACCGCCGGGCTGGTGGCTCCGGTCTGGATCATCGACCCGCAGGAAAACGTGGAAGTGGCCGACGGCAGCGTCAAGATCACCGGACGAAGCACCCTGCCCGGCGGCAAGCTGCGCTGGCAGATCCTGCGGTCCGGAGACAACGGAGACAAAACCCCTTTCCTGACGGGAGAAACAACGGCGGCTGCGGATCCCGCGCAGGCCGGGGTGTTCACCTTGGCCCTGACGCTGCCTGAGGGCGACTTCGAACTTCGGGTTGCCCAAACTTCGAACGCGGACGGCCAAGTGGACGGAACCGAGGACACCCGAAGCTTTCAGGTCCGCTAGCCCCGCCCGCCGGGCGGCTCAAACTGTGGGAGCCGCCCAGCGGCCCAGGACGTCGCTGGCAAGAACGACGGCGGCAGGACCGGCCGTTGATGAGCGCAGCACGTGGTGTCCCAACAGGGCGGTGACGGCACCCCGGCCGCAAAGCCTTGTCACTTCACGCTGGCTGATCCCTCCCTCGGGTCCTACGATCAGCAGCACTTCGCGCACGCCGTCAGCGGCCCCGGGCGGGAGCCAGGATTCCAGGACGGACCGCAGGGGCCGCACCGCGTTCTCGTGCAGGATAACGGCGAGGTCGGCCGCCTCCACCGCGGAGGCCAGGCCGGCGGTGTCGACGGCGGCACGCACTTCAGGGATCCAGGCACGACGGGCCTGTTTGGCGGCGGCAGTGACAACGGATTGCCATTTTGCGTGGGCCTTGGCGGCCCGGTCACCTTTCCAGCGTACGATGGACCGCTCTGACTGCCACGGGATAACAGCGTCGATGCCCAGTTCAGTGGCCGTCTCAACGGCCAGCTCATCCCGGTCGCCCTTGGCCAGGGCCTGGACCAGCACCAGCCTGGTGCCCGGCCGGTCCTCAACAACCACCGAGGTGCATTCCACTTCGAGCCCGGAGGAGGAAGCGGCGGTAACCTTGCCGCTCATGCGGGTACCGGCGCCGTCAACGATGTCCACGGCTTCGCCTGGAGCGAGCCGCTTGACCGTAACCGCATGCCGGGCCTCGGGTCCTTCCAGGACGAAGACACCTTCCGGCACCATCCCGTCCAGGGACCCGGCCGCAGTGAAAAAGACGGGGTTGCTCACCGCTACAGGTTACCGAGCCGGTCCCGGAGCTTGGCGAACATGCCACCGCTGGCAGCAAGCTTGCCATCCGTAATCTGCTCGCCGCGAAGCTTGGCCAGCTGGCGCAGCAGGTCCTCCTGCGCCGGATCGAGCTTCGCCGGCGTCTCGACCTGGAGGTGAACCTTCAGGTCACCACGGCCGTAGCCGCGCAGGTGGGTGACACCAAGGCCGCGCAGCGTGATGATCTCTCCGGACTGCGTGCCGGCCTTCACGTCGATCTCCTGCGGCCCATCGAACGTTTCGAGGGTCACGTCGGTTCCCAGGGCAGCTGCCGTCATGGGGATGTTCAGGGTGGCGTGGAGGTCGTCGCCTTCGCGGACGTAGGTGGCATCGTTGTTGACGCGGATTTCCACGTAGAGGTCACCGGTGGGGCCACCGGCGGGACCGGCCTCGCCCTGCCCGGACAGCTGGATGCGCGTGCCGGTGGCGACGCCGGCGGGGACCTTGATGGTCAGGGAACGGCGGCTGCGGATCCGGCCCTGCCCGCTGCATTCGTTGCAGGGGTCCTTGATAACGGTTCCGAAGCCTTCGCAGGTACCGCAGGGCGCGGCGGTCATGACCTGGCCGAGGATGGAACGCACGGCCCTCTGGACCTGGCCGCTGCCACCGCAGATGTCGCAGCGCTCCGGATGGGTTCCGGGACGGCAGCACGAGCCATCACAGGTGGGACAGACCACTGCCGTATCCACTTCGAGCTTCTTGTTGACCCCGAACACCGCGTCGCGGAGTTCGATCCGGACGCTGATGAGCGCGTCCTGCCCGCGCCTGACCCGTGACGCGGGGCCGGTGGTGCCGCCGGCGCCGAAGAATGTGTCGAAGATGTCCTGGAAAGCAAAGCCCTGGCCGGCATACGCTCCCCCGCCGAACCCGTTGTCCGTGCCGTTCTCGTTGCCGGTGGTGTCGTAGACCCGCCGCTTTTGGGGGTCCGAGAGAACTTCGTAGGCGTGGGTCACTGCCTTGAAGCGGTCCGCAACATCCTCACCGGGGTTAACGTCCGGGTGAAGGGTCCGGGCCAGCTTGCGGTAGGCCTTCTTGATCTCTTCTCCGGTGGCATCCGGTGAGACTCCAAGGACTTCGTAGTGGCTGCTCAAAGTTCGTATCTCTTCCTTGTTGTTTTGCCTGCAGTCTTACTGCATCACTGCTGGGCGCTTTTGGGCGCCGTCATGCGGTCAGGGCCCCAAAATCCGTGACAGGTAACGGGCGACAGCCCTAACGGCTGCCATGGTGGTGGGATAGTCCATCCTGGTAGGACCCAGCACGCCAATCTTGGCGACGCTGTCCGGGCCGTAGCCCGTGGCCACAACGGATGCTTCCGCCAGGCCGTCATAGGGGTTTTCACGGCCGATGCTCACGGCTACGCCGCGGTGATCCTGCGCCATCTCGCTCAGCAGGCGCAGCATCACCACCTGTTCCTCAAGCGCCTCCAGCACCGGCCCGATGCTGAGCGGGAAGTCAACGTTGGAACGGGCGAGGTTGGCCGTGCCGGCCATCACCATACGGTCTTCGCGGCTGCTGTGGGCCAGGCCCTCCAGTCCGTGCGCCAGCGCCTGGGCTGCCTGCCGCTGTCCCGGGGAGACACCGGACACCACTGCGGGCAGGGAGTGCCCCAGTTGGGCCAAGGGGGTCCCGGCGAGGGAGCCAAGGAACCTGGCGCGCAACGCAGCGAGGGCTTCATCCGCCAGGTCCTGCCCGACGTCGATAACGCGCTGTTCCACCTTGCCGGTGTTGGCGATCAGCACCACCAGCACCTTCCGCGGTGCCAGGAGAACGAATTCGATGTGCCGGATCAGTGCTCGGTTAAGGTGCGGATACTGGACAACCGCCACCTGGTTAGTCAGCTGGGACAACAGCCGGACGGTCCGTTCCAGGACGTCGTCGAGGTCATCCGAGCCCTCAAGGAGGGACTGGATAGCCCGCCGCTCCGCCTGGGACAGGGGCTTCACAGCGGAAATCTGGTCGACGAAGAGCCGGTAGCCCTTGTCTGTGGGGATGCGGCCCGCGCTGGTGTGGGGCGCCGTAATCAGCCCTTCGTCCTCAAGCGCGGCCATGTCATTGCGGATGGTGGCGCTGGAGACACCAAGATGGTGCCGCTCTACCAGGGCCTTGGACCCGACGGGCTCGCGGGAGTGGACGTAGTCCTCCACGATGGCCCGCAGTACTTCCAGTTTGCGTGGCTCGCTCACTCTCCACCTCCATCCAGGGTTCGGGGCAGGCGTTCCGCCCGCACCGTGACGCTACAGCGGTTAGCACTCGACATGCCCAAGTGCTAACAGTCTATTATGACTCACCCCGTTGTTAGCATTGGTACCGCTCCGGGCGGAATTCCCGGCCGTGATCTAGCGCGAGGCGGAGTGATTCGATGCATTACCAGAACTGGGGAGCCCAGGACCTTTCCGCGCCCGCCAAGACGCAATTGCCCGAAGTGCCCGTAGAACGGGGCATGGTGCTGGAGGACGTGCAGTCCGGCTGGGTTGGCGCAGTGACCCGGGTGGAGAAATCAGGCGGAATGCATGTGGTGGCACTGGAGGACCGCAACGGAAAGTCCCGCTCCTTCCGGCTGGGCTTCGGGTTCCTCCTGGAAGGCCAGGCGATCCGACTGATGCCGCCCGCTCCGCGGCCGGCCGCAGGCACGGCGACAGCCGCCGGCAGGACGGCCTCGGGTTCTGTCCGCGTGGCAGGCCAGAGAGCCCAGGTTGCCAAGGCGAGCCGCATCTGGGTCGAAGGAAAGCACGACGCCGAACTCGTGGAGAAGGTGTGGGGAGATGACCTTCGGGTGGAGGGCATCGTCGTCGAGCCGCTGCACGGCATTGATGACCTCGCGGCCGCTGTGGCCGGCTTCAAGCCGGGGCCCGGCAGGCGCCTGGGCGTGCTGGTGGACCACCTGGTGCCCGATTCGAAAGAGTCCCGCATTGCCGATGCCGTGATGGCATCTCCCGGTGCCGCGGGGAATGTACTGATTGTGGGACACCCCTACGTTGACGTCTGGCAGGCCATCCGCCCGGCTGTCCTGGGGATCGAGAAGTGGCCCGTGGTGCCGCGCGGGCAGGACTGGAAAACAGGCATCCTCGCAGCCTTCGGCTGGCCCCACGAAACCAAAGAGGACATCGGTCTGGGGTGGCAGAAGCTGTTGGGCGCCGTCCGCAGCTACGCGGACCTGGAAGCGTCGCTGCTGGGAAGGGTGGAGGAAGTCATCGATTTCCTCACGGTTCCCTGAAGCCCCGTCAAACCTCATTGCCGCGCGCCTGTTCCTGCCCCGTGTTGGGACAGGCATCACCGCTGCACCCAGTATTCTTGATACTGCAGTGTCTGCGGATCGCAGCACCGGCAACAGTAGACATGGCATTCTTAGTCAGCACCATTGCACTTTCGAAGGAACAGACTGTGGCAGAAAACGCACGTGAGCACAGGGACAGCCAGGGCGGCCAGGGCCGTTCGGAGTACCACGGCGTTCCGGCAAATGCGCTGCCCCTGACGGCCAGCGAGGACCGGCAGTGGGCCACCCTGGCGCATTTTGGCGGCATTTTGGGTTGCGTTCCTTCCCTGCTGATCTACCTGATCTTCCGTGACCGGGGCCCGTTTACCGCCCAGGAGTCCAAGGAGGCGCTGAACTTCAGCCTGCCGCCCACCATCGCGGCAGTGGTTGCCAACATCCTTGTCTTCGTGCCGGTGGTCGGCAACATCTTTGCCGTCATCGCAACACTGATCTGGATCGCCCTCACATGCTTCTCGGTGGCCGCCGGCATCCACGTCAACAAGGGCCAGCCGCACCGCTACCCGTACAACCTGCGCTGGATCAAGTAGCGCAGGCAGACCCCGCTCCCCTGCAAACGGTCCATCAGCGTCCGGCATGATGGGTGCATGCGCAGCGTCGAGTTGACCTTCGGGGAACCCACCGATTCTTCAATCAGGACGGATTGGGCCCGCCTTCTTGAAGCCGGCCTGCCGAGCCTGGCCACGCATACCTCACCGAGCAACAGGCCACACATCACCCTGGCGGCAGGCGACAACCTGGATCTCGGGTCCGCGGCGGAGGATCTGTGGAGCGGCCTGCCGATTGACGTCCGGTTTTCCGGTTTGGTGGTTTTTCCTGCCGGTTCCGGCAAGTACGTGCTGGCGCGCCTGGTGGTGCCGGCGGCGGGTTTGCTGCAGATGCACGCGCGGCTGCATCAGCAGTGCACGGGGGCTTTTGCCAATACCGTGCCGGATGCGTGGACACCGCACGTCACCCTCGCGCGCCGGATTCCAGGCCACCTGCTCGGAACCGCCATGGATGTCCTGGACGTGCTGACACAGGGAGAGTGCACCGCAGCCCGTCTCTGGGACAGCCCCACCAGGACCACCACCACCCTCGGCGGCGAATAATCAGGCTGGGAGTACGCGGCGGACCACCGCATCCGCCAGCAGCCTGCCTTTGAGGGTGAGGACAAGCCGTCCCCGGAAGGCTTGGGCAGGCTCCACCAGGCCGTCGGCAATCAGGCCTGCGACCTCGTGCCGGCCGTCAGCACCAAGGGAAGAAACCTCAAGACCGGACTGCAGGCGCGCTTCGAGCATCACCCGCTCCACGTTCCGGGTTTCCAGGTCCAGCGTCTCCCTGCCGGCAGCCGGCGAAAGGCCCTGCGCCAAACGGCCGGCATAGGCAGTGGGGTGTTTGACGTTCCACCAACGGACCCCGCCCACATGTGAATGCGCGCCCGGCCCGATTCCCCACCAGTCATCGCCGCGCCAGTAGGCGAGGTTGTGGCGGCAGGCCTGGTCCGGCGTGCGGGCCCAGTTGCTGACCTCGTACCAGCCGAGGCCGGCTTCGGTGATCAGCTGGTCGGCGAGTTCATACTTGTCGGCGTGGTCGTCGTCGTCGATTCCGGGGACTTCACCCCGGCGGATCTGAGCGGCGAGCTTGGTACCGTCCTCCACGATCAGCGCGTAGGCGCTGATGTGGTCAGGTTCGTAGGACAAGGCGGTCTCCAGCGAGTATCGCCAGTCTGCGAGGGACTCCCCCGGTGTCCCGTAGATCAGGTCGAGGCTGACTGCGAGGCCGGCCTCACGTGCCCATTGCACCACCTGCGGAACCCGGCTGGGCGTGTGCGTGCGGTCAAGTACCTTGAGCACATGCGGAACGGCAGACTGCATGCCGAAGGAGATCCGGGTGAACCCTGCGTCCTTCAAGATGGCAAGGGATTCGGGCGTGACCGAATCGGGGTTCGCCTCCGTGGTGACTTCAGCGCCGTCTTCGATGCCCCACTGGTCGATGGCCCGCCGGAGAATCAGGGCAAGGTCGTCTGCGGGAAGCAATGTAGGTGTGCCCCCGCCGAAAAACACGGTGCTCAGCCTGCGCGGGGGAAGGCCGGAGTCCGTGAGGACCTTGGCCGCCATCGACACCTCTGAAGCGGCCGTGCCGGCGTAAGCGTCCTGGGAGGCGCCGCCGCCGAGTTCCGTGGCAGTGTAGGTGTTGAAATCACAGTAGCCGCAGCGCACTGCACAAAACGGGATGTGGACGTACAGCCCAAACGCCCGGTCCGCCGAACCGTCCACCGCCTGGGCGGGCAGCAGACCGTCCGACGGCGCCGGGTCGCCGAGGGGAAGGGTGCTAGGCATTGCAGGGGCCTCCGGTGTTGCCGGACGCTGTGTTCACTACTTCTTGGCCTTGTCCTTGGACTCGTCTGTGGTGAGGGCGGCGATGAACGCTTCCTGGGGGACCTCAACCCGGCCCACCATCTTCATGCGCTTCTTGCCTTCCTTCTGCTTTTCCAGCAGTTTGCGCTTACGCGAGATGTCACCGCCGTAGCACTTGGCCAGCACGTCCTTGCGGATGGCGCGGATGCTTTCGCGGGCGATGATCCGGGAGCCGATAGCCGCCTGGATGGGCACCTCGAACTGCTGGCGGGGGATGAGCTCGCGCAGCTTGGTGGTCATCATGACGCCGTAGGCGTAGGCCTTGTCGCGGTGGGTGATGGCGGAGAAGGCATCCACCTGCTCACCCTGGAGCATGATGTCCACCTTCACCAGGTCGGCCACCTGGTCGCCGTCGGCCTTCCAGTCCAGGGAACCGTAGCCGCGGGTCTTGGACTTGAGGATGTCGAAGAAGTCGAACACGATCTCGGCCAGCGGCAGTCGGTAGCGGATTTCCACCCTGTCCTCGGACAGGTAGTCCATGCCGCCCATAACGCCGCGCCGGCTCTGGCACAGTTCCATGATGGCGCCGACAAATTCGTTCGGGGCCAGGATGGTGGCGGACACCATTGGCTCGCGGACCTCGGAGATCTTGCCGGAGGGGTATTCGCTGGGGTTGGTCACGTGGACCACCTTCTTGTCCTCCAGCGTCACCTCGTATTCGACGTTGGGCGCCGTGGAGATCAGGTCCAGGTTGTATTCACGTTCCAGCCGCTCGCGGGTGATTTCCAGGTGGAGCAGACCCAGGAAGCCAACGCGGAAGCCGAAGCCAAGCGCTGCGGAGGTCTCCGGCTCGTAGACCAATGCGGCATCGTTGAGCATCAGCTTCTCCAGGGCATCGCGGAGCACCGGGTAGTCCGTTCCGTCCAAGGGATACAGGCCGGAGAAGACCATCGGCTTTGCATCGGCGTAGCCGGGGAGCGAATCGGCGGCCGGCTTGGCGAGGTTTGTCACGGTGTCGCCAACCTTGGACAGGCGGACGTCCTTCACGCCGGTGATGAGGTAGCCCACTTCGCCGACGCCCAATCCCTTGGACGGGGTGGGCTCCGGGGAGCTCACCCCGATCTCGAGGAGTTCATGGGTGGCCCGGGTGGACATCATCTGGATGCGTTCGCGGGGGTGCAGCATGCCGTCCACCACACGAACGTAGGTGACCACGCCGCGGTAGGTGTCGTAGACGGAGTCAAAGATCATGGCACGGGCGGGGGCGTTTGCATCGCCTTCCGGGGCCGGAAGGTCGCGAACGATCTTGTCCAGCAGTGCTTCGACGCCCATGCCGGTCTTTCCCGAGACGCGAAGGACATCCTCCGGGTCCCCGCCGATCAGGCTTGCCAGCTCCGCCGCGTACTTTTCGGGCTGGGCCGCCGGGAGGTCGATCTTGTTGAGGACCGGGATGATGGTGAGGTTGTTTTCCATCGCCAGGTACAGGTTGGCGAGGGTCTGGGCCTCAATGCCCTGTGCTGCGTCGACCAGGAGGATCGCTCCTTCGCAGGCTGCAAGCGAGCGGGAGACCTCGTAGGTGAAGTCCACATGGCCTGGAGTGTCGATCATGTTCAGCGCGTAACTGGTGCCGTCGAGTTCCCACGGCATACGGACGGCCTGGGACTTGATGGTGATGCCGCGCTCACGTTCGATGTCCATGCGGTCCAGGTACTGAGCCTTCATGTCGCGGGACTGAACGACGCCGGTGAACTGCAGCATGCGGTCAGCCAGGGTGGACTTGCCGTGGTCAATGTGCGCGATGATGCAGAAGTTCCGAATGATGGCCGGATCTGTCGCGGCGGGCACCGGGGCGGTGCGGGCCATGGGAGACACGCAGGGTCCTTACTGTTGGCATTCACGCGGTCGCCGCCAAGGCGCACGGAGGGCACCCTGCGGACACTCCGCACATCTGGAAATTCAAGTGTCCCACGTCCGGGCCTGTGGCACTGCATTGCGGGCCCCTTTGACGTTCCAGGCCTGCCACCCGGGCCGGAGTTAGGGTTGCCTGATGGCTATCAATTTCCTTTCGCTGGCAAACGCAGTCCAAGCAGGCCTCCGCGTGCTGCAGAAGGCGGGCCGGGGCGGGCCGGCCGGTAAAGCCGGGGCGGCTCGCATCGCACCCTCGCCTGCCGCTCCTGGCAGCGGCAATTACCCCGGCGACTTTGAAGGCCGGTTCACCATCAGTTACTCGCCGCAGCCGGACGGCGACCCGGACCCGGGCGAGGTGGTGTGGGCGTGGGTGCCGTACGAGGAGGACCACACGCGCGGCAAAGACCGCCCGGTGCTGCTGGTGGGCCGCAGCGGCGGATATCTCCTTGGACTGATGCTCACCAGCAAAGACCGGGTCCCCGACTCGGGAGCATCAGCAGGATATGTGGACATCGGTGTCGGCGGCTGGGACCGCCAGGGCAGGCCCAGCGAGGCCCGGCTGGACCGCATTGTCCAGCTCCGGCCGGACAGTATCCGGCGGGAAGGCGCCGTGCTGGAGCGTGCCCGCTTTGAGAAGGTGGCCGAAGGGCTCCGCCGGCGACACGGCTGGAGCTAAGTTCCCAAATGGCCAGTCCTGCGCCTGACCTGCTATTCTTTATAGCTGTGTGTCCGTGCAGGTCGACGGCCACTGATGGTTGGCCGCCATAGGTATCCCCACGCCGCTCAGTCAATGGCCAATCTGAAAGCCCTCTAGACCATTTCCGCATTAAAAAGAGAGTTCACACGTGGCGAATATCAAGTCCCAGAAGAAGCGCATCCTCACCAACGAGAAGGCACGCCTGCGCAACAACGCAGTCAAGTCCGAGCTGAAGACGGCCATCCGCGCCGTCAACACCGCCGTTGAGTCCACGGACAAGGATGCAGCTGCTGCTGCCCTGGTTGCTGCCAGCCGCAAGCTGGACAAGGCTGTCAGCAAGGGTGTTCTGCACAAGAACAACGCAGCAAACCGCAAGTCGGCGATCTCCAAGAAGGTCAACGCACTGTAAGGTTTCCAGTTCGCTTGAACTGATGGTTGTGGCCGGTACCGCTTTGGTACCGGCCACACATCTTTAAGTTCCTGCGCTGTTTTAACTAACTACGTTCTCGCTTTTCCCGGCGCTCGGTGTGACGTGGTGCTGGCCTACCTGCCCTGGACGGACATGGCAATCACCGTGACGGCATGTTCAACCGCGTAGACGGGATCGCGGGAGAGGCCTTTGACCTGGGCGTCGGCTTCGGCGGTGGCCTGGATGGAGCGGACCAGTCCTTCCGGCGTCCAGCGCCGGACGTCCCGCTGGGCCTGTTCCACCAGCCAGGGCTGCATCCCGAGCTCGGCGGCTATCTGGGCCGAGGAACCCGAAGCGCCGGCCACGCGCGCCACGGTCCGCAACTTTGCTGCCAGCGCGGCGACAAGGGGGACAGGGTCTGCCCCCGTGGCAAGGGCATGGCGGAGAGTGGACAGCGCCAGCGGACCGTTTCCTGCCATGGCAGCGTCGGCCACCTTAAACGCCGTGGCCTCGATCCGTCCGCCGTAATAGCGGTCCACAATGTCAGTGGTCACCGTGGTGCCGGCATCGGCGATCAACTGGCTGCATGCTGCCGCCAGTTCCGAAAGGTTCGCTCCCACCGCGTTGACGAGAGCCTGCACGGCGTCCTGCTCGATCCTCTGCCCGGCGCCTTTGAACTCGGCGGTGACAAAAGCCATCTTGTCCGCGTCCTTTTTGAGGGGCTGGCAGTCCACCACCGGCCAGCCGGCCTTCTTGATCGCGTCGAGCAACTTCTTCCCCCGGACTCCCCCGCCATGCCGCAGCACCAGGACGGCGTCGGACTCGGGGTGGCCGAGGTAGGCAAGCGCGTCGGCCAGGAAGGCGTCGTTCATCGATTCGACGGCCTCAACTTCGATGAGCTTGCTTTCGCCGAACAGGGACGGGCTGACCTGCATGAGCAGGGTCCCGGCCTCGTAGGCTGCGGCGTTGATACGGCTGACCTCAACGTCCGGGGCGGCTGCCCGTACCTGTGCCCGGACCCGGTCCACGGCCCTGATGCCGAGGTACTCCTCAGGCCCGGTGACCAGGACGACTGCGGCGGGGGTTACGTCCCGCCAAGTGGGGCCGTTCGACGCCGGCGAACGGGTTGCACGTTTCTGCGCAGCGGCCATCAGGGCTTCCTTCCGGAAAGTTTTGTGGAGTATCCCAGCCTGCCACGTCCTGCGGCCCCCTCCAAGCCCGGGCCACGCTTCGGCAGCACGCGCAGGGCAGGGAAGCGCCGGGCAGGGAAGCGCCGGGCAGGCATGCGCCGCGGCTTGCGGCCGTAGCTCTTTAGCCTTCCGGCAGCGTACCGTTCCAGCACTTCAATCAGGGAGACGGTGCACCTGTGCGAGGCCATAACAAACCGGACGAGCCGGCGCGGGCGGACCGCGGCCCAGACGGCCAGGAACGTCAGCACGGACAGGAACACCATGGTCAGCAACCCGGGCACACCCTCGGGCCAAGGAAGGGCTGCGCCGGGAAGCTGCGAGGTGAATCGGGCCGTCCCGGCCACAGCGGCGCTGAAGGTGCCGGCCACCGCGATCAGGACAGTGGCCGCCCACGGTGCCAGGACTACCAGGGGCACAGCAGCCGTTCCCAGCAGGGTTACAGGCGCCACCAGTGGGGATGCTACGACGTTGGCCAGCAGGGAGTAGGTTGAAAACTGGGGCTGCAGCACAACAATCACCGGTCCGCAGAGCAGCTGCGCGGACAAGGGAACAGCCACAGCGGCCGCTGCCCAGCGCGGGACGTACGAAGGGGTCCATGCCATCATGCGCTGACCCAGGATGATGATCCCCAGTGTGGCCAGGACCGACAGAAGGAACCCGAAACTTGATCCCAGCCCCGGGTCCACCAGCAGAAGACCGATCACGGCGAGGCACAGGAAGCTCAGGCCTCGTCCGGACCGGCCGGCAGCCAGGGCCGCCACTGCCACGGCTCCCATCAGGGCTGCCCGCAGCACGCTCGCGTCGGGTCCGACGAGCAGGACGAACAGCCCAAGGCCTGCCACAGCAAGCCCGGCGGCCGGCAACCGGGGTAAGCGGAATCTCCGGGCCAGCAGCAGCAGGGCGCCCAGGACAAGGCTGCAGTTGGCACCGCTGACGGCAGTCAGATGGGTCATGCCAACGCTTTTCATGGCGGAATTCAGGCCCTCGTCCAAGGCGCTGGTGTCCCCGGTAACCATTCCGGGAAGCAGGCCGCGGGGATCCGGGGCGAGGAAAGAGGCGGCCGAAACAAAACGTTCCCGCAGTTCCTTTGCTGCTCCCTGCATGATGGGAGAGGAAAAGGGCTGCCCTGGGCCGGAGGACGCCGTGAGGATACCAGCCTCCTCCTTTCCGGGATCAGCGGGGCGGAGCTTTCCCGTTGCGCGGACCATCTCGCCGGGCACCACAGTGCCCCAACGGCCACCGCCCATCACCACCAGTTGTGCCCGCGTCCGAAGCACAACACCGCCGGTACTGACATCGCGGGTCCAGACAGGTACGGACCAGCGCGCGGGCGGGCCAGCCTGGTTGGGTGCAGTCAGGGCACGCGGGGTTCCTGCCACTTCAAGGACCGCTACTACTGACTTCCCGGAGGAGACGGCGGCCGCGAGGGGACCGTCGTGGCGCTGGGTCGCGGCCACCGCCGAGTGCGCTGCCGCCGTCGCTGCCAAGAGGAAGGCAACAGCCGTGGTGGTGAGGAAACTGCGCCGGGCCGGTATTCCGTGACTTCGCCGGGCAATGCGCGAGGTACGAGCTTTGAAGGTGCGGTGCAGCAGCAGCGCGGCCAGGACGAGGAGTGCGCAGCAGACGCCGCCCAGAGCCAAGGGGTGCAGCCAGAGCCCGGCGACGGAGGCAGCCCAGACAAGCGCCGCCGGCAACGCCAGCCGGACGTCGGTGCGCCGGCGCGGGGTTCCGCTACTGTCGGCGTCTGCCTCCTGCCGGGCTTTCCTGTTGCTGTCACGGAACCGCGCTGACTGCGCTCCGTAGAACTCTTGGAAGCTTCTCCCGGGCCCATGGGCCGAACGGAGCAACCTCCGTCGCAGGTCGGCCGGGGCGCCATCACGGGTGCTGGTCCCGGCCGCCGACCGCGGCCCATCCACCGCTCCTGCCTGCTGCCCATCATGCCGGCCGAGCGCATGCACGCGGACCGCCGACTCCACGTAGCGGCTCCAGGGGCTCGCCCGGGTTTTCGATGGCCGGCTATCCATGGCGCCGCCCGAGGATCATCGTCATCGTGATGCGTAGTCTTCGTCTCATATGGTCACCAGCGGCAGCAATGCTTCAAGCATCTTCGGGCCGACACCGTCAATGGCGTCAAGGTCCTCGACCGCCTTGAACGGGCCATGCTCCTTGCGCCAGTCCACAATTCGCTGTGCCAGCACGGGGCCGACCTTGGGCAATCCATCCAGTTCCTCCACCCCGGCCGTATTCAGGTTGATCTTCGATCCTGCCGCCTCTCCGGCGTTCGCGTCCCCCGGATCGCCGACGGCCGGGGCTCCTGAATCCTCCGAGCCGGCCGGCAACGCTTCGCCCTGCTGCGGGACGTGGATCTTTTGCCCGTCCTCAACAACCAGGGCGAGGTTGAGGCGGTTCAGGTCGGCGCCGGGAGCTGCCCCGCCGGCGGCGGCAATGGCCTCGTGCACCCGGCTGCCACCGGGCAGTTGGACCACTCCGGGCCCAAGCACGGAACCGGCAACATGAACCACCACTGTCCCTGTTGGGGCGCTTTCCTGCGGGTCGGACTCCGGACCGGCTCGGCTGCCGCCGCCGCTGTCCTCTCCGGGGGCACCATCTTCGGCCGCTGGGGCGGTGGTTCCGGGGCTTACTCCGCTCAGTGGCAGGATCTCCGGCCGTCCGGAGGCCGCCTGCCACCAGAACCAGGCGCCGGCAGCGACTGCAAGGATGCCCAGGAGCACGCCAAGCCGGAAGCTGAGGCGCCAACGGATGGCGGGGCCGACGTCGAAGGACTCCGTAGCGGCAATTTCGTCACCGGGAAGGGTACGGCCAGGTTTTTCTTCGCCATCAGTTCCAGGGCCCCGATACTCAAAAGAGGGCCCGCCGTCGTCGCCTAGCAACAGCCCGCGGGAATTCTCACCCAAGGCAGCCTGCAACCGGGACCTGGCGTGGCGCGCCTGTTCACCTGCTGCTCCAGCATTTCGGCGTGACATACCCCCACGCTAGGGACAGGCCGCACCCGGGCAACAGTGCCGCAACCGGCTATGTGGAAAGGACGCAAATACTGACAACCCACCGCCGTCGCAACCTTCTGCATCAAGGGGTGATTCAGAAGTTTGCCAAGGCGTCACGCAGCATCTGGTGGCCCTGTTCCTCGAACTCATCGTCGCCAACCTGGTAGGCCCAGGCCGCGGTGGAGACCGCCTCGCGCAGCAGGAGGACCTTCCAGAGTTTGCTGTCTCTCCGATCTGAACCGTACCCCTCGAAAAAGGCGGACTCCAGTTGACGAGCGTTCCTCCATTGCTGCACGGCAAGGCGGCAGAAGTCGCTGGTGGCCGGCCTGTACCCGTAGCGGCCAAAGTCGATGATCCTGAGCTCGGTCCCGTCCATGAGCCAGTTGCGTGGCTGCCAGTCACCGTGGGTCGGCACGATCACCACCGGTTCCGGCTGATAGGTGCGGAAAACGGCCCTGGCTTTTTCGGCGGCAGATTCTTCAATGCGGTGCGGTGTGTCCAGCCAAGCCAGCGCTTTCGCAGTCGCTGCAGCCTCATAGTAAGGGTCGGTACGTCTGGCTTGTTCGTGAAATTCGCGTAATAGGCACCCCGCTTGTAGGTACGTCTCCGTCTCAAATTCGGCCTCGGTTCCCTCCACAAGGGAACCTTCCAGATATTCCGTTACCAGAATGTTCATCGAGCGGTCCGACCGTACGAGTTTCGCTGCACGGTTCTGGCGCGCCAACATGGCGGTCGAAGACTGGTGCGCTTCTATCTCCCGCCCTATGTGGTGGTTGGAGGGCCCGGCCGCTTTGACGACGTATCTATGCTGTGCATGCCCCACTTCAAGTACCGCAGTGTCAACGAGATTCCAGGAAAGATCATTCAGGAGACGAACGCCTGGCAGCCACGCTTCCACGAGTTCAGCCTGTCTCGTTGTCAGCCGGTTCTGGTGCCAGGGTTCCATTCCAGCAGAGTAGCCGGTCGGACTGCGCTGTCCGGGCGCGGCCGCGCGCTGGGACGCGCTTCAAGGTCCCGGCCAGGGCCCGGGCGGACTTCAATGGTCGCGGTCATCGTCGCAACCATCGGTGACCCGGGGCGCAGCGCCATGGCCTGCGATCTCGACATCCCACTGGTAGGGATCGGGCAAGGATCGATAGCCGCAGCGGTGGGCTCGGGACGACGGTTTGGGATGGCCACGAGCTCCCGGCACCAATGGCCTTACTCCGGCTGGTCCTCTAAGGACGAGATGATGCTGCCACAACCCTGGAAGAACATCCGCCGGCCCAAGCCGCCGTCGGTCCAGATCCAAATGATCGA
Source organism: Arthrobacter sp. Hb9-2 (assembly GCF_059091165.1). Lineage (NCBI taxonomy): Bacteria > Bacillati > Actinomycetota > Actinomycetes > Micrococcales > Micrococcaceae > Arthrobacter > Arthrobacter sp. Hb9-2. Next base: position 140,610 of record NZ_JBNHGJ010000001.1, on the reverse strand, counting down.
GTAGTCCCTGGATGCGGCGTCCACGATCCCTGTACCGGTGAGGCCGCCTTCGGCAAAGCTGACCCGATCCCCCGCAGCGAACCGGGGGTGCCGCACCCTGTTCCGGCGCGGCCTGGATGGGGTTGTTTTGCCTACCACTGGAGGTCGCCTGGGACTGGGAGGTTATACGCGTTCATGAGCTTCCTTAGGTCGCGGGCCAGTTCTGCCAGCTCATTACGACCCTGCCCGCTGCTCCCAGGTCACGCACCAGGCGTGGTCAACCAAGACTATCGGGCAGTGATGGGAGACTGCCCCGACCGCGCTTATTCGCGGAGTATGACCAGACCGCTCCTGCCGGGCCTAGACTCTAGCCATGAAGACGGGTCGGGGGATCCTGGGAATCGCTGCTCTGGTCGCAGCCACGCTGCCGTCCGCGGGCTGCAGCACAGCGTGTCCGGCCATCGGCTACGTCAGCGGCCTCGAAGTGATGGTTGAGGGCGATACGGCAGCGGTGGAGGAAGTCCAACTGTGCACCGATGAAGGCTGCTCGGCGCCAGCGCCGACGGCGGCCCCTGCCCCGTCCGTTTCCGTCACCGATCACGGGGTACAGCTGCCAAACGGAGGCTTCTCTCCAGCACCCGGGCCAAGTGTCCCGGCGCCGATTTACCCCGACACCCTGTACATCGGCAGCAAGGAGGGAGACACCTGGCGGTTCACCTTCATTCTCGGCCCGGTACCAACCCTTATCACCCTGCGTGCCCTGGCCGGAGATGGCGCGGTGCTGGCTGAGCAGGAAAACGACCTGGAATGGAGCAGGGAGGACCCCTTCAACCCCTGCCCCGGGCCGATCAGCACTCCCCCGGTCGTCTTCATGGTAGGTGAACGATGACTACGGATACCGACGTCCTGCGCCGCTTTAGGCCCAGAACTGCCACCTTCTGCATGGTGGTGCTGGTAGCTGCTTTGACATCCTGTGCATGGCAGGCAGACCCTCCGCTAGGTTCCACTCCGCCACCCGGACAGCCCGTACTGCCCATCGGGACAGTCTCGCCGCAGTACGGCGAACTCCCAATTGACCGCACAACAGACGCCGCTTCGACCGTGCCCTGGCAGTTGGTCCGGGTCGACCGCCAAAAGAACCGGATATACCTTTCGGCGTCCACCGCTGCCTGCAGTCACCCGAACACAGTCCGAGTCACCGATACCGCCTCGTCCATCCAGATCGCGGTCACCGGCACAGGCGGCGGTGATGCGTGCAGCATGCAGTACGTCACCCTGATCGGCTACGTCCAGCTCGGCTCCATAGGCGGCCGGGAGATCATCGGTAACGCCAGCTGAAGCGATGGCAGCGTGCTGGGTGAGCAGGAGAACTTGGATTAGGTAGACCCGTTCAAACAACTATGTGGTGGCCCCGCAGGTCACCATAGCTCTCGTTGGCACCACGTATTGGAGCCGGATGTAATCAAGTCACTTACTGCAAGGCAGATTCGGGCCGTAACGGCGTGAAGAAAATCTCTTTACGCCTTCAACTTACATATGGTGAAATTCCTACTGCAAATGCAATAGGGGCTCAGCTCAAGCGAGCTTTCGCGGTTGGTCCGCGTTATAGCGGGCGAGGATTTCTTCGTAGATCGCCAGGGATACCCGGATTTCATCGGTCTGTCTTTTAGCCCGCAACTTCTCGATGATGTTCGAGAGGTCGCGCTTGATGACCCAGTGCGGGTCGTAGGCTTCATGGGGCCGAGGAACGTAGTCGTTCATCACTTCTCACCCCCTTCAGCCGGAGTATCTTCACATTCGAGCTGGTAGCGCAGGAACGCAACTTGGTTGTCGATTTCCCGCTGTCTGCGAGGGGAAACCCATTCCAGTACTTCTGAGTTTTCAGCCATTTGATAATCACCCCTTACAGGCAAGATAGACGACGCCGGACAAGACCGGCGAAGGTTTCAGGCAAGGTAGGCGAAAGTCTCGTCGGCGGCTTGTTTGGCCATCCGAACAGGACGCTCATCGTGCGCTTTTCTTCCATCGTCGCCCTCATTGGACCGGGTGTTCCCGCGCTTTTCTCCGCCGGCCATGCCGGGGCCCCGATACTCAAAAGGAGGACCGCCGTCGTCCCCCAGCAACACCCCGGGGGAACTGTCACCCAGGGTAGCCTGCAACCGGGACCTGGCGTGGCGCGCCTGTTCACCTGCTTCTCCTGCATTCCGGCGTGACATACCCCCACGCTAGGGACAGGCGCGCCCGGGAAAACAGGGCGACAACCGGCTATGTGGAAAACGCGGCGACGACGGCGCAGCTGACCGATTCGCCGAACTCGTCGAGGGCGTCATGCGTGCCCGGAATAAGGCTCTTGCTGATGCTCCGATTCGAGTGGAAGGGCTGCTGGCACGGTCTGCCATTGCATCTACAAGCACCGACCACGGTATGGCCGTGCGCCATTTGGTGGACGCCGTGACAGTGTTGGAGGAGCACCCTGCATCCAGGACCAGGGACCTGTGGCTGGCCGAGGGCCTCACCCGAGCCGGGGATGCATGGCGCCTGGCCGGACGATACCCGGAGGCGGGAAATGCATTGGACCAAGTGTTCGGGCTGCCGCACTTACCGGGGCTTAACCGTCTAGGATCCGTTCGGTTTGAGGGCCATCGGACCAAGCAAGGCGTCTTTCAGTTCATCACCCATGCCAGGTGGAACCTCAAGGTCGACGCCCATGGCCAGGACCGATCGGCTGATGAAATTTCGCGCAGCGGCGGCCATCGTGATGTCCACGATTTCGCGGTCGCTGAAGCCCAGGTCGCGTAATAACTGCGAGTCACGGTCGGTCATGGCGGCCGCGTCCGTGCAGACCCTCATGGCGTAATCCATCATCGCTACTTCGGCCTCGGACAGACCGGCATCGTGAAAGTCTCTTGCGATGGCTAGCAGTTGTTCTTCTTTGAAGATGCCGAGTGATTTTTCGCCGTGGGCCAGCCTGCAGTGTGTCGAGCCGATGGCTTGGGAGGCGGCCAGCGTTACCAGTTCGTAGAGTCGTGGCCCGAGTGGTTTGCTGATGGCTTTGAGGAGCGCTTGGCATGCGAGGTATGCCTCCGGGTTCAAGCTCAGCGCCTTCGTGTAGCTGGGCACATATCCCAGCGAGCGTCGGTCGTCTTCGTAGATTTCAGCAACCAGGCCTGTGGCTTCGGATTCGGGTGTCATTCGCAGGATCGACATGGGAACTCCCTAATCAGCCGGCGGCGGCAACCGGCCGGCGCTGCCACTTCCCCGTATGGAGGTCGTGATCTGGGACCAATTTTCGGCTCTGCCCGACGGATAGTAAATGGCTGGATCCCCCCATCTGCGCCCCGCTTTTCCTGAACTGAATGTTTCAATTTGCCGCGGACCCAGCTCAAGTCCATCACGACGGCACGGGCCCCATACCGGAGCGGAGACGCTGCCCGGGGCCCAGAAGCTCTTCGGATCGTCCGCGCCCAGGAGGGGGTGGGCCGCTGCGCCGCAGCTGACCCGTGAAGTAGTGCCGAGGTCACTCGGGGGGCAAACCGGCGACGCGGGCAAAGATCTGGCCGTCCAGCCCTTTGTGTCCTCCGACCTGGCCACGCTGTCCGACTCAGGGACTCAACCGGTAACGATTACATATTGGCGACGGCTCCGCTGCAAATACGCACGGGCTTGCCAACCCATTTGCTAAGTATGCTTATTATTGGCGCAGTCGGATGGGGATTTGACTGCGAGGGGTAATCGAAAAGGGTGCGCTCAGTGAACGGGGGCACCTTTTTCGTGCCCTCGCTTCGCTCACCATGACGGTACGCTCGTCCCATGGGGGAATCAGAAGAGCTGCGGACACTGCCCGAAGGGTGGACCTGGGAAGGATTGGCCGGTCCGGAGCTCGCCTGGCTGGGCAATGGATTCCTTGACGATCCGGTCAACGGTCCGCTCCCGAATGGCTTCAGGCACAGCACCTGGGTCCTCCATGCCCAGTTCTTTCGGCCGGCTGATGTCCCCGCGGAGCCTGAACCCGATGATGTGGACGAGGTGCCCGGCTTCGGTTTCGGCGCGCACGCTCCTGAGGGCTGGCAGAGGATCACCTGGGCTGAGACCGCCTCCCGCAAGGGTGTCCCTTTGCAGGGCCCCGCCGGGGACAGTGGCCTGGAGATCCCACCGGCCTACTGCTGGTCAGCGCTGCTGAACGAAAGCGATGCCGACTACGTGGTCATGCACCCGGGCATCCACCCCGACGACTCGCTCTGGCCAACGGAAGGCTCCCTGGGTAAAGCTGACCTGGAGGCGATCGTTCCGATCCTCGCAGCACACACCGGCTCGACCCGCATGCGTGGCAGGTTTTCGCCCATCACCAGCATCTTCGATGTTGAGGCCATGCGAACCTTCACCTTCGATCTCACGACCATGTTGACCTCCATGCTGGCAACCGGGGTCCAGGAGTTCAGTCCGGAGCTGTGGTGGCCTGAAGACAGGGCCTGGGTGCTGTGGACTGACTATGACCTGATGGGCACAAGGGTTTTTGGCAGCAAGGAACTGATCGACGCCCTGCGGTCGGACCCCGACATCGAGACGCTGGACTGGCACCGTGTCAGGCTCCGCCCGCCCGCGCCTCCGCGGCCTCCGAGCCGTCTGGAGTTGCGCGTGCAGAAGCTCCTGGCCGAGCAGGAAGCTCAGTCCAGCGCGTCGTCATTCTCGAACGGCAGAGCCCCAGGCGCCCATCTGTCAGCCCTTCCGGTTTGGGAATGTTCTGGCACCAATATGGCAGACCAGCCCCTACCGGCACAGCATCTTGGCCATGGCGGACATTACTTATCGCCGTGTTCAGCCCACCGCCATGTGCGGCTGGTAGGGTCCGGGCATGGATGAACTGATGACGGACCAGACGGCAGCCGCCACCGCCCGGAGCCTGGCCGGCCGGGCCGGGTATGACGCTGATTTCCTCGGAGTCCCGGTCCCGATCCCCGCACTGGCCCGGCGTGAAGACTGTCCTGCTCCCCTACACGCACTTCTCGGTCCTTATGCGCCCGGACAAGCGGCTGGCCGCGGTGACAGCCCTGGCCATGGACGGAACGAAGCTGATGGATCTGGACCGGTCCGGCATCCAGTGGCGGCTGGACCCGCGTCTGCCGGAAGACCAGCAGACCGGCGAACGCGTGTACGCCCGCAACGACCTGGACCGCGGGCACCTGGTCCGCCGTGCCTCCGCGGTGTGGGGCGATACCCGGGCCGAGGCCGCCCAGGCGAATGAGGACACCTTCTACTACACGAATGCGGCCCCGCAGGCGGCCAAGTTCAACCAGGGCATGGAACTCTGGCTGGGGCTGGAGTCGTACCTGCAGGAGCACGCCGCGGATCACAGCCGGCGGGTCGTGGTGTTCACCGGGCCCGTTACCAGCGAGAACGACCCGGTCTACCGAGGCGTGGAAATCCCGCTGCGCTTCTTCAAGGTCGCCGCCTTCCTCCACGAGGGTGAACTGGCTACCACCGGTTACGTCGTGGATCAGACACCCCAGCTCGATGACCTGCCGGAGATCCTCCGCCCCGGCGTCACCGATGACGCTCCCCCGCTGGGGCCGTTCCGCACCTTCCAGGTACCCGTCCGCGACATCGCGGCCCTCACCGGATTGGATCTGGACCAGCTCGTGGCCGTGGATAGGACGCCCATCGCGGCAGCCCTGCCCAGCGCCCGGGTGACGGAAACGTGGCGGGAGCTCCACTCCCTCGAAGACCTAGACCTGGACTTCGACTTGGGCGAGTGACGGCAGGTTCCAGCTGGCTGGGCCTGCTACTGCTGCGTAAGCCTGAAGAAGCTCTTCGGATCGTCAGCGCCTAGGAGGTCGTGATGGAAGACGATGGCGTCCACGAACCGGGTATCCACGAACAGGACCGCGACCGTCCGGGAGTGGACCACCGTGTACCGGGTCACTTCTTCCACCCAGGAATGGATCCCGGTGTACTCCTCGACGAACAACCCGTCCCCGAGCAGGCCCCGCTCCTCGAGCAGGTCGTAGACAACATTCCAGGCGAGATCCATCAGTTCGTGGATCGCCGCCTCAACCGTTGGAGCCGTCATAGCTCCATGGTGCTTCCGGGCCCTGACAGTCTTGTGGAGCCTGGGCGTGTCCCTTAGCCGCCTGTCGCCGGGCACCGGCGTCAGTTTTAGAAGACGGCTGCACAGAATGTCGGAAGTCATCTGCACAACCGGAAGGACAGATGTTGACTCCCCGATTATTATTACGCCATTCTCATACCACCTGATTTCCCAATCATTGCTGCAGGAGAACCGACGACGATGATCATCCTGCACGTGGCGATGTCCGTGGACGGCTTCATCGCTGGCCCGGAGCACGACATGTCCTGGACCGGCGGCTCTGAATACAGCACCGCGAGTGACCTGGCCGCCACAGTCGCCGGAGCCACCGGCGCCGTCCTGGCCGGGCGTGGCTGGTATGACCTCGCAAGCTCTGATGAAGGCGGCGCCGTAGCAGGTGTCTACGGAGGCGACTGGTCCGGTTCGGTGGTCGTGGTCACCCACCGCCCCCACGAGATCGTCCCCGAGCCGCGACTTGAAACGGCCGCCGACCTCGAAACGGGACTAGCTCGTGCCAAGGAACTCGCGGGCAGCAAGGACGTCGGGGTCTTTGGAGGCAACCTAGCGAGGCAGATCCTTGAGCGCGGCTGGCTGGACGAAATCATCGTCCAAGTCGTCCCCGTCATCCTCGGCGGAGGCGTGCCGCTGTTCGGTGCGCCTCCTCGGCCGCGAGTGACCCTGTATCGCACTCACGCAGGTACGAGCGGACAATTGACAGACATGCGCTTTCGGGTTCTCAGTGCGTGACTTGGCGCCTGTTTACAGGCCTGCGCGTGGCATGAGGAAGGGCCGGCGTCGATGCCTGTCCCATTACCCCAGTCTCTTGAAACCACAAGGTTTCGAGCGAAATCGATGGCGTGGATTGTGAACAGGAGTGGCATTCGCCGCGCTGGCGCACCAGGTCTAAGCGAGCAGCCATTTCATGGCCTCGGTCTTGAAAGTGAAAAAGCGTGCCGGGCAGGGAAGGTTTTGCACGCTGAGGGACCAGTTGGCGAGTATCCGGTCCACTGGGCTGGTGCCCAGCAAGGCTAGCGCGAGGCGGCGCATGGAATGGTGAAAACGGAACGCGCCTGGCGACTGAGGCATTCGGTGGTGGTCATGTCCACCAGCATTGGGAATTCCGATTCTTGCGCAATGGTGTATACGGCTGCCATTGCTGCTCGGGCGTCGGCGGCCTCGATTCGGACTTTGGGCTTTTAGAGAAGTTGAATGACTTCGTCATTCCCGAGTGTCACGGTGCCCTTGCCGCCCTCAACCACGATCGGTTCCATTCACTATCCCCCAGGTTCGTCTTGCCCCGATCCTAGTCGGACTAAAATAGAACCGCCGGTCAGGGGGCGGTTGGGCTAGAAAAAGATGCCGACAATAAAGTCGGCGGGTGCCAGTGCAGATGACTTCTGGAAACGACAACCGGTAAAATCCCGTCAACGAAAAGGTCCGCGCGAGAGCGCGGATACTGGCTGGCCCGCGGCTCCTGTATCAACGACCCGTCAACCATTCCGGCTGGTCGCTGTCACGCTCGTGCGCGCCCCTTAGGCCACCGGCCGCCCCTTTTCCGTGAGCTGGTGCAGGGGCGTTGGCCGGCGCTATTGACTCCCGCTGCGCCCCGCGATATACCTCAACTAAGTCAAGCAGCAGGCCCCGCATCATCTCATCCGGAGACCGCTGTGACCGCCCCCGATTCCCCCAGCTCCCCGCATAATTCTGCCCTTCAAGAGCAGACGCGGGCCTCCCCTGCACACCTCTGAACTCCGCGGTTCAGCCTGGGCTATCGCCCTCACCATTTATGCCCCGTGCCTTACGGGCCAACCGCCGAACCCTTCAGTTCTAGGAGAAGTGTCGCAGTGGACACGCTTCCAGCAGTGCTCCTTGTCATCGGTGCGGCATTTGCCTGGATCGGCCTGACCGCCATTGTCGTCCTCCATCTCCGACGCAAACGAAGCGGGTCAACGCTGGTTGCCTCGGGCCCGGGAGGGGTGGGCCACCATGTGAGGCCATGGCGGGCCGGTACTCACCGAAACCGCGCTGCTGCACGCGCCCGGAGGGTGAGCCTCCGGCGGGCTCGAGGCAGCGGCACCACCCACCACTCCAGATAACTTTGGGAGCAATCGTTGAATGCCGAAACGTTCTTCGGATTCAGCATGGGATACTTTGCCACGCTTTTCGGCATCTTCCTCATCTACCTGCCGTACCTAATCCTCTTTGTGCTGCTACTGATAGCGGCCGGGGTCCTGCAGCTGGTGCTGTTGCCTTTCGCCCTCTTGGTTAGGAAGCTGCGGCGAACAAAGCCGCGGACAACCCAGGACAGCGCATGGATCCTGGACCGGCCGGACAGGCAGCCCAGTGACCAGCTCCTGCTGCCCAGGCGGCACACTGCGGCGCCCCAGTGATGAGGTCGGTCCGGCCTGCAGGAGCGTGTCCTGGTGGATGACGACCGTGGGCCGGTCCCCCAAGCTCTGGCACCGGCCCACGGCGGCGGCCCTCCCTGGGAGGGGCCGCCAGCACCTGCCCCCACATCCTTGGGGCAGCAGGTGGTCCTAGCCCGCTTCCGGACAGGGCTCCTCACAGCTGGGCTGTGGCGCGGAAGGGATGATGCCGCCAGGCGAGGCAGAGCGGCGGATGAGCTCCGCGTCCACAAGACGAAGGAGCTTCTGCACCGCGGTTGCCCTATCCGCCTCGACACGGCGGTCAAGTACGTGCCTTAGCCAGAGGAGGTCCGATATAGGCACGGCCGGCCAGAGCCGAAAGGATTTGAAGATCCTGCCGGCAGGTGTGAGGCCGAGTGTTGTGTCTTGACGGGAGGTATCAGCGTCGGATGCCATGGTCGGTGACTCTCTAGGGAGTGCCGTGCCGGCTGACTGCTCAACCGCGAGTATGTACAAGTTACCCACTCGGGCCCGGGAATCACGCTGCTGAGGGATTTTGTCCTGTCCCGGAGCTGTTACCAGCATTACGGCTGGGTGCAAAAAACGGCACCGAAACTATTAAGACAGGCGACAAACGGCCCCGGGATTTATTGGCGTGTGACACGGATCAGGTGTTCTTTACGGTTCCGCCGCGAAGCGGCAACAACTCTCGTTTCGGGGCTTTGCCCTCCCTAATCTTGAGCTATCCAACCGCTCCACCTACCTGGATGGCACCCCAATGAGAAAACTCCTCCTCTGGCTCACCGCGCTCTTGGCGGCCGTTGGGCTGGGCATCGTGACGCCGGGGCCAGCCTCGGCAGCAACCTATTGCGGGCTCGCATGGGGATCTCTGGCCAAATCCGCGCCCGAGATGAGCTCCGCCTCCGTCACCAACGTCCGGACAGGGCAGCAACCCTGCTTCGACCGGATGGTGGTTGACCTCAACGGCCCCGCGAAGGGCTACACGGTCCGGTACGTCCCGGAGATCATCCAGGACGGCACCGGCTTCACGATTCCGGTCTACGGCAACGCACGCCTGCAGGTCGTCGTGAACGCACCCTCCTACGACCAGAACGGCAACGTCACCTACAACCCCGCAGCGAAGGCTGAGCTGTCCAACGTGGCCGGCTACAAGACATTCCGGCAAGTGGTCTATGCGAATAGCTTCGAAGGTTCCACCAGCATCGGCTTGGGCGTCCGTGCCCGGCTGCCCTTCCGGGTCTTCACTTTGGACGGGCCAGGATCCGGTTCCCGGCTGATCGTGGACGTAGCCCACTCCTGGTGATGGAACGAAAAAGGTGCCGCGCCCCGTTGATCGGGGGTGCGGCACCTTTTCTTTTCCGCCTCGGAGGTCCAGAGCCTACGTCTGAAGCCGGACGAATGATTTTGGGTCGTCGGCGCCGAGGAGGTCGTGATGGAAGACGATGGCGTCCACTGGCCGGGTGTCCACGAACGGGACGGCGGTCTCCCTGGAGTGGACCACCGTGTAGCGGGTATCGTCTTCCACCCAGGAATGGATCCCGGTGCACTCCTCGACGAACAGCCCGTCACCGAGCAGGCCCCGCTGCTCAAGCAGGTCATAGTCAACATTCCAGGCGAGATCCATCAGTTCATGGATCGGCGCCTCAACAGTTGGAGCCGTCATAGGTCCATGGTGCTCCCGGGCACCGACAGAATCGGGTAGGTGGTAGGTGTGTCCGTGAACTGACCCGCGGCTAGACTGACTCTCCGAAGCGCAGACCGGTGTCCACGAGGAACCCGAAGAACGGCCGGAAGTAGGGATCCATGGCCGCGTCTAGGCCTTGTACTCCTCCTTGGTGAGGAACCGCATATGGTCCCCACCCTCAGCGTCGTTGGGGAGCTTCACTCCTTCGCACGGGTTGTCCTCCCTTTACCCGAGCAGCGCAGCGGTAGAGAAGCACCCGGTCAGCCGGCATACTCCGCCACAAGGTCGCTGCCCACAATAACGGCCAGGACCCCCAGCCCCGCATGCGCGGCCAGAACCGCGGGCAGCGAGCTGATCTGGGCAGGGGGGCACTGCGGCAAGGCAGCAGCCAGTCGTTCGGCGAGGCGTTCCGCTTCCGCAGGGTTGCCGAAATGGTGGACGGCGAGTCGTACCCCTGCGGCGGTTCGGGCAGAAGCGTCCGCGGCCACGAGTTCCTCCAGCCGGGCAACGGCCCGGACCGCTGACCGCACCTTTTCCAGCGGTACGATCTTTCCGCCGTCGACGCCAAGAATGGGCTTGATCGCCAGCATGGTGCCCCACAGGGAAGCAGCCGTCCCGATCCGTCCTCCGCGGCGAAGCTGCTCGAGGCTTGGAACGTAGAAATAGACCTTGGTCCGAGCTGCCTGATCGGCGGCTGCAGCGGCCACTGCCCCGGAATCGGCGCCTTCCCCGGCAACGCGAACGGCTTCCTGGACGGCCATCCCGAGGGCCATGCCCACCGTTCCCGAGTCGACGACTTCCACCGGAATGCCCACCCTGCCGGCTGCAAGCCGCGCCGCATCGGCAGTCCCGGACAGGCCACCCGAAATGTGCACGGAAACTACCGCTTCATAGCCCCTGCGCCGCGCCGCGAGGTAGGCCTGTTCGAACTGTCCGGGCGAGGGCCGGGAGGTTTTCACGGACGTCCCGCTGGCCAGGGCCAGCGCTATGGTCTCCGAGATGTCGTCGTCGCCCTCACCGTAGATCTCATCCCCTACCATCACGGGCATGGGAATGACGGTCAGCCGGCCGTCCCCGCTCAACCCGGCAATCCACTCAGTCGGCAACGCCGCGGCGGAGTCGGTCACCACAGCAACACGTACGACGGCGCCTGCTTCAGGTGCAGGGCTTTCCTGCTTCCGGAGGCGGTTCAGAAGGCGCGCCCGGACCCGAGGCCAGGCGGCGGCGTCGCGGTGTGGCAATGGAGCCTCCTGGGTCACAGCAGGCCGCCGGGGTTTCCGGCGGCCTGGTCCGGCTTATGCCGGGACGATGTTGACCAGTTTAGGGGCGCGGACGATGACGGTGCGGATGCCCCGCCCGTCAAGGGCGCGCTGGACGTTGTCCGAGGCCAGCGCCAGTTCGCGCAACTGGTCCTCCGAGACGTCGGGCGAAACCTCAAGCCTGTCCCGCACCTTGCCCTGCACCTGCACCACGGCGGTGACGGTGTCCTGCACCAGCAGCGACTCGTCATGGGCCGGCCAGCCGGCATTGGCCACCGAGGCCGGGTGGCCAAGGACACTCCACATGTCCTCCGCTGTATAGGGGGCGAACAGGCTCAGGATCACTGCGACAGCCTCGGCCGCCTCCCGCACTGCCGGATCTGCTCCCCCGGCACCGGAGTCGATGGCCTTGCGGGTGGCGTTAACCAGCTCCATCAGCTTGGCCACCACGACGTTGAACTTGTTGGCGTCCAGCAGCTCGGCAGCGTCTGCAATGGTCCGGTGGGTAATCGAGCGGAGGGCCCGGTCGCCGGACGCGAAGTCAATGCCGGGTTCGCTGGCGACGTCCTGGGCCAGCCGCCAGGCGCGAGCCAGGAACTTCGCTGAACCGGACGGCGAGACGTCTGCCCAGTCGACATCGTCCTCCGGCGGAGAGGCGAAGATCATGGTGAGGCGGACGGCGTCAACACCGTACTTGTCCAGCTGTTCACCCAGGTCCACTCCGTTGCCCAGCGACTTGCTCATGGCCTTGCCGCCGTTAAGGACCTGCCCCTGGTTCAGCAGCGCACTGAAGGGCTCGGTGGCTTCAATCAATCCGAGATCGTTGATGACCTTGGTGAAGAACCGGGCGTACAGCAGGTGCAGGATGGCGTGCTCCACGCCGCCCACGTACTGGCCCACGGGCATCCAGTCATTGATTTTCTCCGGATCGAAGGGACCGTCCGTGTACTGCGGTGACACAAAGCGCAGGAAGTACCAGGACGAATCCACGAACGTGTCCATGGTGTCGGTGTCCCGCTTGGCCGGGCCGTGGCAGGAAGGGCAGTCGACGTTGACCCATGCTTCGGCTGCCGCCAAGGGCGAGGTGCCCTTCGGCGACAGGGCCTCGCCGCGGAGATCGGCGGGCAGCGTCACGGGCAGCTGCTCATCCGGCACGGGGACTTCCCCGCAGGACGGGCAGTGGATGATGGGGATGGGGGTTCCCCAGAACCGCTGGCGGCTGAGCAGCCAGTCACGCAGCCGGAAGTTGACGAACTTCTCACCTGTGCCCTGGCGTTCCAGGATGGCGATCGCGGCCGGAATGGCCTCGGCCTTGGGCAGGCCGTCCAGGTCGCCGGAGTTGATCAGCGTGCCCTCCCCTGCGGTGGCGGTGCCGGAGACTGCCGGGTCTTCCTCGCCGGTATCCAGAACCGCCCGCACCGGGAGGTCAAACTTGCGGGCGAAGTCGAGGTCGCGCTGGTCGTGGGCGGGGACGGCCATGATGGCCCCCGTGCCGTAGTCAGCGAGAACGTAGTCCGCGGCCCAGACAGGAAGCTTCTCCCCGTTCAAAGGGTTCACGGCATAACGGCCGGTGAAGACCCCCGTCTTTTCGCGCTCGGTGGACTGTCGTTCGATTTCCGTGAGCGCCTTGACCTGCTCGCGGTAGTCTTCCAGGGCAGCAGCGTGTTCATCGGTGACGAGCTCCACGGCCAGCGGAGCGTCTGCGGCCACTACAAAGAACGTTGCACCGTACAGGGTGTCCGGGCGGGTGGTGAAGACCGTGACCTCTTTGGCTGGCTTGCCGCCGTCGGCCTCGATGACGAAGTTGACGTGCGCACCCTCGGACCGGCCGATCCAGTTCTTCTGCATCGCCAGGACGCGCTCGGGCCAGTGGCCGCGCAGCTGTTCCATGTCATCCAGCAGACGGTCAGCGTAGTCCGTGATCTTGAAATACCACTGGTTGAGCGACTTCTTGGTGACAGTTGTGCCGCAGCGTTCGCAGGCGCCGTTGACAACCTGCTCGTTGGCCAGCACGGTCTGGTCCTTGGGGCACCAGTTGACCGGGGAATCCTTCCGGTACGCCAGGCCGCGCTCGTAGAAGCGCTTGAACAGCCACTGCGTCCACCGGTAGTACTCCGGGTCGGAAGTGTGCAGCCGGCGGGACCAGTCGGCGGAAATGGCGTAGCGCTTGAAGGACGCGGCCTGGGTTTCGATGTTGGCGTAAGTCCACTCGCTGGGGTGGGCGTTGCGCTTGATCGCGGCGTTCTCGGCGGGCAGGCCGAAGGAGTCCCAGCCGATCGGGTGCAGGACATCGAAGCCCTGCTGGCGGAGGTAGCGGGCCACAACGTCACCCATGGCAAACGCTTCGGCGTGCCCCATGTGCAGGTCGCCGGACGGGTACGGGAACATGTCAAGCACGTAGCGCCGCTCGCGGGACCCGTCGTCGACAGGGGTGAAAACCTTGAGGTCTTCCCACACCTGCGGCCACTTGGCCTCCATGGCGGCAAAGCTGTACGTGCCCTCCTCGGGCACCTCCGCCGACACTGTTGCTGTTCCGGTCTCTGTCTCCGGCTGAACGCCCACTGCTGCCCTCTTCTGTTCTGTTACGGCATCTGTGCTGCCATAACGGCCTGATCCTGCTGCTGGCGGCCCGGAAACTGCCCCGGACACACAAAAGCCCCTCGCCATGGAGGGGCTGCCGCTCGGTTATCCGTCGTTTCGGATGCCGGGCGGCTAACTAAGCAGAAGGATCGCACGCATGAAACCACTTTAGCGCACGAAGCGGCCGGGCTGGTGTCGTGCCAACCTGTACCACCGCCGGCCCGCGTCACTAGACTTGAGCCGGGCAACCCGGCTTACTTACCCGGCAGGTGACTCCTTGGGCATTGACGCGAGTGACATGGGCGATGACGCCGGTGCTGCCGTCAGCCCCAATCCCCCTCGCAGTCGCCTTTTCCTGCCGCTTGGCCGACACCTTCACCTCACCCGGGCGGAGGCCGGCGGCAAGGCCGCGGCATTGTCGGACCTGAAATCCGCCGGATTTCCCGTCCCTTCCGGGTTTGTCGTCCCGCGCGCGGCTTTGGACGCACGTTCGGGTGGCGGGCAGGATGCCTGGGACCGCCAATTGCAAAACGCGGCCCGGGCAGCCGGTCCCGGCCCCTATGCCGTCCGCTCCTCGGCGGCTGCCGAAGACCTGCCAGGCGCCTCCTATGCAGGGATGTATGAGAGTTATCTGGACGTGCCGGTCGAGGACCTCCCCTCCGCCGTTATCCGCTGTTTCGGATCGGCTGATGCCGGCCGCGTCCGGACTTACCAGGAATCGCTGCCGCCGGTTGCCGCCCCGCCCGGCGGACCAAAGGCCGATCCGGGCGCTGGAGACGAGGACACCACCGACGCCGGGCAGATGGCCGTCCTCGTCCAGCAGATGGTGGACGCCGCGGCCGCCGGCGTCGCCTTCACCGCACATCCCTTGACCGGCGCCCGGGACGAGACGGTGATTTCCGCTGTGAAAGGTCTTGGGGAAAAGCTGGTGGGAGGTTCGGAGCGTGGCGAAGAGTGGCTGGCCCGCGGCGGATCAGTCGTCCCACAGCGTGGTGCCGGTGCTGTCCTCACAAAGGAAAGCGCGACGGCGGTTGCCGCCATGGCGGGGAACGTCGCCCGGCATTTCGGCTGCCCCCAGGACGTGGAGTGGGTGGTGGACTGCTCCGGCCGCGTCCAGGTTGTGCAGGCACGTCCGATGACAGCGGTTCCGGAGCCGGTGCTATGGCTGGCCCCGGGAAAGGGCGCCTGGCTGCGGAACTTCCGGCTCGGAGAATGGCTGCCGGAACCGGTCACCCCGCTCTTTATGGACTGGATTGTTCCCTGCCTGGACTCCGCCTACAACGACGCCGTCTTCCGCTCCACCGGCCTTCGGGTTCCGATGGGCCATGCCACCGTCAACGGCTGGTATTACGTGGCCCCGCCGACACCCCGGGCACTCCCCCACCTGCTTTTTAGCGGAACGCGGCACTCGCTGCACTACTTTTTCAACTCCGTGGTCCGGCCGATGCTCGATCCCGCTGGTGCAGACCGCGCCGTCCTGCGGGATCTTGAGCTTGAGTGGCGCACCCAACACCTGCCGGCCTACCGCAGCCTCGTAGACAGCTACCGCGGCGTCCCGCTGCCGGCAACCCTGGCCGGGCTGATGGATCTCGTTGAACAGCTGGCAGGGGCCGCCGGAGGATATCTGTGGTTCTTCGCCGCCACGGGCGGGGCGGCCTGGAAGATGGAGATGGTGCTGGCCAGGTTCTGGCGCAGGCACCTTGCCACCGAATTTGCCTCCCGGAAGGAAGAGGAACTTTACGACGGCGGCGGTTACCAAGTGCTGCTGGGCGGCCTGTCCCCGGCGTTGCCGCCGAGGGTTCCGCACGCCGTCTACAGCCTCGACTGGTATCACCCGACGGCGGCCGAGGAGCCCGGCCCGGCTGCTCCCTTCGGCAGCAGTTCCCGGGGATCCGCTGCTGCGGCTTCCCGGCGGCGTAGAGCCGAAAATGCCTGCCGCTCCATGCTCAAGGGCTCGCGCCTGCTGCGCCGGTTCGACAATCTACTCGCGGTTGCCCAACACTATGCGCTGCTCCGGGAGGAACAGGTGCGGGATTTCACCCTTGGCTGGCCGCTGCTGCGTCGTTGCGCTGCAGAGATCGGGACGCAGCTGGAACAGGCGCACGTCATCAGCAACAGGGACGACGTGTACTTCCTGACCCGGCAGGACCTGCGGCTCGACGCGCCGCCCCAGCAGGACAACGTGGCGGCACGCCGCGCGGACTGGCTCCGGCAACGGAAACTGGCCGCCCCGCTGATGCTGGGCAAGCTCCCGATGCTCGGCAACACATTTGACCGGCTGGCCAACACGGCGCGAAGCGCCGGCAAATTTCCCGAAGGTGCCCTGGTGGGTCATCCCGCAAGCCCAGGCCGGGCACGCGGCCGCGTCCGTACCGTCGAAGGACCCGAGGACTTTTCCGCGTTTCAACCAGGTGAGGTGCTCGTGGCCAAGGCCACCGCACCGGCCTGGACTCCCCTCCTCGCCGACGCGGCCGCCGTCGTAACAGACGGCGGAAACCTGGCAGCCCACGCCTCCCTGATAGCCCGCGAATACGGCATCCCGGCAGTAGTGGGCACAGGCACCGCCACCCAAGAGCTCCGAACAGGCCAGCTGGTGACGGTAGACGGCAACGCAGGAACTGTAGAAACCCACGAGGAGTAAGCGTCGCCGACACGTCCGCGAAGATGGCGGCCCCACGAGGAGGTAGGGCGCCCACCGCAACAAGCAAGGGAGGCGGCCCCTCGCTCGGGTGTGGTGGGCACCCGTGGGAGCAGCAGGGGACGGGCGGGGCAGGGGCCGCCTTCCTCGCGCCCCAGCCACGCACTCTCAATGCCGGAAGACGCTACCGCACGTCCTCGTCCACCCAATCCATGGACTTTGTCACGGCCTTCTTCCACAGCCGCATCTGCCGGTCCTGCTCGGCCTGGTCCATCTGGGGTTCCCAGCGCTTGTCTTCAGACCAGTTGGATGACAGTTCGCCGAGGTCCTTCCAGAACTCGACTGCGAGGCCGGCGGCGTAGGCGGCGCCCAGGGCGGTGGTCTCCACCACCTTGGGCCGGATGACGGGGACGCCAAGGATGTCTGCCTGGAACTGCATCAGCGCATCATTGGCAACCATGCCGCCGTCGACCTTCAACTCGGAGAGCGGTACACCGGAGTCCGCGTTCACGGCGTCGAGCACCTCGCGGGTCTGGAACGCTGTGGATTCCAGCGCTGCCCGGGCAATGTGGCTCTTGTTAACAAACCTGGTGAGGCCCACGATGGCGCCCCGGGCGTCGGAACGCCAGTATGGCGCGAAGAGCCCGGAGAATGCCGGAACGATGTACACGCCCCCGTTGTCCTTCACCGAAGCGGCCAGGGTTTCCACTTCCGGGGCGCTGCTGATCATGCCCAGGTTGTCCCGCAACCACTGGATCAGTGAGCCGGTGACAGCGATGGAGCCTTCAAGGGCGTAGTGGGGTGCCGCGTCGCCAAGCTTGTAGCCGACCGTAGTCAGCAGGCCGTTCTTGGAGTGCACGATTTCCTCGCCGGTGTTGAAAATCAGGAAGCAGCCCGTCCCGTAGGTGTTCTTGGCTTCGCCGGTCTGGAATGCCGCCTGGCCGAACGTGGCTGCCTGCTGGTCGCCGAGGATGCCGGCCACCGGAACCTCGCGGAGAAGCTGGGAGGTGTGAACGGTGCCGTACACCTCCGAGGAGGACTTGATCTCCGGCATCATGGACCGCGGAACGCCGAAGATGCCCAGGATTTCCTCGTCCCATTGGAGGGTCTCCAGATCCATGAACAGCGTGCGCGAGGCATTGGTGACGTCGGTGACGTGGACGCCGCCGTCCACCCCGCCGGTGAGGTTCCACAGGACCCACGCGTCGGTGTTGCCGAACACCAGGTCCCCGGCTTCGGCCCGCTGGCGTGCGCCGTCCACATTGTCCAGGATCCACTTGATCTTGGTGCCCGAGAAGTATGTGGCCAGCGGTAGGCCCACCTTCTGCTTGAAGCGGTCCGCTCCCCCGTCGCTGGCAAGTTCGTCCACGATGTCCTGCGTGCGCGTGTCCTGCCAGACGATGGCGTTGTACACGGCTTCACCCGTTGTTTTGTCCCACACCACGGCGGTTTCACGCTGGTTAGTGATGCCGACGGCGGCAATATCGTGCCGCGTCAGGTTCGCCTTTGAGAGGGCTGAGGCGATGACCTCACGGGTGTTGTTCCAGATCTCGGCGGGGTTGTGCTCCACCCAGCCGGCTTTCGGGAAGATCTGTTCGTGTTCCATCTGCCCGGAGGAGACGATGCTGCCGCTGTGGTCGAAGATGATGGCCCTGGTGCTGGTGGTTCCCTGGTCGATGGCGATTACGTACTGGTTCACGATGACGTCCTTGTCTTGAGGTGTGATTTTGAGCGGTGGTTGGGTGCGGGGTCAGGCTGCTGCTGTGGCGATGATCGGGACAATCCGGGCGACGAGGCCGCCCAGGGCACCGCCGACCAGCGGGCCGACTACAGGGATCCAGGAATAGCCCCAGTCGCTGGAGCCCTTGCCCTTGATGGGCAGCAGGGCGTGGGCGATACGGGGGCCGAGGTCACGGGCGGGGTTGATGGCGTAGCCGGTGGGTCCGCCGAGTGATACGCCGATGCCGACGACGAGCAGTGCGACAGCCAGCGGCCCGAGGCCTGACGGGGTGCCGCCGAAGGTGAGGATGACGAACACCAGCACGAAGGTGCCGATGATCTCGGTCACCAGGTTCCAGGAGCTGGAACGAATGGCCGGGCCGGTGGAGAAGACGGCCAACTTGCTGGCGACTTCCTCTTCAACGTCAAAATGCTGCTTGTAGGCGAGCCAGCAGACCACTGCGCCGAGGAAGGCACCCAGCAGTTCTCCGCCGAAGTAGGTCAGCGTAGAGGCGAAATCCACGGGAACATCAGGGGCGTATTCGCCGGCTCCGTTGGCGAGCAGGCCGAGCGTCACGGCCGGGTTCAGGTGCGCCCCGGATTTCGCGGCCACATAGACACCCGCGAAAACTGCGACGCCCCATCCCCAAGTGACCATCAGGAACCCGCCGCTGTTGCCTTTCGTCCCCCGCAGGGCGACGTTGGCGACGACGCCGCAACCCAGCAGGGTCAGCATCGCCGTTCCGAAGACTTCGGATAGAAAAACAATTCCAAGAGACATCTTTGACTCCTCTATTTTCTGTTGTCAGTCCTTCGCGGGTTGAAGGACCGTTGGGCCGGGACGGGTTGGGTGCCCCGGCCGACAGCCTGTCCTATGCGACCAGGCTGTGCGTTTCTACGCGGTGGAACCGCTGCAGCACGTCCTGCGCGTGCCGGATTTCCGCTGCACGTGCTGCGGCGTCCCATCCCAGCGGACCGGAGAGCACCTCCGCCACCTCGTTGAGCAGCTCGCCAGTCACGAGGCCCCGGAAGGCAAGGGACGTGCGGCGGATGAGGACATCCACGAGGTGTCCAACCTGCTCATGGGCTGCCATGAACTCCAGTTCACGGGCACTCAGTTCCCGGGTGGAGTGCAGCAAGTGGTCCGGCCCGCCGTCGAGGTAGGCCATCACCGCCTCCGCCCTGGTTCCGTAGCGGGTGAGCAGGCCGGCGGTCCGGTCCGCGTCGCGGCCGGCAGTCATGTGGTCCTTGATCCACTTCTGCACGCCCGCCTCGTCCGCGGGGAAACCGGCGCCGCCGCCGATGGCGAGCTGCGCTGTCGATACTTTCCGCTGCACGCCGAGTTCGGCGAGGACGTCATTGGTCAGGTGTTCGGCCAGCGCCCGAAAGGTGGTCCATTTGCCACCCACCAGGCTGAGGACGACGGCGCCCGCCCCGGTTGTGCTGTTCCCGGGGGCACGGCGCTCGATCCGGTAGTCCCGGGAGACGAAGCCGGGCTGCGTCGCATCGTGTCGAGGCAGCGGCCGCACGCCGGAGAAGGTGTAGACAATCTGTTCGCGCTTGACGGGGATGCTCGGGAAGACGTGACCGATGAGTTCGAAGAAGTACTCGATTTCCGCATCGGTGCAGACGGCATCCTGGGCCATGTCGGCATCAATGTCCGTGGTCCCGACGAGGACGCGGTCCCCCATCGGATAGATGAGCACGATGCGGCCGTCCGTGTGTTCAAAGAAGATTTCGCGTCCCCGGCAGGCGGCGAGGAGCTCCGGGTGGTCGAGCACGATGTGGGAACCCTTGGTGCCGCCCATAAAGCTGGAGGCTGCTCCCATGGCTTCGTTGGTGAGGTCCACCCAGGCGCCCGTGGTGTTAACGATGACGTCGGCCGTGAAATCGAATTCCTCACCGGTCAGCTCATCCCGCAACCGCAAGGTGCTTCCTTTGCCGGTGCCGCGGTTGGGCTCGCCCGTCATGGATCTCAGTGACAGGTAGTTACTGGCACGGGCCGTACTGCCTTGGGGGTTAGCGCCGGACGCGTGGCCTGTCTTTTCGCCGTCCTGCAGGACATCAAGGGTGAGCCGCTCGGGGTTGTGTACGGAAGCATCGAAGTACGTGGCCGTGTACTTGACGTCGGGGCGGAGGGCGGGCAGTTCAGCAAGGGCGCGTTTATGTCCCCTGAACTGGTGGCGCGGCACTGTGCCGCCGTCGCGGGAAAACGAGTCGTACAGGCTGAGGCCGATCTTGATGAGGAAGGCGCCGCGTTCCTTGGGCTTGCCCTGCTGCTTGTGGGTGAGGAAGCGCAGAGGGGCCGCGAGCACTCCGGAAAAGGTGCTGAAGATGGGGATAGTGGTCTGCAGCGGCTTGACGTAGTGGGGTGCGATCCGGAGTAGTCTGTTGCGCTCCACTACAGACTCCCTGACCAGCCGGAACTCGCCGTTTTCGAGGTAGCGGATGCCGCCGTGGATCATGTGCGAGGAGGCGCCGCTGGCGCCCTGGCAGTAGTCACCACGTTCCACAAGTGCCACGTCAATTCCCTGCAGGGCGAGGTCCCGGAAGGTCGCAACGCCGTTAATCCCGCCACCTACCACCAGCACTTTTGCGTGCGGCCGGAGCCGCAGATTATGTACTGATGCGCGTTCGGCTCCCGGCTTTGGTGCGGCGGGGCGGGCCGGTGAATCCTTTGGTCCCAAAACAACTCCTGGGGCTTTGTGTGGTGCGGACACAGAAAGTGATCCGCCGTTCTCATCTATTGTTTGGAGTAATGGAAAATGGAGTCAAGCACTATGCACAAACGTGCAGAATGGAGTTCAGGTGGACGCTTCCCGGCATGCTGATGCCCTTCGGGCTGCACAAATGTATTACCTGCAGGACCTCACGATGGATGCCATCGCCCGCGAACTTGGGACATCCCGCTCGACTGTTTCCCGGCTGTTGTCCTCGGCCCGCGATTCGGGGCTGGTCCAGGTCCAGATCCGCAATCCCCTGGATACAGGACCGGAGTTGGAGGGCCTGATTCGCCGCCGGTACGGAGTAGACGCACACGTTGTGCCGGTCATGGAAACACTCAATGAGGCCGAGACCCTGGACCGGGTGGCGATGCAGGCCGCCCGCACCATCGGGCCCCTGGTGGATTCCAACGCGATCATCGGTGTCGCCTGGGGTTCCACCCTCAGTGCCGTCAGCCGCCACCTGACCAGGAAAATTACCCACGACAGCGTGGTGGTGCAGCTGAATGGCGCGGGCAACATGCACACGACAGGCATTACCTACGCCAGTGACATCATGCGCCGCTTCGGCAGCGCCTACGGCGCGCGGGTGGAACAATTCCCCGTTCCGGCATTTTTCGACCACGCCGCCACCAAGTCAGCCATGTGGAATGAACGCAGCGTGCAGCGAATCCTTGAACTTCAGGCCAAGATGAGCATCGCGATCTTTGGGGTCGGATCCGTTGATGCCGATTTCCCCAGCCACGTCTATGCCGGCGGTTACCTGGACGAGGGCGACCTCAACATCCTGGCAACGTCCGACGTCGTGGGTGATGTTGCGACGGTGTTCTTCCGCGCTGACGGTTCCTCCGACGGGATCGTCCTGAACGAACGGTCCACGGGCCCGGCCCTCGCCGAACTTCGGCAGGTAAGGCGCAGGATCTGCGTGGTTTCCGGCGTGTCCAAGATCAACGGGCTCAAGGGCGCCTTAGCGGCGCGCCTGGCTACGGACCTGATCCTTGACGAGGCCACAGCGCGCCGCCTGGTGGGTATGGAGGGCCTTGCCGTGGCGAGTAGGTAGAGTCATGGCTATGAGGATCTCCCCGCGGCTGAGCCTGAACAACGGCGTGCTGATCGACCAGCTGGGCTACGGCCTGTACAAGGTGCCGCCATCGGAGGCGGCGGGCCTTGTGGCTATGGCCCTCGGCTCCGGATACCGCCACTTCGACACTGCCGCCATGTACGGCAACGAGTCAGGGGTTGCCCGCGGCATCAGTTCACAGCTCGGCACGCAGGCAGGCAGCGGTGGCTCCGGTGAACTTTTCCCGTCACCGGCCAGGGAGGACATCTTTGTTACCACCAAAGTGTGGAACGACCACCACGGCTACGACGCCACCCTGCGTGCATTCGACAACTCCATGGTCAACCTGGGCCTGGACTACGTGGACATGTACCTCATCCACTGGCCCTGCCCCCGGCGCGGGCTGTACCCCGAAACCTACCGGGCCATGGAGACGCTCTACCGCGAGGGAAAAGTGCGGGCGATCGGCGTATGCAACTTCCAGCCCGCCCATCTGGACCGGCTGATGCAGACCGCAGAGGTGACCCCTGCGGTCAACCAGATCGAGCTGCACCCCTGGCTCCAGCAGGTGGAGCTGCGGAAAATCCACGATGATCTCGGGATCAGGACCGAGGCGTGGAGTCCCCTGGGACGCGGACATGTGCTGGCGGATCCTGTAGTCCAGGCCTGCGCCGCCGAACACGGCAGGTCGCCGGCGCAGATCATCCTCCGCTGGCACATACAACTGGGGAACATCGCCATCCCCAAGGCAAGCACCGAGGCGCGCATCCGCGAGAACCTGAACGTCTTCAACTTTGAACTCTCGGCCAGGGACATGGATGCGCTCGCCGGCCTGGACCGGGGACAGCGGACCGGTTCCCACCCGGACAACGTCAATTAGGACTCCCATGGAAACAGCACACACGGGGCAATCCTCCACGCCCGCCTTCATCGGCCCGGACCTGGCCGGCCGCACCCATGCCTCCTCGGTGCAGCTGGCCGGCGGCAGGGTAGCTTTCTGGACCTACGAGCCAGTGCTGCAAACCGCTGAGACCCGGACCATGCTGGTGATCCACGGATTCCGCGGCGACCACCACGGGCTCCTTCGGGTGGCCGACCAGCTTCCGGAGATGCGCATCATCATGCCGGACCTGCCCGGCTTCGGCAGCTCGGAAGCCTTCGTGCCAGGTGGTCACACAGTTCCGGGCTACGGCGCATTCATCACAGAATTCATGGCGGCACTGGGCCTGGGGCCGGATACGGTCCTGCTGGGGCACTCGTTCGGGTCCATCATTGCCGCCCATTTCGTGGCCGCCCACCCCGGCGCCGTGAATCCACTGATCCTCATTAACCCCATCGCAGCGCCTGCCCTCGAGGGCCCCAAAGGCGTGATGACCAGGCTGGCAGTGCTGTACTACCGCGTTGCCGCCCGCCTTCCCCGTCCGCTGGGGCTGGCCCTGCTCCGCAGCCCGTTGATTGTCCGGGTGATGAGCGGAGCCATGGCCAAGACAGGCGACCGGGACCTTCGGCGCTTTATCCACGGCCAGCACCATGCGTACTTCAGTGCTTTTGCCAGCCGTGACAGCCTCCTCGAATCCTTCACTGCCTCGGTCAGCAGCCATGTGGCCGAGGTGGCCGGCAGCCTGACCCTTCCTGTGCTCCTAATCGCGGGTGAGAAGGATGAAATCGCCACGCTTCGCGACCAGCACCAGCTCGTCGAACTGCTGCCGGACGGCGAACTCGAGGTTATTGCTGATGTTGGCCACCTGATCCATTACGAAACGCCGGAGCCAGCCGCCCGCCACATCCGCAGCTTCCTTAAGGACCACCCCGCGTGAAGCTTGTCATCGACGCCCGGTTCACCCGGACAGACCATCACGACGGCATCAGCCGCTACGGTGCGAGCCTGATCGCGGCCGCCTCCAAGATCGCCGACGTTTCGATGCTGATCTCTGACATCCGCCAACTGGCCCTGCTGCCGGATGTGCCGTACACATTGATCAACAGCCCCCTGTCCCCCGCGGAACTGTTCGTTGCCCGCAAGATCAACCCGCTTGGCGCGGACGTGGTGGTCTGCCCAATGCAGACGATGGGCACCTTGGGCCGCAAGTACGGCCTGATCCTGACCCTGCACGACCTCATCTACTACGAGCACCCAGCACCTCCGGGATTCCTGCCGGCCCCGGTGCGGCTGCTCTGGCGCCTCTACCACAAGGCGTACTGGCCGCAGCGCCTCCTACTCAACCGGGCCGACGTCGTAGCCACCATCAGCCGGACCACCGAGGCGCTAATGGCCAAGTACCGGCTGACGCGCCGGCCTGTCCGGATTATCAGCAATGCGCCGCAGCCGGCCCAGGAGCCTCGCAGCCCGGAGGCCGGCGCCAAACCCTGCCTCGTGTACATGGGCTCATTCATGCCCTACAAAAATGTCGAAACCATGGTGGCCGGAATGGCTGGACTGCCCGGCTTCACGCTTCACCTGCTCAGCCGGATCACTCCTCAGCGGCGCGCCGAACTGGAGAAGCTCATCCCGCCTGGAGCGAAAGTGGAGTTCCACAACGGCGTCACCGACGAGGAATATGCCACGTTCCTGGAAACAGCCACCGCGCTGGTGACTCTTTCACGGGCCGAAGGGTACGGACTGCCGCTGGTCGAGGCCATGGCGCTGGGCACGCCGGTCATCGCCAGCGACATTCCAATATTCCGGGAGGTGGGCGGGGATGCAGCCAGCTATGTTGACCCGGCATCGCCCCAGCAGTTTGCCGACGCCGTGAAGAAACTGGACGACCGGGAATTGTGGGAGGAAACCTCACGGCGCTCCGTTGCCCGTGCCCGCGAGTTCAGCTGGGAGGAATCCGCCCGCCAACTGGTGGACGTGGCACACGACATCGTGGCCCAGCGCCGCGGCCAGTAGGCTCCGCTACAGTACGTCCACCCCGTCCAGTCGCAGCTGGACAGGTTCCGCACTTCGCTTTGCGGCCGTTGCCGCCCGGGTAGCCCTCAGAACGCGGGTGACCGCCGCGGCCTGGGCGTAGGGGAAGAACAGGAGGGTCCGGACGTCCTCCGCCGAGCGGCGGGTGGAGGGTGGACCGCTGAGAATGAGCGGCGCGGGGCCTGCCGTACGGAGGTGGATCCCGGCGGGCTCCAGTTGCGCTGCCACTGCACCCGAGAAATGCCCGACGGCGGCCCGGGGGCCGGTGATGGAGGCAATGCGCACCGCTGGCGGAAGCTGCAGTTCGGCCCGGAGGGAGAGCTCGCGTTCGGCGTAACCTGCAGGATCCCATCTCAGCAGCGCCCCCACAGCTGCGGTGTCCGCTGCCGTAACCACCACAAGGCCGCCTTCGGCAGCAGGCCTAACCAAGGCCCCGGCATTGAACCAGCGGCGCACGGTGTCCTCGCTGGCGCGCAATGACTCGCGGCGCAGCAATGAGTCACCGTCCAGCAGCAAGGCGGCGGCATATCCCCCTTCTGCTATGGGTTCGGCTCCTACCGTGGCCACCACCAAGGCCTTGCTGTTGGTTACGCGTGCCTTGACCTGGTCCCCGGAGGACGTGATGACGGTTTTGCCGGGGAAGGCCCTGCCGAGCTCCTCGGCCGTCCGGATTACGCCCGTTGCGCCCCTGCGAAGCTTTCGGCTGCTGCAGTGCGTGCAGTGCCAGTCGGGCGCCGGGGTGGAGCACCACCGGCATTGCGGCAGGGCTGAGGTTCCGCTGGCCCCGGCCACGGCCAAGGGCCCCTGGCAGGCAGCACAGCGCGCGGGCTCCCGGCAGTGGTCACACACCAGCGACGGCGCGTAGCCGGCGCGGGCCACCTGCACCAGGACCGGTCCCCGTTCGAGTCCTTCCTTGGCGACCCGCCAGGCAGTGCCGGGAAGGCGGGCGATCCTGGCGAGCGGATCCCGCTCTTGCTCGAAGCTGTCGGCCGTGTTCACCACGCGGGGGACGGTGCGGCGGACCAGCGTGCGGTCCGCTTCCACGGGCAGCGCCCAGCCTGTCTCGGTGAGCCGCTGGACCTCCGTGCTGCGGGAATGGGCTGCCAAAAGGCAGGCAGCCCCGGACTGTTCGGCGCGCAGGAGCAGGACTTCGCGGGCGTGGGCGTAGGGCGCGCGCTGCTCAATGTGGAGGTCGTCGCCGTCGTCCCAGCACACCACGAGCCCCAGGTCCTTGACGGGAGCATAGGCAGCTGACCGGGTCCCGATGGCAACCCGCGCGGTACCGGCGAGGATCCGCAGGAAGTTCTGGTAGCGGGGCGTGGGGCCGTCCTCCGCGGTGAGGCGTGCTACGGCCTGCTCCGGCAACAGCGCTCCCACGGCCTCTTCAAGCTGGTCCAGGTCCCGGTTGTCCGGGACCACCACCACAGCTCCCCGCCCGGAAGCATAGGCTGCGGCAATGGCCTGGGCCAGCAACTGCGGCCAACCGGCGGGTCCGTAGCCTTGGAGAGGATTTAGGACCGCCCGTGGGGAACCACCGTCTTTTAGGTGTCGCAGGAAGGCCAGGCCGTTCCGGAAACCTACCCAGGCATCGTCTGCGCCGGGGCCCTTAGCTGCAGCGCCTTCACCTGTCTCCAACGTCGGAGTTTCCGCGGAAGCGGAGTACGCCTTCTCCAACCGGGCTACCCGCGGCGGGACGGCAACCCGGAGGACATCGCTGACGGTTCCCGCGTAGCGGGAGGCTACGGCGGTGACCAGGTCGCGGACCTCGGGTGTCAGGACGGGAACCGGGGAAACGACTTTCGCCAGCGGCAACAGGGTGTGGCCGGCGTCGGACTCCGCCACCCGTTCCATAATGAACCCGCTGAGGTCCTGGCCGTTGAACTTGACCTTGACCCTGACGCCGGGCTGGGCATCCTCATCCAGCCCGGCAGGAACGCCATAGTCAAAAGGCCGGTCCAAGTGGGGCAGCGAGGATTCCACCAACACCCTGGCCACCGGAAGGTGGTCCGCCAGCTGCGGGCCCGCCTGCTGTTTGCGGGAAGGGAAACCCTGCAGCAGGGACGGCTGTACCGCGGCCGGCAGATCCAGCAACGGTTGCATGGAATCGTCAGCAACCACTTCGGCTACCTCCGTTCAGCATCGCCGGGTGGACCTGGTCAGTAAACCAGCAGGCACAGACATTCCACCCGGCAGCGGCATTCGCGCCGGGTTCGGCCCCGGCCATCGGCTACGCGTTGAAGAAAGCCTTCAGGTCGTCCACACGGTCCAGGCGCTCCCAGGTGAAGTCCGGATCGTCCCGGCCGAAGTGCCCGTGGGCTGCAGTCTTGGCGTAGATGGGCCGTTTCAGGTCCAGGGCGTCGATGATGGCGCGGGGACGAAGGTCGAAAATTTCGGCGATGGCAGCGCTGATGCGGGCGGGGTCCACCGTTTCGGTGCCGAACGTCTCAACGTACGTGCCCACGGGACGCGCCTGGCCGATGGCGTAGGCAATCTGGATTTCGGCGCGTTTGGCCAAACCTGCTGCAACAACGTTCTTGGCAACCCACCGCATGGCGTAAGCGGCGGAGCGGTCCACCTTGGACGGGTCCTTGCCGGAGAAGGCGCCGCCGCCGTGGCGTGCCATGCCGCCATAGGTATCAACGATGATCTTCCGCCCGGTCAGGCCGGCGTCACCGACAGGGCCGCCGATAACAAACTCGCCGGCCGGGTTCAGGATGTTTGCGGCCCGGGAGATGTCCAGGTTGGCGCCGGCCAGCACGGGGGCGATGACGATGGAGGCAAGGTCAGCGCGGAGCTGTTCGAGGCTTGCGCCTTCGGCGTGCTGGCTGGAGATGACCACGGTTTCGACGGAGACCGGCAGGTCCTTGTCATAGCCGACGGTCACCTGGGTCTTGCCGTCCGGGCGGAGGTACGGCAGCTCCCCCGACTTGCGGACTTCGGTGAGTCGCTCCGAAAGGCGGTGTGCCAGCCAGATGGGGGTGGGCATGTAGGAGGGAGTTTCGTCACTCGCGTAGCCGAACATCAGGCCCTGGTCGCCTGCGCCCTGAAGGTCGTAGTCATCCTCCTGGCGGCCCTCGCGGGCTTCGAGGGAGTTGAAGACGCCACCGGCGATGTCGTTGGACTGCTGGCCGATGGACACGGAAACGCCGCACCGGGCGCCGTCGAACCCGTTGGCCGAGGAGTCATAGCCGATGCCCAGGATGGTCTCGCGGACGATCTGCGGAATTTCCACGTAGGCGTCGGTAGTGACCTCACCGGCCACGTGGACCAGGCCGGTAGTGGCCATGGTCTCCACGGCGACGCGGGATTCCGGGTCCTTGTCCAGCAAGGCGTCAAGGATGGCGTCGCTGATCTGGTCGCAGATCTTGTCCGGGTGGCCTTCGGTGACCGACTCGGACGTGAAGAGCCGGAGCGCGGAAGCCGTGGCCGCGTGGGAGTGGGGAAGGTGCAGCGGTAAAGTCACTCAACTACCTTACTGGTTGGGATTCGT
Source organism: Arthrobacter sp. Hb9-2 (assembly GCF_059091165.1). Classification (NCBI taxonomy): domain Bacteria; kingdom Bacillati; phylum Actinomycetota; class Actinomycetes; order Micrococcales; family Micrococcaceae; genus Arthrobacter; species Arthrobacter sp. Hb9-2. The sequence continues at coordinate 112,095 of NZ_JBNHGJ010000001.1, read as the reverse complement.
CCTCCCCGCAGGAGACCTCGGGAGATGTCCTCTTGCTAAGCGAACGTGGCCGGAAACACGTCAGGCGCGGGGGGAAACGTGATTCAGTTCAAAGGCGATCCGGCTGATGATGGCCGCCGAAACTTCAGTCTTGGTGCCGGCCGCCTCCTGTGGTTCGGCGCCGGACCGGGCCAGGATGACAACGGAATTCGTATCCTGGCCGAAGACCTTATCCGCGCCCACATGGTTCACCACCAGCAAGTCGCAGCCTTTACGCTCCAGTTTTGCTTCCGCGTAGGCCAGCACGTCACCGTGGCTGTCGCCGGTTTCGGCAGCGAAACCTACGATCAGCTGCTGCCTCTCCGCGTGGCCGCCGCTGTTCCGGACTTCCACCAGTTCGTGCAGGATGTCCGGGTTGCGGACCAGCGTGATCACGGGGTCTGCGCTGTCATCGCGCTTCTTGATTTTGGTGTCCGAGACCTCCGAGGGGCGGAAGTCCGCCACCGCGGCGGACATAATCACGACGTCGGAATCCGCCGCTGCTGCCAGCGCCGCCTCACGCAGCTGCAGGGCAGTCTCCACGGGCACCACTTCCACGCCTGCCGGCGGGGGAACTTCCATATGGGCTGCGAGCAGGCGGACCGTAGCGCCGGCATTCCGGGCGGCGACGGCCAGCGCCACTCCCTGCTTACCGGAGGACCTATTGCCCAGGAACCGTACCGGGTCCAGGGGTTCGCGGGTTCCGCCGGCGCTGATGGTGACGGTGCGTCCCGCGAGCGGCAGCTGGTAGTCCGACTGGCCCTGGACAAGGGCCAGGGCGGCATCGAAAATCACCTCGGGCTCGGGCAGCCTCCCGGGACCTGAATCAGAGCCGGTCAGCCTGCCGGTTGCCGGTTCCAGGACGGCCGCTCCGCGGCTCCGCAACGTTTCCACGTTCGCCCGGGTGGCCGCGTGCTGCCACATCTCGGTGTGCATGGCCGGGGCAAACAGTACCGGGCCGTGGGCCATCAGCAGGGTGTTGGTGAGGAGATCCCCGGCCTGTCCGGTAGCGGCTTTGGCCAGGAGGTCGGCAGTGGCCGGGGCGATGACCACCAGGTCCGCTTCGTGGCCCAGGCGGACGTGGTTGACCTGGTGGACGTCGTCGAAAACACTGTTGCTGACCGGATTTCCGGACAACGCCTCCCAGGTGGCGGTGCCCACAAAGCGGGTGGCCGCCTCCGTGGGGATCACAGTGACGTGATGGCCGGCTTCAGTAAAAAGCCGGAGGAGCGATGCCACCTTGTAGGCGGCAATCCCTCCCCCGACTCCGAGGACTATGCGCACGTGACCCCCGTCAACAGCACGTCAGGCGGCAGTATTACTCTGCGGCTTCGATCGGCGTGGAGACCAGCTTGCCTTCGTTGATCTCGCGCAGGGCGATGGAAAGCGACTTCTCGTTCAGCTTGGTGTCTACCAGCGGGCCAACGTATTCGAAGAGGCCCTCGTGCAGCTGGGCGTAGTAAGCGTTGATCTGACGAGCACGCTTGGCACCGAAGATCACCAGGCCGTACTTTGAATCTGCTGCTTCAAGCAGCGAGTCGATCGGCGGGTTAATGATGCCTTCAAGGTTCGTGGACACGAATTCTCCAAATTTCTAGCGGGCTGACCGTTCCGGCGTTCCGTGCGGATGCGGGGTCAGCCCCATGAGTGAAACAAGCTCGTCCGCTGCCCGGCGAACGTCGTCGTTAATGACGGTGTAGTCGAACTCCGGTTCAGCAGCAAGCTCCAGTTTAGCGGTTTCCAGCCGGCGCTGCTGTTCCTCAGGTGTTTCCGTGCCGCGGCCCACCAGCCGGCGGACCATTTCGTCCCAGCTCGGCGGCGCGAGGAAGACGAACTGGGCGTCCGGAACGGCTGCCTTGACCTGGCGCGCGCCCTGCAGGTCAATCTCCAGCAGCACCGACCGGCCCTCGGCGATCGCCTGGTTCACGGTGCTCTTGAGAGTCCCGTAGGTGTTTTGGCCGTGCACTACCGCCCACTCGAGGAATTCTCCCTCGGCAACGAGCCGCTCGAATTCCTCCTTGGCCTTGAAGAAGTAATGGACTCCGTCAACTTCACCTGGCCGCGGGGCGCGGGTGGTGGCTGATACGGAGAGCCAGACCTCGGGGTAGTTGTCCCGGATGTAGGTGGACACGGTGCCTTTGCCAACAGCCGTCGGACCAGCGAGGACTGTCAGTCCAGGTTTTTTGCTCACGTATTCCTTTATGCCGGAGTTCGGGGAAAGCGGGAAGTACCCGCTCTAGTTCTCGTCTATAAAATCTACCAGCGCCCGGCGCTGGTGGACGCCCAGGCCGCGGAGCCGGCGGGAGGCCGCGATACCCAGCTGCTTCATGATGGCGGCGGCCCGGACTTTTCCTACACCGGGCAGTGCCTCCAGCAGTTCCGAAACCTTCATCCGGGCCATCGCTTCGTCCTCCATCGCGGAATTGATGATGTCCGCTGCGGAGCTTGCACCGTTCTTGAGGTTTTCCTTGGCCGCGGCCCGGGTTGCCCTGGCTGCCGCCGCTTTGTTCAAGGCATCAGTTCGTTCGGATGCGGATAAGGGTCGCAGCACCATGGTGGACACCCCCGGATCTGGGTGGATACGTCCAAGGGCGGCCGCCCTTGGACATGTCCTGAAACTACCCTTTGGTGCTGCCCGAATCAATGCATCGGGGGAAACGGGCAGCTATTCGCCCCGCAGCCCGTCAAGCGTCCGCTGGGCAGCCTCCTGCAATGCGCGCAGCTGCGGTCCGGCGGAAAGAATGTCCCGGCTGGAAGTTCCCAGCACCTGCGGGTGGGCACTGCCGAAGGTGGCACGGAGGTCGGCCGGAGTGGCACCCTGCGCTCCCAAGCCCGGCGCCAGGATGGGCCCGCGCATGCCGGCGAGGTCCACATCAAGATCCGAAAGGGCAGAACCAACGGTTGCACCGACTACCAGGCCGACCGAACCGAGCTCCCCCGGGTAGCGGCGGTTTTCCCCGCCGGCCGCCAAGGCAACCCTTCGTGCCACGGAGTCCGCTCCCCCAACATGCTGGACCGAGGCTCCTTCGGGGTTGGACGTCAGGGCGAGGACAAACACTCCACGCCCCGTGTCGGCCGCGAGATCGAGGGCCGGACGCAACGACTCGAACCCAAGGTAGGGGCTGAGCGTCACCGAGTCTGCGGCCAGCGGGGAACCGTCACGGAGCCACGCGTCTGCGTAGGCCGCCATGGTGGATCCGATGTCCCCGCGTTTTGCATCGGCAATGGTGAGTACAGCCTCGTCCCGGGCAACTGCAAGGATTTCCTCCAGTACAGCCATCCCCGCGGAACCGTGGCGCTCGTAGAGCGCCACTTGCGGCTTTACGGCGGCAGCGAGGGAAGCGACGGCCTCCAGGACCGTCAGGGAAAACGAGCGGAGGCCGTCGACGTCGTCCTTCAGCCCCCAGCCGGCCAGCAGGGATGGGTGGGGGTCGATCCCAACACACAACGGACCGCGGGCGGCCATGGCCGCACCGAGCCGGGAACCGAAGGGCTCCCGGCCCTGCACTTCAGCGGATGCTGCCTGCTCAGGCATGCTGCAGGGCCGCCTTCTGGGACTCTGCGAGGGCAGCGGCGTGCTCCTGCAGGCTGGTGACCGACCATTCGTAGATGCGCATCGCTTCGATGGCCTGGACGGCCGCATTGAACTCGGCCACCGTTGTGATGCAGGGGATGCCGATGGACGTGGCGGCTGCACGGAGTTCGTAGCCGTCGCTGCGGGCTTCACCGCCGGAGGGGGTGTTGAAGACCATATCGATCTCGCCCGCGATGACGAGGTCGGCGATGGTGCCTTCGCCTTCGGCGCTGCTGCCTTCTGCAACCTTTCGGACCGGCGTGGCCTGAATGCCGTTGCGGCGCAGGACATCGGCGGTGCCGCCGGTGGAGACGATCTCGAAACCGAGGTCGGAGAGCCGCTTGACACCCATGATCACCGAGCGCTTGTCGCGGTTTGCCACCGAGACGAAGATCTTGCCTTCGGTGGGCAAGGCGTTGTTGGCAGCTGCCTGGCTCTTGGCGAAAGCGGTATCGAAGTGCTTGTCGATGCCCATCACCTCGCCGGTGGAGCGCATTTCGGGTCCGAGCAGGGAGTCAACCACCTTGCCCTCAAGGGTACGGAAGCGGCTGAACGGCAGGACTGCCTCCTTGACGGACACCGGGGCGTCCAGGGGCAGGGTGGAGCCGTCGCCGACCTCGGGCAGCATCTTGTAGGCGCTGCGGAGCTGGCCGATGGTGACACCGGTTCCGATCAGGGCGGCGGCCTTGGCCATCTGCACGCCGGTGGCCTTGGACACAAACGGCACCGTGCGGGAGGCCCGCGGGTTGGCTTCGAGGACGTACAGGACGTCCGAGGCCAGGGCGAACTGGATGTTGATGAGGCCGCGCACGCCCACGCCTTCGGCGATGGCCCGGGTTGCGGTGCGGACGCGCTCCAGGACGTTGGTGCCCAGGGTGATGGGCGGCAGGACGCAGGCGGAGTCACCGGAGTGGATGCCGGCTTCCTCGATGTGCTCCATGATGCCGCCCAGGTACATGTCCGTACCGTCGAAGAGGGCGTCGACGTCGATTTCGACGGCGTCCTCCAGGAAGCGGTCAATCAGCACCGGGTGGTCCGGGGTAATTTCCGTGGCGTTGGCGATGTAGCGGGACAGGTTGGGCTCGTCGTAGACGATCTCCATGCCGCGGCCGCCCAGGACATAGGACGGGCGGACCAGCACCGGGTAGCCGATCTCGTCAGCGATCTTCTTGGCGTCCTCGAAGGACACTGCGGTGCCGTTCTTCGGGGAGATCAGGCCGGCCTTGTCCAGGACCCGCGAAAACGCCCCGCGGTGCTCGGCGAGGTCGATGGCTTCCGGGGAGGTGCCGAGGATGGGGACACCGGCGTCGGCCAGCTGCTGGGCCAGCTTGAGCGGGGTCTGGCCGCCGAGCTGGACGAAGACGCCCATCACGCCGCCGGTACGTTCCTCCGCGGCGATAACCTCCAGCACGTCCTCGAGCGTCAGGGGCTCGAAGTACAGGCGGGTGGAGATGTCGTAGTCCGTGGAGACGGTTTCCGGGTTGCAGTTGACCATCACGGTCTCGTAGCCGGCCTTGCGCAGGGCCATCGAGGCGTGGACGCAGGAGTAGTCGAACTCGATGCCCTGGCCGATGCGGTTGGGGCCGGAACCGAGGATCAGGATGGACGGCTTGGAGTGCAGCGCAACCTCGTCCTCCTCGTCATAGGCCGAGTAGTGGTACGGGGTGTAGGCCGCGAACTCTGCGGCGCAGGTGTCCACGGTCTTGTAGACGGGACGGATGCCCAGTGCCTGGCGGACGCCGCGGACCACAGCCTCGGAATTGTGGGTGAGGGCGCCGATCTGCTCGTCGGAGAAGCCGTGGCGCTTGGCGCGCTTCAGCATGTCGGCCGTGAGTGCGCCGGCCTGGCGGATCTCGCGGGAGATCTCGTTGAGCAGCTGGAGCTGGTCCAGGAACCAGGGGTCGATCTTGGTTGCCTCGAAAAGGTCCTCCACGCTGGCGCCGCCCAGGAGGGCGCGCTGGACCTGGTGAAGCCGTTCCGTCGTCGGGCGCTTTGCCTTTTCGATGAGCTCAGCCACTTCCCATTCGGGAACGGAGCTGAAGTCCAGCTGGGAGCCCTTCTGCTCCAGCGACCGCAGCGCCTTCTGCAGGGCCTCGGTGAAGTTGCGGCCCATGGCCATGGCCTCGCCCACCGACTTCATGGTGGTGGTGAGGGTGTTGTCCGCGGCCGGGAACTTCTCGAACGCGAAGCGCGGTACCTTCACCACAACGTAGTCGAGGGTGGGCTCGAAGGACGCCGGGGTCTTCTGGGTGATGTCGTTCGGGATCTCGTCCAGCGTGTAGCCCAGGGAGAGCTTGGTGGCGATCTTGGCGATGGCGAAGCCGGTTGCCTTGGACGCCAGGGCCGAGGAACGGGACACGCGCGGGTTCATCTCGATGACCACCACGCGGCCGGTGGCGGGGTCGATGGCGAACTGGATGTTGCAGCCGCCGGTGTCCACGCCCACTTCACGGATCACGGCGATGGAGATGTCGCGCAGCCGCTGGTATTCCCGGTCCGTGAGGGTAAGGGCGGGAGCCACGGTGATGGAGTCGCCGGTGTGGACGCCTACGGGATCGAAGTTCTCGATGGAGCAGACCACCACGACGTTGTCGTTTTTGTCCCGCATCATCTCGAGCTCGTATTCCTTCCAGCCGAGGATGCTCTCTTCAAGCAGCACCTCGGACGTGGGGCTGTACTGCAGGCCCTGGCCCACGATGCGGCGGAGGTCGTCCTCGTTGTAGGCGAGGCCCGAGCCGAGTCCGCCCATGGTGAAGGACGGGCGGACCACCATGGGGTACCCGAGGTCATCGGCAGCCTTCAAAGCCTCGTCCATGCTGTGGATGATGTGGCTGCGGGCGGACTCTGCACCGCAGCGCTCCACCACGCCCTTGAACTTTTCGCGGTCCTCGCCGAGTTCGATGGCGGCGATGTTGGCACCGATCAGCTCCACGTTGTACTTCTCGAGCACACCGTTCTTGTCCAAAGCGATGGCCGTGTTGAGCGCTGTCTGGCCGCCCAGGGTGGGCAACACGGCGTCCGGGCGTTCCTTGGCGATGATCTTCTCCACCACCTCGGGGGTGATGGGTTCGATGTAGGTGGCGTCGGCAAACTCCGGGTCGGTCATGATGGTGGCCGGGTTGGAGTTGACCAGGATGACCCGCAGGCCCTCCTCCTTGAGGACGCGCAGCGCCTGCGTGCCGGAGTAGTCGAATTCGGCAGCCTGGCCGATGACGATCGGGCCGGAACCAATGACGAGGACGCTTTTGAGATCTGTACGTTTCGGCATTACTTCTTGTCCTCAGTCTTGTTGTCGTTTTTGTGTTCCGCGCCGGCGGAGTGGGCAGAGTCCACGGGATCCTTGGACAGGTTGGCGGTCCTGCCGTCCCGGGTGCCCTCCATCAATTCAATGAAGCGGTCAAAGAGGTAGGCGGCGTCGTGCGGTCCGGCCGCTGCCTCGGGGTGGTACTGCACGGAGAAGGCGGGGATGTCCAGGCAGGCAAGGCCTTCCACGACGTCGTCGTTCAGGCTGACGTGGCTGACCTCCACGCGCCCGTAGCGTGCCTCGGGAGCCTGCGTGGCGCCGTCGAGCGGAGCATCTACGGCAAAGCCGTGGTTCTGGGAGGTGATTTCCACCTTGCCGGTGCGGCGGTCCATCACGGGCTGGTTGATGCCGCGGTGGCCGTAGCGCAGCTTGTAGGTGCCGAAGCCCAGGGCACGGCCCAGGATCTGGTTGCCGAAGCAGATGCCGAAGTAGGGCAGTTTTTCGTCCAGGACGGAGCGGAGCAGCTTGACCTGGGCGTCGGCCGTGGCGGGGTCGCCGGGGCCGTTGGACATAAAGAAGCCGTCCGGGTTGACTGCCTTGACGTCTTCCAGGGTGGCGGTGGCGGGGAGGACGTGGACCCGGACGCCTCGCTCTGCGAACCGGACGGGGGTCATGGCCTTGATGCCGAGGTCGACGGCCGCGATGCTGAAGCGGGGGTCGCCGTCCCAGCCGTGGTCCTTGGGTTCCACCACGTACGCCTCGTCAACGCTGACTTCCTCGGCCAGCCGGGCGCCTTCCATCGGGGCGCTGGCGAGCACGGCGTCGACCAGTTCCTTGTCCGTGGCCTGTGCGGCTTCGCCGGAGAAGATGCCGGCTCGCATGGTTTTGTGCTCGCGCAGGTGGCGGGTGATGGCGCGCGTGTCCACACCCTGGATGCCGACAATGCCCTGGTCCACCAGCTCCTCGTCCAGCGAACGCTCCGAGCGCCAGTTCGAGGGGCGGCGGGCGGCGTCGCGGACGATGTAGCCGGCCACCCAGATGCGGCGGGACTCGGCGTCGTCGTTGTTCACACCGGTGTTCCCGATGTGGGGGGCGGTCTGGACCACGAGCTGTCGGGCGTAGGAGGGGTCCGTGATGGTCTCCTGGTAGCCGGTCATGCCGGTGGCGAAGACTGCCTCGCCCAGGGCGGTTCCGGTGGCGCCGTAGCTTCGTCCGCGGAAGATGCGGCCGTCCTCGAGCACCAGCGCAGCTGGAGCGGAAACTGGGGCCGATACTGCTGTGTTTGTTGTCACTGTCTTACTTTCCACTATTGGCATCAGCCGCTGGGGCCGAAGAAATCAATTCCTGAAGTGCTGCGAAAAGCACGTTCCTGTCCTCTGCGCGGCGGGTGCGGAAGCCGGTGTCCAGCTCGTGGCTGCCGTGCGTCCACGCCAGGACCAGGAGGCCGTCCTTTTCCACGAATTTGCCCGCCATGCCGCTGTCCAGCCGCACCCCGGTGAGGGAAGCCGCGGGAATGTACAGCGCCGGTGCCCCTGCCCGGTCAAAAAGGACGCCGTGCGGGTAAAGCTTAAGCGTGGCGTTCGTCCGGATACCGAGCCCGTGCACTGCGATCCGGTCCAGCCAGTCACCGCCTGTGGTGGACGCGACGTACTGCCCCTCGGCAGTGGTGAGCGGCTCCCCCGGCGCCTCGGGCACCGAAGGCAGCTGTTCGACGTCGGCCTGGCGGCGCAGGCGGTTCCGCCAGCCCAGCCAGATGAGGCTGAAGGCTGCGGCGATAAGGGCCAGCGTGATGACCAGCGAGAGCAGCTGGGTGTCCATCAGGCGGCGCCTACGGAAGCGGCGTGCCCGTACGCGGTGTTGAGGGCGCCGTCCAGGACAGTGGGGTGTCCCTTGAAGAACGTGGCAACAACCTTGCCGGGCAGTTCCATGCCCTTGAACGGCGAGTTCCGGCCCATGGTGGCCATCAGGGAAGGTTCAACCGTCCAGCGCGCGCTGGGGTCCACCAGGATGACGTTGGCAGGTTCACCTGCTTCCAGCGGGCGGCCCTGGTCCTCCAGGCGGCCGATCTTGGCGGCAGCGGCGGAGGTCACCCGGGCAAAGTCTGCCCAGGTCATCAGACCGGTTTCGATCATGGTGTGCTGCACCACGGAGAGTGCCGTCTCCAGCCCGGTCATGCCCATGGCGGCCTGCGCCCACTCGCACTCCTTGTGCTCGCTGGGGTGCGGGGCATGGTCGGTGCCGACGACGTCGATGGTCCCGTCCGCGAGGCCGGCGCGCAGGGCCTGGACGTCGGCGTCGGTACGCAGTGGCGGGTTGACCTTGTAGACGGGATCGTAGCTGCGGACCAGGTCATCGGTCAGCAGCAGGTGGTGCGGGGTGACCTCTGCCGTGACATTGATGCCGCGTTCCTTGGCCCAGCGGATGATTTCCACCGAACCGGCCGTGGAGACGTGGCAGACGTGGAGCCGGGAGCCAACGTGCTGGGCCAGCAGGACGTCCCGCGCGATGATGCTTTCCTCCGCCACTGCGGGCCATCCGGCAAGTCCCAGCACCGCTGACACTTCACCCTCGTTCATCTGGGCGCCGGCGGTAAGCCGCGGCTCCTGCGCGTGCTGGGCCACCACGCCGTCGAACGCCTTGACGTACTCCAGCGCCCTGCGCATGAGGACGGGATCGTGGACGCAGATGCCGTCGTCCGAGAACATGCGGACGCGGGCTCGGGAATCGGCCATGGCGCCGAGCTCGGCGAGCTGCTCACCGGCGAGCCCCACTGTCACGGCGCCGACGGGGCGCACGTCCACCCAGCCGGCCTTTTGACCCAGGCTGTACACCTGCTCCACCACGCCGGCGGTGTCAGCGACGGGAGTGCTGTTGGCCATGGCGTGCACGGCGGTGTAGCCGCCCAGGGCAGCGGCGCGGGTTCCGGTCTCCACGGTCTCGGCGTCCTCGCGGCCCGGCTCACGGAGGTGGGTGTGGACGTCCACCATGCCCGGCAGCGCGACCAAACCGGCGGCGTCGATGACGACGGCATCAGTGGCCGACAAGCCGGTTCCGGTTTCGGCGATGAGGCCGTCACGGATCAGGAGGTCCCCCTGCGCTCCACCCAGGATTGAGGCCCCGCGGATCAGATAGGTTCCGGTGTTGCCTGCCATCAGTTGCTCTCCTTGGTGGAATGGGTGCCGGTATACGCCAGGGCGGGGGTGGCGGCTGGTTCCCGGGTGTCCCCGGAGAGCAGCAGGTAAAGGGCGGCCATGCGCACGGACACGCCGTTGCGGACCTGGGCCAGGACGGTGGAGCGGGGGGAATCGGCGGCGGCTGCGGAGATTTCCAGGCCCCGGTTCATGGGTCCGGGGTGCATGATGATGGTGTCTTTCATACCCAGTGCGTCCAGCGCCCGCAGCCGGTTGTCGTCAAAGCCCCACCGCCGCGAGTATTCGCGGGTGCTGGGGAAGAAGGATGCGTTCATGCGTTCGCCCTGGACGCGGAGCATCATCACGGCGTCAACGCCCTGCTCGATGGTTTCATCCATGTTGTAGCTGACCTTGCAGGGCCACTTTTCGACGCCGATGGGCAGCAGCGTGGGCGGCGCCACCAGGGTGACCTCGGCGCCGAGGGTGCGCAGGAGCCAGACGTTGGAGCGGGCCACGCGGGAGTGCAGGACGTCGCCGGCGATGGCCACCCGCATGCCCTTCAGGTCGGCACCTTCGGAGCCGGTCCCGGCCAGGCGGGCCCAGTGCCGGCGCATGGTGAATGCATCCAGCAGGGCCTGGGTGGGATGTTCGTGGGTGCCGTCGCCGGCGTTGATGACGGCGGCGTCGATCCAGTCGGTGGCAGCCAGCCGGTGCGGGGCACCCGAGGCCCAGTGCCGGATGACGACGGCGTCAGCCCCCATGGCGGAAAGCGTTTGGGCTGTGTCCTTGAGGGACTCCCCCTTGGACACCGAGGAGCCCTTGGCGGCAAAGTTGATGACGTCTGCCGAGAGGCGCTTGGCGGCGGCTTCGAAGGAGATGCGGGTGCGGGTGGAGTCCTCGAAAAAGAGGTTCACCACGGTGCGGCCGCGAAGAGCGGGCAGCTTCTTGACCTCGCGGTCACCTACGGCAGCCATTTCCTCGGCGGTGTCGAGAATGCGGATGGCGTTGGCAAGGCTGAGGTTTTCGGTGGAAAGCAGGTGCTTCACGAGCGGCCCTCAATCACTACTTCGTTGACCGGTGTACCGCCGGGGGCGGTATCGGTTTCCTCGAGCCGGACCCGGACTTTCTCCGCGGATGACGTGGGCAGGTTCTTGCCAACATGGTCTGCACGGATGGGCAGTTCCCGGTGGCCGCGGTCGATCAGTACGGCGAGCCGGACGATGCGGGGCCGGCCCAGGTCCACGAGGGCGTCAAGGGCGGCACGGATAGTGCGGCCCGAGTACAGGACGTCGTCAATGAGGACAACCACCTTGTTGTCGATGCCTGTACGCGGGAGCTTGGTGGGGTACGGCGGGCGCGTGCCCTGGTGGGACAGGTCGTCGCGGAACATCGTGACGTCCAACTGGCCAACAATCGCGGCGGCGTCCACGCTGGGATCAGCGGCGGCGATTTTTTCCGCAAGCCTCGCAGCCAGCGGGTAACCGCGGCGGGGAATGCCGAGCAGGACGAGGTCCTGGGAACCTTTATTGGCCTCGAGGATCTCATGGGCGATACGAGTGAGGGCCCGGTCGATGTCCGCCTGGCTAAGGACTACCCTGGCTGGAACCGGTGCGCTGGTGACAGAAGTCAACGCTCGTCTCCCCTTTCCCCGCCTCACAGGACGGAATTAAAAAAGGATCATGTGCGTTCCAAAATTACCACATGGGCCTGGCTGGACCGGTGCCCGGACAGAGCGGTGATGGTCACACACTCGCGGCCACAGTGCCGGAGGTCCTTGGACGCATGGCGTAAGCCACCTAGGCTTTCGGGTATGTCGACGCATCCCCGCTTCCCGGCGTCCGGGCCACCCGAAGATCCCTTCCGGGCGGCACGTGCTCCGCTCCCGCACGAAGCCAACCCGAGCTGGATGGGGCAGGTGCAGCCCGAGAACTACCGGCCGGCGCCGGGGCATCAGGGCCGGCCCGTGGATACAGTGGTGCCGCCGCAGGTCCAGGGAACGGTAGTTCATGCCGGCCGGACCCGCAGCGGCGGGTTGCTCGGGCTGACCATCGGGGGCAGTGCCCTTGCTTTCCTCAGCCTCTTCCTGGTGGTGCCGTTCCTGCTCTCGAACACTGGACCGGCCGGCTTCCTCGTGGGTTTCGTGGCCTCGCTCATTCCCCTGTCGGTGGTGCTCCTGGCCGTGTATGTCATCGACAAGTGGGAACCTGAGCCCAAGCGGCTCCTGTACTTCGCCTTCACCTGGGGCGCTGCGGTTTCCATCGCAGTCACCCTGCTCATCCAGCCGTTTTTTGTGCTGGGCTTCCAGTTGTCTGACGGAGCGGACCTGCAGACCTACATGGCTACAGTGCAGGCGCCCATAGTGGAAGAGTTCGCCAAGTCCTTGGGACTGCTGCTTCTGCTCCTGCTGGCCAGGAAACACTTCGACGGACCTGTGGACGGAGTGGTTTTCGCCTTCACTATCGCAGGCGGCTTCGCCTTCACCGAGAACATCCTGTATTTCGGCCGGGCAATTGCGGAATCGGCGGACCCGGCCAGCAACTTCGCCCAGGTGTTTTTCCTCCGCGGTGTGATGTCCCCCTTTGCCCACGCCATCTTCACCGGCACCACCGGGCTCATCATGGGCTTCGCAGCGCGGCGCTGGCACGCAGGCGCATCGGTTGCCGCCTTCTTCGTGGGTCTGCTGCCGGCCATGTTCCTCCACAACCGCTGGAACAGCATGGGCCAGGGCTTCCTGGTGGACTACATCCTGGTCCAGGTTCCCATCTTCTTCCTTGCCGTGGCGGGCATCATCCTCCTGCGCGTGGCGGAGAAGCGGCTGACGCGCCAACGCCTGCTCGAATACTCCGCCGCCGGCTGGTTCACGCCCGCCGAGGTGGAGCTCCTTGCCACGTTGGGCGGCCGCCGTACGGCCTTGAACTGGGCCGGCAGCTACGGCAGGAGACGGCAGATGAAGGAATTCCTGAAGGCGGCGACCCAGCTGGCCAACACCCGCCAGCGCATCCTCAGCGGCCGCGACGTCCAGCTGCACCAGGCTGAAGAGCGCCACCAGCTCCAGCGCATCCTGGCCCTGCGGGCCGCCGTCGCCCACTGAACGCTGCCGCCACCCCACTTATAAGTCGCTGGCTGGCAGCTTAACCACCAAAGGGCTGGCCTACACTTTGGTGGAAGCCAGCCCTTTGCGTTCCTGCCGCCTAAGCGAGCAGGGAAGGCTTCAGCTGCTGCAGCCGGCCCAGGAGGCCGTTGATGAACTGCGGCGACTCGTCGGTGGACAGCGTCTTGGCCAGCGCAACCGCTTCGCTCACGGCCACGCCGTCCGGGACGTCGTCGTTGTACAGGAGTTCCCAGGTACCGATCCGGAGGATGATGCGGTCAACAGACGGCATACGCTCCAGGCTCCAGCCCTGCGAGTACGTCTCGAGGAACTCATCGATGGCTGCCTGCTGTGAAAGCACGCCCTCAACAATTTCCAGGGTGTACGGGTTAACGATCTGGTCAGTCTTCTCCCGGCGCGCCCGGAGCACGTCGAAGGCCGAAACAGAGCGCTGCTCTGCTTCGAAAAGAACGTCCAGGGCCCTGTTTCGGGCTTTACCGCGGGCGCTCACTACTCGGTGACCCGGCCGAGGTAGCTGCCGTCGCGGGTGTCCACCTTGACCTTGGTGTTGTTCTCGATGAACAGCGGAACCTGGATCTCGTAGCCGGTTTCCAGGGTTGCTGGCTTGGTGCCGGCCGAGGAGCGGTCACCCTGCAGGCCGGGTTCGGTGTAGGTGATCTCGAGGACAACGCTCGGCGGCAGTTCGATGTACAGCGGTGTGCCCTCGTGGATGGCGATGTTGACCATCTGGTTTTCGAGCATGAAGTTGGTGGCGTCGCCTACGGTGGCTCCGGAAACCGTGATCTGGTCGTAGTCGGAGGTGTCCATGAACACGAAGTCCGCCCCATCCTGGTACAGGTACTGGTAGTCGCGGCGGTCCACGGTGGCGGTCTCGATCTTGAGCCCGGCGTTGAACGTCTTGTCCACGACCTTTCCGGACATCACGTTGCGCATCTTGGTACGAACGAAGGCGCCACCCTTGCCCGGCTTGACGTGCTGGAATTCGATGATGTTCCAGAGCTGGCCCTCAAGCTTCAGGACCGTTCCGTTCTTGATGTCGTTAGTGGTTGCCACTGGTTTCCTCTGGTTTCTTTGTCTGGTCGCGTGCTCAGACGTTGTATGCCGGGCAGGCCTGCCAATCGGCTTGCCAGCGCGTGTTTGTCAAAAATCGGGTCTTCGAAAAAATTCAAGAACTATTCTACCGGTAAAACGGCGGGCGCCTTCCGGGCCGCCCCCGTCGGCGGTGTCAGCAGGCCAGGTCCAGGACGTCCCGGGCACGCTGCAGCGCCACAGTGGACGAGTAAATCAGGGCGGCATCTGCGGACTCGGCCACCCGCAGGTCCAGGGCGCGGGCGAAGGATTCAACGGCCGCCGACGTTTGTCCCGCGCTGTACTGGGTCTTGCCCAGGAACTGCAGGACCAGCGCCTCGCGGGGCGTCCCCTGAACCTCGGCGAGCAGCTGCCGGAACAGCTCCACTGCCCGGTCCAGCCGGTTCGAAACCCTCAGCACTTCGGCCTCAAAGGCCCGCAGCCTGAAGGACTCGGGGTCTTTGAAGCGAGCCTCGGCCAGCAGTTCCGCCGCCTCAGCCGCGTGCCCTTCCACCAGCAGGACAAAAATGTGGTCCGCGGGGTCGGTGGACACTGCCAGTGCCTCCCGGCAGGCGTCCTCGTTCACGATCTGCGGCAGCAGTGATTCGGGGTTGATGCGGATGCCCGGGAAGCCTGCCTCCGGCCAGTCCGCTGTTCCCTCCATGTCGCCGAGCATCAGGAAGCAATCTCCTGGTAGGCGGCAAACAGCAGCGAGGTGTCCGGGACGTCAAGGATCCCCGGTTTGGCTATCCCGTCGAGGACGACGAAGCGCAGCAGGTCACCACGGGACTTCTTGTCCCGACGCATCCCGTCCAGCAGGCCCTGCCACCGGTCCCGGCGGTAGGTGACGGGAAGGCCCAGTGTCTCCAGGATGGTGCGGTGCCGGTCGGCGTCGGCGTCGGTGAGCCTGCCGACGCTGCGGGCGAGTTCGGCAGCGAACATCATGCCCACGGAGACGGCGGCGCCGTGGCGCCAGGAGTAGCGTTCCACCAGCTCGATGGCGTGGCCCAGCGTGTGCCCGTAGTTCAGGATCTCCCGCAGGCCCGACTCCTTGAGGTCCTCGGAGACCACCTTTGCCTTGACGGCGATTGCCCGCTCAATGAGCTCACGGAGGACGGCGGACTGCGGGTCCACTACCGCCTCCGGGTCCTTCTCGATGAGGTCCAGGATGGCGGGATCAGCGATGAAGCCGCACTTGATGACTTCTGCCATTCCGGAGATGATCTCGTTTTTGGGCAGGGTGTTCAGCGTGTCCAGGTCCGCCAGCACGGCCGCCGGGGGGTGGAAAGCGCCCACCAGGTTCTTGCCTTCGGCGGTGTTGATGCCGGTTTTCCCGCCCACTGACGCGTCCACCATGCCGAGCAGGCTGGTGGGCATGTGGATGACCTTGATGCCGCGCAGCCAGGTGGCGGCGACGAAGCCGGCCAGATCCGTAACGGCACCTCCCCCGACGGCGACAATCGCGTCGGAGCGGGTGAAGTCGTTTTGCCCGAGGACCTGCCAGCAGAAGGCGGCCACCTGGATGTGCTTGCCTTCTTCGGCGTCGGGAATCTCCGCCGTGAGTGACGTGAACCCTGCTGCCGCGAGCTCATCGCGGACCGTGTCGCCGGTAAGCCGCAAGGCCCGGGGGTGGATCACCAGTACCCGCCGGACGCGCTCACCGAGCAGGCCGGGAAGGTCCCCCAGCAGTCCCCGCCCCACCACGACGTCGTAGTTGTTAGTGGCGGATTCGCCGGTGACCTTGATAACTGTAGATTCCGCGCTCACTTTTCAACTTCCTGTTTGGCAGCTGCGTAGTCCCGCAGTGCTGCTTCCAGCCGGCGCCCCAGCTCGGCAACCGAGCCGTGGCGCACGTCCAGGGTGATATCTGCCAGCCGCTCGTACACCGGCTTACGGGTGGCGAACATTGCCGTCCAACGGCCCATCGCATCCCCCGCCAGCAGCGGCCGCCCGGAGTTCCGGGCGATGCGGCCGGCAACCGTTGTGGCGTCACATTCGAGGTACACAACGGTGCAGCGGCCGATCAGCTGCTGGGTTCCGGAATCAAGAACGGCACCGCCGCCAAGGGAGATGATGGTGGGCGTGCCTTCCGCCGCTTCCACGACGTCGGCCACTGTCCGCGCCTCTATCTCCCGGAAGGCGTGCTCGCCGCGTCCGGCGAAAATATCGGAAATGGAGCCATGGGCTGCCACGATGACGGCGTCGGTGTCCACAAACGGGGCACCGAGCTGCTGGGCAAGCTGCTGCCCGATAGCGGATTTGCCGACGGCCATGGGCCCGATGAGGACCACCGGGCGGCCCAGGGACGCGGTTTTGTTGCTGTGGGGCACTTACTGGCCGATCGAGTCCAGGGACGCCGGAATGCTGTCCAGGTAGCCCTTGATGTTGCGGGCGGTTTCCGCCACGGAGTCGCCGCCGAACTTTTCGGTGACCGCTTCAGCCAGGACCAGGGCCACCATGGCTTCCGCCACTACACCCGCGGCCGGGACGGCACAGACGTCGGAGCGCTGGTGGTGTGCCTTGGCGGGTTCTCCGGTGCTGACGTCGATGGTCTTCAGTGCGCGCGGAACCGTAGCGATGGGTTTCATGGCCGCGCGAACGCGCAGCACATCGCCGATGCTCATGCCGCCTTCGATGCCGCCCGCACGGTTGCTGGTGCGGACAATGCGCCCGTCGGCGTCCCGGACGATCTCGTCGTGGGCAGCCGAACCGCGGCGTGCGGCGGTCAGGAAGCCATCGCCGACCTCCACACCCTTGATCGCCTGGATGCCCATCAGCGCGGCCGCAAGGCGGGAATCGAGCCTGCGGTCCCAATGCACGTAGCTGCCAAGTCCCGGGGGAAGTCCGTAGGCGAGGACTTCAACGACGCCGCCCAGGGTTTCGCCTTCCTTGTGCGCCGCATCCACCTCGGCCACCATGGCGTCGGACGTTTCCCGGTCGAAGCAGCGCAACGGATCCGCGTCCAGGGCCAACACGTCGGTGGGAACAGGCAGCGGTCGCCCTTCGGGCACGGTGACGGTCGCGATTGAAACGGTGTGGCTGACAAGTTCGATGCCGAGGTGCTTCAGGAACTGCGCTGCCACCGTTCCCATGGCCACACGGGTCGCAGTCTCGCGGGCGCTGGCGCGCTCCAGCACGGGGCGGGCCTCGTCAAAGCCATACTTCTGCATTCCGGTGAAGTCGGCATGGCCCGGCCGCGGGCGGGTCAGCGGCGCGTTGCGGGCCTGGTCGGCGAGCAGCTCAGCGTCCACCGGATCGGCAGACATGATCTGCTCCCATTTGGGCCATTCAGTATTGCCCACCTGGATGGCGACGGGGCCACCCTGGGTGCGTCCGTGCCGGACTCCGCCGAGGATGGTCACAACGTCCTGTTCGAACTTCATGCGTGCGCCGCGGCCGTAGCCCAGGCGGCGGCGGGCCAGTGAATCGGCGATGTGCCCGCTGGTGATTTCAACACCGGCGGGGACGCCTTCAATAATTCCCATCAGGGCCGGACCATGGGATTCACCGGCAGTCAACCAACGCAACATATTTTCCATCCTGCCACGTATGGCGGTTACAACGCCCGTCGGGGAAGGCCGACTGCGTCACACATCACATCTATGACGGATGCGTTAACTTCCTCTTCGAGGCGGCTGAACAGTCGTACCTGTTCCACCGCTTGGTACAGCAGCATTTCGAGGCCGGGCACCACGGCGCCGCCGCCGGCCTCCCACACGGACGCGACCAGGCTGGGCCAGGGATCGTAGGCCACATCCAGCAAAACGCCGGGCGTGGAGGTCTTCATCGCCGCGATTTCGGCTGCCAGCCCGTCAGCCGCGCGCGGTGGCAGCGTGGAGATGACGACGTCGGCAGCGGCCGTTGGTTTCGCGGCCTCCGTGAGTGGGCGGATCACCAGGGAAAGGCCCAGGCCTTCTGCTGCGGCGCGTACTTCTGCCGTGCGTGCCGGGTCACGGACGAAGATCCGGGCGGAGCCGGCTCCGAGCTCAGACAGGGCTGCAACGGCCGCGGCCGCTGTGCCGCCCCCGCCGAGGATGACGGGGGCCGCAGGCGTGCGGGCGCCGGCGTGCCGGACCGCATTGACGATTCCTGTGACGTCGGTATTGAACCCGACGGCATGGGAACCATCCCCGTGCTCCTCGAAGCACACGGTGTTCACCACACCGAGGGTCCGGGCCACGCCGCGGACCTCGTCCACCTCGCCGACCATGGCGGTCTTCAAAGGCATGGTGACCGAAAGGCCGCGCCAGCCCGGCTGGTTGCGGATCTGGCGCATCAGCGACGGCAGCAGTTGCTCAGTGACGTCGATGGCCGTGTAGCTGATGCCGATGCCGAGCCGGCTGTACGCCGCATGATGCAGTGCCGGAGACTTCGAATGGCTGATGGGGTGGCCCAGGACGGCTGCCCGCAGGCTCATGTGCAGCGGCCGACGTTCGCCATGCACCAGGCGTTGTACTGCTCAACGTAGCCGTTATGTTCAGCCAGGGTGCGGGAGAACTTCGTTTCCTTGGTGTCCAGGTTGATGGTTACCCAATACAGGAAGTCGTTGGACTTGGGCTTGGCGGCAGCATCAATGGCTGTCTTTCCCGGTGAACCGATCGGCCCCGGGGGCAGGCCCGGATTCGCGTAGGTGTTGTACGGGTTGGACTTGTCCTGGCGCTGTTCTTCCGTGAAGTTGTAGCTCTTCGTTCCCAGTCCGTACGTGACCGCCGAATCCACCTGCAGGAACCCGTTGGTCTGGTCATTGGGCTTGAGGCGGTTGTAGATGGCCCCGGCTACGTCCCCGTATTCTGCCTGGCCTCCTTCTGCCTGAACGATGCTGGCTACGATGACGGCCTCATACTGCTTGGCAGGATCAGTGATCCCTTGAGCCTCCAGCTCATCAACGGTGATCTTGACCAGAGATTGGAGGATGTCCTTTGCCGGTGTGCCCAGGGGGTAACGGTGCTCGCCCGGGGCCAGGTACCCTTCCAGGTTCTTGGCCGTTGCGGGCAGGCCGAACTGTGCCGGCTGGTTGCTGAGGGCCTGCAGATCCTGGATGGAAATGCCGGAACCTTCCGAGATGGCCTGCAACGACTCACCGATACGCAGGCCGGCGCTCAGGGCGAAGTAGATCACTTTCGTCTGGTCCTTGCCAAGCAGGACGTTGACGGCATCGGAGTTCTTCATCTGCGTCTTGAAGGTGTAGTCCCCCGGCGCCAATACCCCGCCGGAGGCGTTGAATTCCTGGAGGAACGTGTCGGAATTCGCCACGACCTGCTCACCCTCCAATTTGGTGGCTACGGAACGGGTGCCTTCCCCGTTCTCGACCGTCACCATCACCTCACCCGAACCCGGGCCGGGGTAGTCGCTGGGCTTGTCATTGCCCAGCAATGGCTTCAAGAACTGGGCGCCGACGGCGACGGCCGTAACGAATACCGCAAGCGTGAGGAACAGCGCCAGCAACCGCCGGCGGCGGCGGACCTTCTTCGAGGGCTTAGCCACTACGGGCGCTGCCGCAGCGCCGGGCAGGAACTCGTGATGCCCCGCCTCGTGGTGCGCATCGTCGTACTGCCCGTGGTCATAGTGCCCCTCGTGATGGAGGGCATCGTCGTGCTGCACACCCTCCTGGTAGTGGTGCCCCTCCGCATATTGGGCATCGTCTTCGTAGTGCCCACCTGCTGAATGGTGGTGGCCGGCAAGGGCAGGCTCAGGGTAGGAAGCGTGCACGTCGTGGTAAGGAACATCGCCCTGCGGGGGCTGCGGCTCATCACGAGCGTCCTGGATGGACGGCGGTGCCTGCGGAGCGGCCGGAATCGAGTGTTCTTCAGGGGCCGAAGGAACCGGTGACCCCGCAGCGGCCGGAGGCTCAGAAGGCGGCGGCGGAACCTCGTGCCCCGTTTCGTAGGCCTGCTCGGGCACGGCGCCCTGGAGTCCGGTGTCAGAGGTCTTTTCGCGCGCCCGGAGTTCCTTGCGGGTCAGCGGCCGCGCCGCCCCGGCATCCAAGGGGCCGGAAGCGTCGTCAATATTGGCAGGACTCACTGTTGCCTTCCATCTGAAGATCGGTCCGTGTCAGGAGTGGCGCGGACGGACTCATCCACCCCGCCGACCCCCGGGTCCACGGAAGGGGAGGGCGCGGTCACGCGTCGACCGACATCCGATCCCCTGGCTTTCTGCATGTCGAGGGCGTGCTGAAGGATACCTGCCGCCGCGACCTGATCAACTACTTTACGGTGATCCCGGCTGCTCATGCCAGCAGCATGGAGGTTGCGGTGCGCTGTAACGCTGCTCAAGCGCTCGTCCACCAGGTTCACCGGCACTGCCAGGGCCCGTGTTGCCAGCTCTGCGGCCAGCAGCTCGGCGTATTCGGTGGCCATCCTGGCCGACGCGTGCTCTTCGCCCTTCATGGTCCGGGGCAGGCCCACGATGACCTGCACGGCGCCAAGTTCCTCGACCAGGTTGGCGATGACCCGGACGTCCGAGTTTTTCTTCGCGTTCCGGTCCAGCGTCTTGTACGGCGTGGCCAGAATTGAGTCGCGGTCGCAGATGGCCACCCCCACCCGGACCGTGCCGACGTCAACCCCCAGTTTGATGCCCTGGGGGCTGCCGCCGGCCGCTGTTGGATTGGTCATAGGAGGTTTATCGCCCTGAAATGGCGTCCACGACGGCCGCGAGGGCCGGGGCCACCTTACCGGCGTCCGTCCCGCCGCCCTGGGCGACGTCGTCCTTGCCACCACCACCACCGCCGAGGATGCCTGCGGCGAGCCGTACCAAGGCACCTGCCTTGACGCCGGCTTCCCGTGCGGCCTCGTTCGTGGCGACCAGGACCATGGGGCGGTCATTCGCGACGCCGGCAACAGCCACCGTAGCGGCAGCGGAACCCAAGCGGTTCCGCAGGTCCAGAGCCAGGCCGCGGAGGTCGTCCGCGCCACTGACCTGCCCGGCGTCGTGCGCAATCACGCTGACCCCGGAGGCATCCTTGGCGCTGTTGACGAGCTGGGCGGCGGAAGCAGCCAGTTGTTCCTTGCGGAGCCTGTCGAGCTCCTTCTCGGTAGCCTTGAGCTTGGCGAGGGTGGCGGCGATCCTGTCGGCCAGCTGGCCGGAGGGAACCTTGAGCAGGTCGGTCAGCTCGGTCACCAGGGCACGCTCGGCGGCAAGGTGGCGGAATGCATCCATGCCAACGAAGGCCTCAACGCGCCGGTTTCCGGAGCCGACTGACTGTTCGCCCAGGAGCGAGAGGCTGCCGATCAGCGAGGTGTTGGCCACGTGTGTTCCGCCGCAGAGCTCACGGGACCACGCGCCGTCGATCTCCACCACGCGGACTTCGCTGCCGTAGTTCTCCCCGAAGAGGGCCATGGCGCCCAGGGCCTTGGCCTCCGCCAGTCCCATCACCTTGGTCTCCACAGCGTAGTTGTTCCGGATGGCGAGGTTGGAGACCTCTTCAATCTCCGAACGGGTGGCGGTGCTCAGGCCCTCGCCCCAGGCGAAGTCGAAGCGCAAGTAGCCGGCCTTGTTGAAGGACCCGCGCTGGGTGGCTTCCGGCCCCAGGATCTGGTGCAGTGCGGCGTGCACGATGTGCGTGCCCGTGTGTGCCTGCTCGGCAGCGTGGCGGCGTTCGCGGTCGACGGCGGCACGCACCAGCGAGTCTGCGCCGATTTCGCCTTCCCGGACAATCGCCTTGTGGACGCTCAGGCCCTTGAGGGGCCGCTGGACGTCGAGGACCTCGACGACGAACCCGTCACCGGTAATCAGGCCGGTGTCGGCGGCCTGGCCGCCTGCCTCTGCGTAGAACGGGGTCTCGGAGAGCACGAGCTCGATCTCGTCACCCGTGGAAGCCTGCTGCACCGGCTGTCCTCCGGTGAGGATGCCCCGGACGCGGGATTCGCCGTCGAGCTCCGTGTAACCAGTGAAGACCGTCTCGCCCTGGGCCAGAATCTCCTGGAAGGCACTCAGGTCAGCGTGGCCGCCCTTCTTGCCCTTCGCGTCAGCCTGGGCGCGCTTGCGCTGCTCCTGCATGAGGCTGCGGAAGGCTGCCTCATCCACCTGGAGCCCGGCCTCCTCGGCCATTTCAAGCGTGAGGTCGATGGGGAAGCCATAGGTGTCGTGCAGGGCGAAGGCATCGGCGCCGGAAAGCGGCTTGTTGGCAGCCTTGGATTCCTTGACGGCATCCTCAAGGCGGGCGGTGCCGGAGGCGATGGTGCGCAGGAACGCCTTTTCTTCGGCGTAGGCGATGCGGCTGATGCGCGCAAAGTCGGTGTCCACCACCGGGTAGACACCCTTCATGGCGTCCCGCGAGGCCGGCAGCAGCTCCGGCAGGCAGGCCTGCTCCACGCCCAGGAGGCGCATCGAACGCACCGCACGGCGGATGAGCCGGCGCAGGACGTAGCCGCGGCCCTCGTTGGAGGGGGTCACTCCGTCGGAGATCAGCATCAGTGCCGAGCGGATGTGATCGCCCACCACGCGCATACGCACGTCATCCGTGTGGTGCGGATCATCCGGTGTTTCAGCGGACGTGTATTCCTTGCCGGAGAGCTCGGCAGCTTTGTCGATGACGGGACGGACCTGGTCGGTCTCATACATGTTCTCGACGCCCTGGAGGATCATGGCCAGGCGCTCCATGCCAAGGCCCGTATCGATGTTGCGCTTGGGCAGTTCGCCCACAACATCGAAGTCTTCCTTGGAACGGACGTTTTCGATCTGGTACTGCATAAACACGAGGTTCCAGATCTCGATGTACCGGGTCTCGTCAGCCAGCGGGCCGCCCTCCACGCCATATGCAGGGCCGCGGTCGTAGTAGATCTCCGAGCACGGACCGGCCGGACCTGGCTGGCCAGTGTGCCAGTAGTTGTCGGACTTGCCCATTTTCTGGATGCGCTCGGCCGGAACGCCGGTGTTCTTCAGCCAGAGTTCCTTGGCTTCGTCGTCCTCTTCGTAGACCGTCACCCACAGCAGTTCGGGCGCGAGGCCGTAGCCGCCGTCGTCCACGCTCGTGGTGAGCAGTTCCCAGGCGAACTTGATGGCGTCTTCCTTGAAGTAATCGCCAAAGGAAAAGTTTCCGCACATCTGGAAGAAGGTGCCGTGCCGTGCGGTCTTACCCACTTCCTCGATGTCACCGGTGCGGATGCACTTCTGCACGCTCGTGGCGCGGGAGTAGGGCGGTTCTTCGCGCGCCGTGAGGTACGGAATGAACGGAACCATGCCGGCAACCGTGAACAGCAGCGAGGGGTCGCTGGAGACCAGCGATGCGGAGGGGACCGCGGTGTGGCCCTTGCTGACAAAAAAGTCCACCCAGCGCTTAGTGATCTCCTGCGACTTCATGAGCTGTTTACTTACCCTTCTTGGTCCGCGCACATGCGCGGAAGTTCGTTCGCTTGGCAGTTCCGTAGGCACGGTTGCTGCCGGTTGGTTCTGAGGTGCCTTGGCCGGGCTGCGGCCTGCCGGGTCAGCGGCGGACCAGTTCTCCGGAGTCCACGCCGAGGGCGGCGCGGAGGTCTGTTTCCCGTTCACGCATTCCGTCCCGGATAGCGTCCGCGAAGTCGTAGACCCCGTCGGCCAGCCGGCCCACAGCCCGGTTAAGGCCCTGCGGCCCAAGCGTGGACTGCATGGTGGCCTGTGCTTCGGTGACTTTGCGGAAGGCGATGACTCCGATCGCCACGCCGATTCCCATCCAGACAAGTCGTTTCATTTAAAGTTCTCCGGAGTTCAGCGGCTACGGCGGCCGGCAGCGGGTTTCTTGCGGTTGGCCAGCGCGGTGCGGACGCCGTAGCTGAACGCTGCCACCTTGATGAGCGGCGAACCAACGGTGGCGGCCACCAGCGAGGACAGTGCCGACAAGTTCGCTGACGCGTCAGAGACGTTGGAGGAGATCCCATCCACCTTCTTCAGCTGCTGGTTGGTGGTGGACACGGTGGCCGTGACCTCGTCCATCAGGGGCGTGGCACCTTCGCTCAGGGACCTGATGGAGGTGCGGACCTCGTCAAGGACTTTGCCCAGCTTCAGGATGGGCACGGCAAGCAGCAACACCAGGAGCGCAAACACTCCGGCAGCGATCAGGCCGGCAATATCGCCACCAGACATAGACGTTCATCTCCTCGAAATTCTGTGGTTCGTTCCACCTGGCGGATGCGTCGTGAAGCGCATTCCCGCAGATGTCCCCCAAGTACCTTACATACAAAGAAGCCCGCGGCGCTTGCCACGGGCTTCTTTGGATACGCTGCTGGAATTTAGCGTGCGTAGAATTCGACGACCAGCTGCTCTTCGCAGGTCACGGGGACCTCGGAGCGCTTGGGACGGCGGACCAGGCGTGCCTGGAGGGCTTCCAGCTTGACGTCCAGGTATGCCGGAACGGCGGGCAGGACGTCGCGGTGGGCGCCTGCTGCTGCAACCTGGAGCGGAACCATGGTTTCGCTGCGGCTGTGGACGTGGACCAGCTGGCCCTCGCCGACGCGGAACGACGGGCGGTCAACGCGAACGCCGTCAACCATGATGTGGCGGTGCACAACCAGCTGGCGGGCCTGGGCGATGGTGCGCGCGAAGCCGGCACGCAGGACCAGGGCGTCAAGACGCATTTCGAGCAGTTCGATGAGGTTTTCACCGGTCAGGCCCTTGGTCCGGCGGGCTTCTTCGAAGGCGCGGGTCATCTGTGCTTCGCGGATGCCGTACTGGGCGCGCAGGCGCTGCTTTTCGCGCAGACGTACGGCGTAGTCGGAGTCCTGCTTCTTGCGGGCACGGCCATGCTCACCGGGGCCGTACGGGCGGCGCTCCATGTACTTGGCGGCCTTGGGGGTCAGAGCGATGCCGAGGGACCGCGAGAGGCGGGCCTGACGGCGAGCACGAGTGTTGTTAGCCACTTGTGTCCTTCCAATATCTGCGGTGTGTCAGTGTTACTGGCCTCCACGATGGAGAGCATCGGCCAACCGCTGCCTTTTGCTACTGGGCGCAGGCATAACCTTCTCAACGTAAAATTGGGGAGATTGTGCGTCCGCGCCTTGCCAGACAAACATCTATCCTACCACGGCGCCTACTGGCCCCGGACGATCTTCCGCAGCCGTTCCAGCCGCACAGCAATGTCCCGCTCTGCGCCGTTGGCGGTGGGCTGGTAGTAGTCCCTTCCCACCAGGTCATCGGGCGGGTACTGCTGGGCGGCTACTCCGTGGGGAGCGTCGTGGGCGTACTTGTAGCCAAGGCCGTGGCCCAACTGCTTGGAACCCGGGTAGTGCGCGTCCCGGAGGTGGGCGGGGATGCCGTTCCCCAGCCCTGCCCGCACATCGGAGATGGCCTTGTTGATGCCCATGTACGCGGCGTTGGACTTTGGCGCCGTGGCCAGGTGCACCACGGCTTCGGCCAGGATGATCCGCCCCTCGGGCATGCCGATGAGTTGCACGGCCTGGGCTGCGGCCACGGCCGTCTGCAGGGCAGTGGGATCAGCCATCCCCACATCCTCGGCGGCCGAGATCACAATCCGGCGGGCAACGAACCGCGGGTCCTCCCCCGCTTCGAGCATCCGCGCCAGGTAGTGCAGGGCGGCGTCCACATCGGATCCGCGGATGGACTTGATGAAGGCACTGGCCACGTCATAGTGCTGGTCGCCGGCCCGGTCGTAGCGGACAGCGGCAACATCCAGCGCGCGCTCGGTGTGCTTCAGCTCCACCTTCACCAGGCCCTCGCCGGCGTCGTCCGCGTCCCCGAACGCAACACCCGCCGCCGCCTCCAGCGCCGTCAAGGCACGCCGGGCATCGCCGCCGGAGAGCCGGACAAGGTGCGCCAGGGCTTCGTCGGCGAGCTCCACCTTCCCCGCCAGGCCACGGGCGTCCGCAACCGCCCGCTCCAGCAGCCCTTCGATGTCGGCGTCAGTCAGCGGCTTGAGGGTCAGCAGCAGGGAGCGGGACAGGAGCGGCGACACCACGGAAAACGACGGGTTCTCGGTTGTGGCCGCCACCAGTACCACCCAGCGGTTTTCGACGCCGGGCAACAGGGCATCCTGCTGGGCCTTGTTGAAGCGGTGGATCTCATCGAGGAACAGGACGGTGGTGGTTTTGTACAGGTCGCGTGCCGTCAGGGCCTCATCCATCACGCGTCGCACGTCCTTCACCCCGGCCGTAATGGCCGAAAGTTCCACGAACTTCCGTCCCGGTCCCCTGGCGATCACGTGCGCGAGCGTGGTCTTCCCGGTTCCGGGAGGACCCCACAGGATCAGCGAGCTGGGCCCTGCCGGCCCGGCCGCATCCGCTCCCGCGGCGAGTTGCCTCAGGGGCGAGCCCTGGCCCAGCAGGTGCTGCTGACCTACTACCTCATCGACCGTCCGTGGGCGCATCCGCACGGCGAGCGGGCTCCGCGGCTTTGCGCTCCCGCTGGAGACGGTGCTGTCGGCGGCAACGGGACCGTCGTCGTCATGATTGCCGGGCCCGTGCCCAAAGAGATCTTCCACATAGATAGGCTACTTCCAGTTCACCCATGGCTTCCCCGGAAGCCGCAGCCGCTCAGCGAAGGATGCCAGCATGTCCGCACGTACCTCCGCCGGCGGGCAGCGGCAGCCCTCCGTCCGCACGGCCTACGTCACGGGCAGCCGCCTGCCCGGCTGGACGGAGAGGTTCGGCGCGGCGCACGGCGGGTTCCAGATGCGGGATGACGACGACGGCCTGCACCTTCTTGCTGGTGACGGCGCCGAAGCGCTCCTGCAGGCGCCCTGGCCCATCGACGGCAGGCCGGGCCGCGGCGCCGACGCGCTGGAACGGCTCGCCTCCCTCGCGTCACAGCCACGCCGGCTCGGCCTTCTGCTGGTCCGGCGTGGAGGTTACGGGGTTGCGGTGGTCAGTGAGGGCGTGCCCTTGGCTTCGAAGGTCGGCTCCACCTACGTGCAGTCCCGGACCGCCGCGGGCGGCCAGTCCCAGCAACGGTTCGCGCGGCGGCGGTCCAACCAGGCGGACGCACTCGTGGACGCTGTAGCCGAACAGGCCCGCCGGGTATTCAGCGGTGAGCCGTTTGAGTATATGGTTCCCGGCGGCGACCGGGCGTTGGCGGGCTTTGTCCTCGACCACCCGGCCCTGCAGGACTATGCCGGGCTGCCCCGCCTGGCCTGCCTTGACGTTCCGGACCCCAAGGCCGCTGTGCTGAAGAAGGCGGCAGCGGACGCCTGCTCGGTTCGGATCCAGGTCAGCGACCCGCCCGCGTAGGCTCCGTGTCTGAAACCGGACGGAACGGCCGCTGGACTGGCGCTAACGCTTCAGCAGCCCGTCAGGGCGCGCCGGGGCCGCTGCTGGCGGTAGAGGTAGCGGCCCGACTCCTCGAACCCGGCCTGACGGTACAGCTGCTGGGCTGCTTCGTTGGCCGCTGTGACCAGCAACCAGGTGCTGGTAAGGCCGCGGGCGTCCCCTTCGGACAGGAGCGCCTGCAGCACCGCCGAAGCGTAGCCGCGCCTCCGGTGGGACGGCGAGGTTGCCATGCAGTAGATGCCGCCGGTTCCCTCCACCAGGGCGAGGCGCCCAACAGCGGCCGGCACGCCGTCGTCATCCCTCACTAAGGCGTAGAGGGACGGGCACCCGGCCAATATGGTTCTCGCAATCTCCCGTTCGGCCTGGCCGCCCCGGCCGTCCACGCGCCACCAAAGGTCCAGCCATTCCTCTTCCGGCTGATCTCGGAACTCAACCCTCCCAGCTGCCGCCGGACTCGGAGGGTCAACACCAGCCGGCCGGGCCATAACGAGCGTCTCGGACTGCCGCGTGAAGCCCTGCGCGTCCAAATAGTCGTTCAGCCCGGCGTTGGCAGGCGTGTCCGTTATCTGGAAGATCAGGGGAAGACGCCGCTTCCGGTACCACTGGACCGCCTCGCGCAGCGCGGCCCGGGGCTCCGCGGTGGACTCCCGCGGCCACACCGAGTTGGCTCGCTGGGTGACCCCGGCGGCAGCCCGGAGGACCCACTCCCCCGTGTCGTAACGCTCGACGGCGGGCCAGGCAGCATCCATGAGCGTTTCGAAGGCGCGGGTTTGGTGACCGGGGAAGCTGTGGGCCACAAGGACTCCTGTCTGCGGAAAAGCCTGAAGGCCCTCCCTTCCAGGGAGAGCCTTCAGTTGGATCAGTGGTGCTTTACTTGCCTTCTGCCGGTTTGGCCTCCGGCTTGAAGTCCACGCCGGCTTCCTTGCGCTGCTGCGGCGTGATCGGGGCCGGGGCCGCCGTCAGGGGATCGTAACCGTTGCCGGTCTTTGGGAAGGCAATAACGTCGCGGATGGACTCCACGCCGGCCAGCAATGCCACCACACGGTCCCAGCCGAAGGCGATGCCGCCGTGCGGAGGGGCGCCGTACTTGAAACCCTCCAGCAGGAAGCCAAACTTGGTCTGGGCATCCTCGCGGTCGAGGCCCATCAGTTCGAAGACGCGTTCCTGGACATCGCGCTCGTGGATACGGATGGAACCGCCGCCGATTTCATTGCCGTTGCAGACGATGTCGTAGGCGTAGGACAGGGCGGACTCCGGATCCTGGTCGAACGTGTCCAGGAACTCGGGCTTGGGTGAAGTGAAAGCGTGGTGCACAGCCGTCCACTTGCCGGCCCCGACGGCCACATCCCCGGACGCCACCGCTGCTGCGGCGGGTTCGAACATGGGCGCGTCCACTACCCAGCAGAAAGCCCAGGCCTTGGGGTCGATCAGGCCGGTGCGGTGCCCGATTTCGACGCGGGCAGCACCGAGAAGGGCGCGGGCGGCCGACTTCTCGCCGGCCGCGAAGAAGATGCAGTCGCCGGGCTTGGCGCCCACGGCATCCGCGAGGCCTGCGCGCTCGGTGTCGGTCAGGTTCTTGGCAACCGGGCCGGCGAGCTCGCCGTCTTCCTTGAACAGGACATAGGCAAGGCCCTTGTGCCCGCGCTGCTTGGCGAATTCCTGCCAGCCGTCCAGCGTGCGGCGGGGCTGGGAGGCACCGCCCGGCATCACCACGGCGCCCACGTACGGGGCCTTGAAGACACCGAAGTTGGTGTCCTTGAAGAACTCAGTGAGCTCGGTCAGCTCCACGCCGAAGCGGAGGTCGGGCTTGTCCGAGCCGTACCGGGCCATGGCGTCCGCGTAGGTGATGCGCTGGATAGGCGTCGGGATCTCGACGTCGATCAGCTTCCACAGTGCCTTGACGATGTTTTCGCCGAGGGCAATGATGTCGTCCTGGTCCACGAAGCTGGCTTCAATGTCCAGCTGGGTGAATTCCGGCTGGCGGTCGGCGCGGAAGTCCTCGTCGCGGTAGCAGCGGGCGATCTGGTAGTACTTCTCGAAGCCGCCCACCTGCAGGAGTTGCTTGAAAAGCTGCGGTGACTGCGGCAGGGCATACCACGAACCCGGGGCCAGGCGGGCGGGGACCACGAAGTCCCGGGCGCCTTCCGGCGTCGAACGGGTCAGAGTGGGGGTTTCAACCTCCACGAAGCCATCCTGGTGCAGCAGCTCACGGGCCACGCGGTTTGCCTCCGAGCGCAGCCGGAGGTTGCGGGCGGGACCGGGCCGGCGCAGGTCCAGGTAGCGGTGCTTCAGGCGTGCTTCCTCGCCCACCTCAACGTGCTCGTCGATCTGGAACGGGAGCGGCTCGGAGGTGTTGAGGATGACCACCTTGTCCGCCATGACCTCGATCCCGCCGGTGGCCAGCGCCGGGTTCTCATTACCCTCAGGCCGCTTGGAGACGGTGCCGGTGACCTGCAGGACATACTCGTTGCGCAGGCCGTGGAAAACTTCTTCCTCGCGGACCACAACCTGTGCCACGCCGGAAGCGTCGCGCAGGTCCACGAAAGCCACACCACCGTGATCACGACGGCGGCCCACCCAGCCAGCGAGGGTTACGGTTTGTCCAATGTGCTCGGAACGAAGGGATCCGAGGTCATGTGTGCGCAGCACAGCACGCCTTTCTGCGGGGTAACACGGGAAGTCATACGGAAAGTTAAATAGGATCGTCCGGGGAACGATTCCGTTCGAGTTTACCCGCTGCAAAGGGACTGTCACCGCATGAGCGCGCACCAGCAACTGCATCGAAGGCTTGGCACCTTCGATGCCACCGTTATCGGCCTTGGCTCCATGCTGGGCGCGGGAGTGTTCGTCGTCTTCTCCCCCGCCGCCGCGTTGGCGGGAAATTTGCTGGTCCTATCGGTGGTCATTGCCGGGGGCGTTGCGTACTGCAACGCGGTCGCATCAGCTGCCCTGGCAGCGAAGTATCCCACCAGCGGAGGGACGTACGTCTACGGCCGCAAACAGCTCGGTGAGTGGCCGGGGTTCCTCGCCGGTTGGGGCTTCGTCACCGGAAAAACCGCCTCGTGCGCAGCGATGGCGCTGACATTCGGCAGTTATGTTGCCGGTGCCTATGCAGTGCCGGTGGCCATCGCGGCGGTGGTGGCGTTGACCGCAGTCAACTTGCTGGGAATCACCCGGACGGCACTGCTGACCCGCATCCTGCTGTGCGTGGTGCTGGCCACCCTGGTGTTTGTGGCCGTTGCGGCGATTGTGGGGCCGCACCCGGCAGCGGAAGGACCTCTGACGGCTTCCTCGGGCGGACCCGGGGGTGTGTTGCCAGCTGCCGGACTGCTGTTCTTCGCCTTCGCAGGTTACGCCCGGATTGCCACGCTGGGCGAGGAAATCAAGGACCCGTCCCGCTCCATTCCGAAGGCCATCCTGGCCGCACTGTCTGCCGCCTTCGTCATTTACCTGGCACTGGCACTGCTGCTGCTCAACCACCTTCCCGGCGGAGAATTGGCGGGTACACACACCCCGCTGCTGGAAGCGGTCCTGCAGTCACGGCTGGCAGCCGGTGCGCCGTTGGTGCAGGCGGGGGCGGCGGCTGCGTGCCTCGGAGCGCTCCTTGCCCTCATTACCGGCGTGGGACGCACCACTTTGGCCATGGCACGCGAACGGGACCTTCCCCGGCAGCTGGCCCGGGTGGGCGGAAAGCACACTGTTCCGTACGCTGCCGAAGTCGCCGTTGCTGCGGTCGTTATCCTGCTCCTGCTGACCACCGACGTCATGACTGTGGTGGGCTTTTCAAGTTTCGGCGTGCTCCTGTACTACGCGGTGGCCAACGCCTCTGCCTACACGCTGGCATCGCACCCCGGGTACGCACCCAGGTGGCTCAACGCAGTGGGATTCCTGGCCTGCCTTTTGTTGGCCTTCACCCTTCCACCGGCCTCGGTGCTCACCATGATGGCGGTCCTGGCCACCGGTGTAGCGGGGCGCTGGCTGGTGCTGCGGCTACGGCTGCGGGCGCGGCGAAAGTTATCCACATAGCTCCTCGGGCATCTGTTTTTGCCGCGCCCGGCTGGAAGACTTTGGCTATGGAAGCAACACGGTCGTCGGCAACCCGGGGTCAGGAAGCGACTCAAGCAAAGGGAAGTTCCCGTGGTCCCCGGGTTGCTGATGCCGTGCGCACCGTGGCATCCATCCGTCCCGCGCCTGATAGTCAGGGAATGATTGACCAACTGCGTGAACTGGAGGACCTGAAGGGGGCCGCCGCTGCAAAGCAGGCCAGGATCGCTGTGGCCTACGGCCTCGCGAGGAGACAGGACCAGGCCGCAGCGGATGTCCCGGCAGATGAGCTCGGCGCCGGGGTGGGAGCGGAAATCGCCCTCGCCCGCCGGGAGTCCCCTGTCAGGGGCGGCAGGCTGCTGGGCTTGGGGAAAGCCCTGGTCACCGGAATGCCCCACACCCTCGCAGCTCTCGAGTCCGGGCAGCTGAATGAGTGGCGCGCCACCCTGATCGTGAAAGAAACAGCCTGCTTGTCCGCCGAGGACCGGGCCGCCGTGGACGAGGAAATCGCCGCCGACACCGGGACCCTCGCCGGCGCCGGAGACCGGGCCATCACCGGCGCCGTCCGTGCCGCAGCGTACCGGCGGGACCCCCGGTCTGTCGCGAAGCGGGCTTCCCATGCCGTCTCAGAGCGAACGGTCAGCCTCCGCCCTGCGCCCGACACCATGGCTTACCTCACGGCACTGGTTCCGGTCGCGCAGGGCGTCGCCGCCTACGCAGCCCTCACCCGCCACGCCGACGCACTTAAGTCTTCTGGCGATGAACGTCCAAAGGGCGCGATCATGGCCGACGCCCTCGTCGAACGCGTCACCGGCACCCCGGGCGGGATCAACGGGGTCGAGATCCAGCTTGTGATGACCGACCGCACCCTCTTCCAAGGCCACAGTGAACCAGCCAGACTCACCGGCTACGGCGTCGTCCCCGGCAGCTGGGCCAGAAAAGCAGTCGTGGGAGCGTTTGGTTCAGAGCCTGCCGGCAGGGAAACAGCTATCCCGGAGAATGCCGGGTTCAAGGTCTGGCTTCGCCGGCTCTACACCGCACCAACCACCGGCGAACTGGTCGCGATGGACTCCAAGGCCCGGCTCTTCCCACCGGGGCTCCGCCGGTTCATTCAAATCAGGGACGACACCTGCCGCACCCCCTACTGCGACGCGCCCATCCGCCACCACGACCACATCATCCCCTGGCACAAAGACGGCCCCACCAACAGCCGAAACGGACAAGGCCTCTGCGAAGCCTGCAACCACACCAAAGAAGCACCCGGATGGACAGCCACACCCACCCCGGGACCCCGACGCTCAGTAGAACTCCGCACACCCACGGGCCATACCTACCGGTCCACTGCCCCACCGCCCGGCACCCAAATGACCAGAACTCGCTTGACAGGCACCTTAGCGACCGCAGGGGCTGCTGCCCCGCACCGCCGTCGTCAGCACCGGGAGCGCGCCGCGGCATTTAAACGCGCCCACTTCAAGCAATCGGTGATGACGTAGAACGTCAGGTCCCTATACCGCGGATGCCACCGGCACTGTTGAGGCCACTTGAACGGTCAGATCCTGCACCGGGGGGGTCCAGGTTTCCGGGAACGCGACCACCTGTTCGCCGGTGCGGATGTCCTTCACCTGGTGGGTGCCGTCGTCGTCCGTAAACCAGACGAAGGGGATGCCCCGGCGGTCGGCGAACTTGATCTGCTTGCCGAACTTCTCCGCCTTTGCCGCGACCTCGGTGGCGATCCCACGGCTGCGGAGCTGGGCTGCAACGTCCTGTGCCGCACTCCAGCTGTCATCGGAGGCGAGGGAAACGAGGACTGCGGTCGGAACCGATCGCGAGGCCTTGGCCAGTTCCTGGCTGAGGATGCGGGAGACCAGCCGGGTGACGCCGATGGAAAGGCCCACCCCCGGAAACTTCCGGTTGCCCTTTGACGCCAGCGCGTCGTAACGTCCGCCGGAGCAGATGGAGCCCAGCTGCTCGTGGCCCACCAGTACGGTTTCCACAACGGTGCCGGTGTAGTAGTCCAGGCCGCGGGCGATGCTGAGGTCAGCCACCACCTTGCCGGGGGCGCGCTGGACAGCCGCTTCGATCACCTGTTCCAGCTCGTTCAAGCCCTCATCCAGCAGCTCGTTGCTCACCCCCAGCGCCTGAACCTGTGCCACGAAGGATGTGTCCTCCGTGCGGATCGCAGCCAGCTGCAGCGCCTTCTGCGCCTGTTCGTCGGTTGCCCCCAGTTCCGCCTTGAGCAGGTCAGCCACCTTGTCCGGGCCGATCTTTTCGAGTTTGTCGATACTGCGCAGCACGCCGGCAGTGTCCTCGAGCCCGATGCCCCGGTAGAAGCCCTCCGCGAGCTTGCGGTTATTGATCCGAAGGCGGAAGTCCGGGATCGGGAGGGCGCTGAGGGCCTCGGCAATCACCAGCGCGATTTCGACGTCGTACCGGAAGGGCAGGTCGCCGTCCCCCACCACGTCGATGTCTGCCTGGGTGAATTCACGGGCACGGCCTTCTTGGGGACGCTCACCGCGCCAAACCTTCTGGATCTGGTAACGGCGGAACGGGAAGGCGAGGTAGCCGGCGTTCTCCACCACATAACGGGCAAACGGGACGGTGAGATCAAAGTGCAGGGCAAGGGCGTGCGGATCGGCCTTGCCTCCCTTGACCGGATTGTCGCTCTCGTCCTCCTGCAGCCGGCTGAGGCCGTACACTTCCTTGTCAATCTCACCCTTGCGCAGCAGCTGGCCAACCGTTTCCACGGCCCGGGTCTCGATGGAAGAGAAGCCATGCAGCTCAAATACCCGGCGGAGCGTGTCCAGCACATGCAGCTCCACCAGCCGCTCCTCGGGAAGCCACTCGGGGAATCCGGACAGGGAGGCGGTGCGTGCCATGGTGGATTTTCTCCTCGTAGGTGTTGTGCCTGGGACTTGCCCGGAATCCCGAAACGGGCCAGGAACGGCGGCAGTCCAGCCAGTCATGCATAAACTATGTGCGGCAGTCAGTTTATGCGTCATCCGCCGGCATCTCTAATACGGCGGACCGGCAGGGCTCGGCCGTCAGACAACTGCGCCCGAGGCCTCACGCCACGCTGTGCAGCAGCCCGACAATAAGGAGGACCCTTGGCGGCCAGTTCACGCAGCGCCCGCGAAGCAAAGCGCCGCATCCAGCAGATGGAAGCCAAGCGCGAGCTGCGGCGGGACCAGGAGAAGCGTCGTAAGCGGGACAACGTCATCGCCGCCGGTGCCGGAACCGCCGCCGTTGTCCTCGCCGTCGTACTCCAGCTCACCGCTTTTGCCGGTAATCCGACTGAGGAGGAGTTCGCCGCAGCCGAGGCCGGGCTGACCAGCCCGTCCGCGTCGGCACCTGCGAGCCCGACTGCCCAGGCCACCAACGGCCCGAATATCCC
The DNA here is from genome assembly GCF_059091165.1 of Arthrobacter sp. Hb9-2. NCBI lineage: Bacteria > Bacillati > Actinomycetota > Actinomycetes > Micrococcales > Micrococcaceae > Arthrobacter > Arthrobacter sp. Hb9-2. Next base: position 77,323 of record NZ_JBNHGJ010000001.1, on the reverse strand, counting down.
GGCGGCCGAGACCGCTGCGGGCAAGACGTTCACCGGAGACCTGGTCCTTAACGGGAGCGCCCTCGCGGTGGAGCTTGACGGGACAACTGCCCCGCAGGCGGCCGCTGTTTTCAAGTCCCTCAGCGATGAGGGCTATTACAATGGAAAATCCTGCCACCGCCTCACCACCGGCGAGACCTTTGGGCTGCTGCAATGCGGCGCCTCCGGCCCTGAGGGCCAGGGCGATCCTGACTACACGTGGGGACCGCTGGAAAACACCCCCGCGGACAACACTTATCCCGCCGGAACTGTCGCCGTTGCCCGTACGGGCAATAACGCCTTTGGGAACGGACAGCAGTTCTTTATCGTCTACAAGGACACGGTCATCCCGGCCGATACCGCCGGCGGGTACACGGTGGTGGGAAGGGTGACCTCCGGCCTGGAAGTGGTGTCGAACATAGCTTCCGCCGGAATTACGCCGGGCAGCAGCGACACAGACGGCGCACCTGTGGAACCAGTCACGATAGACTCGTTTTCTCTGAAGTAGGAGGCCCGGCCCCGGCGGCTGCGGCGCAGGACCTGAGTATTTTCCTCCAAGCGAAAGACTTTTAGCGGTGACAGACAGTCAGAAATCCGACGAAACAGCAACAGACCTGACCGAGACGACGGCATTTGCCGCCGACGACGCAGCATCTGAAGCAGCCACCACCCCGGCAGCGGAAGCCCCGGTGGAGAACGCCGCGGAGAGCAACGCCCCGGCAGCGGAAGCCCCGGCGGAGAACGCCGCGGAGAGCAACGAACCAGAGGGCAACGAACCGGAGGGCAACGAACCGGAGAGCAGTGCCCCGGCAGCGGCGCCCCGCCCGGCGCCCTCCCCGGCTGCTTTTGCCTCCCGCCCCAAGCCCGCTGCCGCACCTGCCGCAGCACAGGTCGCACCAGCGCCGTCCACTTCGCTGGCGGAAGCCTCGAAATGGGGACGCGTTGAGGGCGACGGACACGTTTTCCTGACCATCGACGGCGCCGAGCACCCTGTCGGCCAGTACCCGGACGTCAGTGACGACGAAGCCCTGGCGTACTTTGCCCGGAAATACGACGACGTAGTGGCCCAGATTGTGCTGCTCGAGCAGCGCGTCAGCTCCAAGGCCCCGAGCACCGACATGCAGAAGACCGTCACGCACCTCCGCGAACAGCTGGCCGAGCGGAATATGGTGGGCGACCTCCGGTCCGCGGAGGCGCGCCTCGACGAGCTCTCCACCCAGATTGCTGAGCTGGAAAAGGCGGAAAAGGCTGAGCACGAGGCCGTCCGCGCCTCCGAGCTCGCCGCACGCGAGGCGATCGTTGCCGAAGCAGAGCAGATTTCCGGCCAGGACCCGGCCCAGACGCAGTGGAAGACCTCCAGCGCCAGGATGAACGAACTCTTCGAGAGCTGGAAGACTGCCCAGAAGAGCGGAGTCCGGTTGGGACGCAGCAACGAGGACGCCCTGTGGAAGCGTTTCCGTGCTGCGCGCACCGTCTTTGACCGGCACCGCCGTGCCTACTTCTCACAGCTGGACAGCAACAACTCCGCTGCCAAGTCGGCCAAGGAAAAGCTGATCGCCGAAGCGGAAGCGCTGTCCACCTCCACCGACTGGGGTTTCGCCGCCGGCGAGTACCGCCGCCTGATGGACCAGTGGAAGGCCTCCCCGCGCGCGAGCCGGAAGGACGACGACGCCCTGTGGGCACGGTTCCGGGCCGCCCAGGACGTCTTCTTTACAAACCGCCAGTCCGCTAATGACGAGATCGACCAGGAGTACGCGGCAAACCTCACGGTCAAGGAAGCCCTCCTGACCGAGGCCAACGCGATCCTCCCCGTGAAGGACCTCGGGGCCGCTAAGAAGGCCCTGCAGTCCGTCCGGGACCGCTGGGAAGAGGCCGGCAAGGTCCCCCGGGCAGACATGGGACGCATTGAAGCCGGACTGCGCAAGGTTGAGGACGCAGTGCGCCACGCTGAGGAAGAACAGTGGCAGCGGTCCAACCCTGAACGGAAAGCACGCACCAACAGCGCCCTCTCCCAGCTGGAATCCGCCATCGCCGGGCTGCAGGACGACCTCGCCAAGGCCGAGAAAACCGGCGACCAGCGTCGGATCAAGGCCGCTCAGGAAGCCCTTGAAGCACGGCAGGCGTGGCTTGACCAGATCCAGCGCTCGGCCAGCGAGCTGTCCTAGGCTTATCGGTCGGCCCGTACACGCCGCCACTTACTCCAGGCCCGGCCCCGGTTATCCACATATCCGGTGCCGGGCCTGTGCCTGTTAAGCGCAGGCGCGGCAGGATGGGTGGATGGCGAATCCATCAACTCCTCCCTCCGCCAGGGACCATGTTCAGGGCGGAGAAGCAGCACCCCGTTTTCCTGAGTTGTACGCCCCTGGCATGCCTTTTGCGTCGCCGGAGCTGCAATCCTTGGCCTCGGACGGCCTGCTGGAGCGTTTCCATCAGCACGGCTACACGTTGCCCGGTGCCACAGCCTCCCCGCAGTTGCGGGCACGGGCTGCAGCGGGGGCCGTCCCCGCGGCTGTCCGCCAGCGGGTAGTCGCGGGCCGTATGACAGCGGCATGGATTTACGGCTGCGCGGGCGAACCGGACCGGATTGCCCTCCTGGTGGACGCGAAGCGGCGGGTTTCAAGCCTCCGGAACACCAGGGGCTGCACCCTGCATGAGGTGAGGCTTGGTCCCTTTGACGTCGTCAGCCTCGGTGGCCTGATGGTCTCCAGTCCCCTGCGGACTGCCCTTGATGTCGCCCTTCATGTGGAGGCCGAACGCGCCATTCCCACGCTTCAGGGGCTGCTCGCCCGCCCGCAGAACGATGTGCGCCTGCGTTTGCTGGTACTTGCCATCGAGGCCAGCCCCCGCGTTCCGCATAAGAAAGCAGCCCTGGAGAAGTTGGCCCTGCTAGCTCCGGCGCTTGTTCCCGGTGGTGCGGTAGACGTCGAAAACCCCGTCAATGCGACGGACGGCACTAAGGACGTGGTGCAGATACTTGGGGTCCCCCATCTCGAAGGCGAACTTTGAGATGGCCACCCGGTCAGTGGAGGTATGGACGCTCGCTGCGAGGATGTTCACGTGGTTTTCGGACAGCACACGCGTCACGTCGGAGAGCAGCGATTTGCGGTCCAGCGCCTCCACCTGAATTTCCACCAGGAACACGCTGGACTGCGTGGGCGCCCAGTCCACGTCAACGATCCGGTCCGGCTGGTCCTTCAGGTCCGAGATGTTGGTGCAGTCGGTGCGGTGTACTGACACCCCCGAGCCCCTGGTCACGAAGCCGAGGATGGGATCCGGCGGCACAGGAGTGCAGCAGCGGGCAAGCTTCACCCAGACGTCACCGACGCCGCGGACCACAACGCCGGAATCGGAGAACCGTGCCTTCGTTACCTGGGTGGGGACGCTGACTTCGGTGATGTCGTCGTCGGTGCTTTCGTTGCCGCCGAGACTTTCGACGAGCTTCTCCATGACCGACTGCGCGGAGGTGTGGCCGTCGCCCACGCCGGCGTACAGGCCGGAAATGTCAACGTACTTGAATTCCTGCGCTACTGCGGCCAGGGCCTCGTGCGTCATCAGGCGCTGCAGGGGAAGATTCTGCTTCCGCATGGCGCGGGTCAGCAGTTCCTTGCCGCGGTCGATCGCCTCTTCACGGCGTTCCTTGCTGAACCACTGCCGGATCTTGTTGCGGGCCCTGGCACTCTTGACGAAATGCTGCCAGTCCTGGCTGGGTCCGGCGCCTTCGGCCTTGGAGGTGAAGATTTCCACCCAGTCGCCGTGGTTCAACTCGCTGTTGAGCGGAACCAGCTTCCCGTTGACCCGGGCACCGATGGTGCGGTGCCCCACCTCGGTATGGACGGCATACGCGAAGTCCACCGGAGTAGATCCAGCCGGCAAGGCCATGACCTCACCCTTGGGCGTGAAAACGAACACCTCACGGGCGTTGATCTCGAACCGGAGCGAGTCAAGGAACTCGCCAGGATCCGACGTTTCCTGCTGCCAGTCCACCAGCGACCGCAGCCAGCCCATGTCGCCGTCGCGGGGGCTGCCCGGGCCCACGGCAGTCCGGTTGGGCTGGTCCTTGTACTTCCAGTGTGCCGCCACGCCGTATTCGGCGCGGCGGTGCATCTCGTGGGTCCGGATCTGAATTTCCACCGGCTTGCCGCCCGGGCCGATCACGGTGGTGTGCAGCGACTGGTACATGTTGAACTTCGGCATCGCGATGTAGTCCTTGAACCTGCCGGGCAGCGGGTTCCACCGCGAGTGCATGGTACCAAGGGCTGCGTAACAGTCCCGGACGGAGTCCACCAGGACACGGACACCCATGAGGTCGTTGATGTCGTCGAAGTCCTTGTCGCGGACAATCATCTTCTGGTAAATCGAGTAGTAATGCTTGGGACGGCCCGTGATGGTCGCCTTGATGCGGGCAGTGCGGAGGTCTTCCGTGATCTGGTCGCGGATGACGCTCAGGCTCTTCTCCCGCTCAGGGGTCCTGTCCCCCACCATGCGGACAATCTCTTCGTACACCTTCGGGTACAGCGCCGCGAAGGAGAGGTCTTCCAGTTCCCACTTGATGGTGTTCATACCCAGGCGGTGTGCAAGCGGGGCAAAGATTTCCAGCGTTTCCCGGGCCTTGCGGGCCGAAGATTCGGCGGACACGAAACGCCACGTGCGGGCGTTGTGAAGCCGGTCCGCCAGTTTGATCATGAGGACGCGGATGTCCTTGGCCATGGCCACGACCATCTTGCGCACGGTCTCGGACTGCGCTGCTTCCCCGAAGCTGACCTTGTCCAGCTTGGTCACGCCGTCAACGAGCATGGCCACTTCAGGCCCGAAATCGCGCTTCAGGTCGGCAAGGGTGTACGGGGTGTCCTCGACGGTGTCGTGCAGGAGAGCCGCCGCCAGGGTTGTCCCGCTCAGGCCCAGTTCGGCAAGGATGGTGGCCACCGCAACAGGGTGGGTGATGTAGGGATCGCCGCTCTTGCGCTTCTGCCCCCGGTGGCTTTGCTCCGCCACGTCGAAAGCGCGCTGGATCAGGTCAAAATCCTCTTTGGGATTGTTGGCCCTGACCGTCCTCAGCAGCGGCTCGAGGATGGGCGAATAATTGGCCGCGCCGCGTCCTGTCAGCCGGGCAAGCCTGGAGCGGGTGCGCTCCCTACGGCCCGGGAACGTGGGGCGGGACCCGGAGTTGTCCACGGGAACCAACGAACCCGGACGTGCGGAAGCAGCCGCACCGGTCTGCAGACCGGAAGGACTTTTATCTCCCTGTGCCGTTGGCACCGACGCCGAACGTTCTTCCAATGAAGCACCCCTCACCACCGTTTAATTACTTCAGTCTATTCCTCCGCCGGGGGACTTTTTAAACCGGCCCTTAAAACAGGACGGGCCGGGCCGTGTCAAGGTTCTGACACGGCCCGGCCCGGCACCAGCGGCTTAGGTTTGGGCCGGCTCCACCGCCGTTGCTCCAGACCTGGAAGCAGCCTCGGCACGGCGGTGCTCCACCCGCTTGGCCTGCCTGACCAGATCCGGCTCGTTCTGGCGCAGCCAGGCGTACATGGGGGCCGCGACGAAAATCGTGGCTGCGGTGCCAATCAGGATGCCGACGAACAGCGCAAGCGAGAGGTCGCGCAGGGTTCCCGCGCCCAGCAGGCCCGCACCAATGAACAGGATGGCACCCACAGGGAGGATCGCCACCATCATGGTGTTGATCGAGCGGACCAGGGTCTGGTTCACCGCCAGGTTGACTTCCTCAGCAAAAGTACGCCGGGTTGAGGCGTCCAGGTCCGCGGTGTTCTCGCGGATCTTGTCGAACACCACCACCGTGTCGTACAGCGAGTAACTGAGGACGGTCAGGAACCCGATAATGGCGGACGGGGTAACTTCGAAGTCGCTGAGGGCGTAGACCCCTGCCGTGACGAACATCGTGACCACCATGCCGGCGATTGCCGAGAGTGACATCTTCCAGGTGCGGAAGTACAACGCCATCAGCACCGCGGCCAGGAGCACAAAAATCACCAGGCCGATCAGTGCCTGCTTGGTTACGTCTGCACCCCACGTCGGACCCACGAACGTTGACGTCACTTCGTTGTCCGTGACGCCGTAGGCCGCGGTCAGGCCCTCCTTGATGCGAAGGGTTTCGTCGTCGGTCAGTTTGTCGGTCTGGATCCGCATGGTGGTCCCGGCGACGTTGGCTACGCGCGGAACGCTGCCCTCCACCACATCCGTGACGGCCTTTTCGCCCACGGCCGCGTCAGTCGTCTGGACGTTTGAGACGGTGAACTCGGACCCGCCGCGGAACTCGATGCCGAGGTTGAAGCCGCCCTTGGCCACGGGAATCAGGATGGACAGGGCAACGGCAACAGCCGCAATGATGAACCAGATCTTCTTGGCGCCCACAAAGTTGTAGGAGCGCTTGCCTGTGTAGAGCTCGTTGCCGAAATTCGCGAAGCTTGGCATTACTTGTTCTCCTTCGCTGCAGACTTGGAGGAGCCTGCGAGCTGCTCCTGCTTCTGCGCCATCCGGCGCTCGGCAATGGTCATCCGGCGCTCTGCCTCGGCCGCGGCACCGGCATTCTTGGTGCGTACCACGGCGGCAGGCTTGTCTTCGGGCGTACGGATTCGGCCTGCACCACGGTAGAGCGGCACGGCGCCCAGACGCTTGGGGTCGAGGCCGGACAGCCGGTGGCCTTCACCAAAGAACCTGGTGCGTGCCAGCAACTGCAGGGTGGGGTGCGTGAACATAAACACCACAATGAGGTCGGCGATGGCGGTGAGGCCAAGGGTGAAGGCAAAACCACGGACGTTGCCCACCGCTACGAAGTACAGGACCAGGGCTGCAAGGAGGTTGACGGCCTTGGAAGCCAGGACGGTGCGTTTGGCCCGCTTCCAGCCGTTTTCGACGGCGGACACCAGGCCGCGTCCCTCACGGAGCTCATCGCGGATGCGCTCGAAGTAGACGATGAATGAGTCTGCCGTCTGGCCGATGGCGACGATGATGCCGGCCACTCCGGCCAGGGACAACCGGTAGTTTTCGGTCCAGCCCAGGATGGCGATGGCGAGATAGGTCAGTATGCCGGCCACCACCAGCGAGGCAATGGTCACGAAGCCGAGGGCCCGGTACTGGAAGAGCGAGTACACCACCACCAGCAGCAGGCCGATCACGCCCGCGAGGAGGCCCATGCGCAGCTGTTCGCCACCGAGGGTGGCAGAGATCTGCTGCTCACTCTGGATCTCGAAGCTGATGGGCAGGGCGCCGAAGCGGAGCTGGTCGGACAGGGCCTTGGCGCTCTGTTCCGTGAAGCCGCCGGTAATCTGGGGCCGGCCGTCAGTAATGACGGCAAGCGAGCGGGGCGCGGAGATCACCTGGTCATCCAGCACAATGGCGAACTGGGCCTTGGGGTCGTTTCCGGTATCGCCGCCGGCAGCCACGTAGAACTGGTTCAGGCGTTCGGTGACCTCTTTGAACTTGGCGGTGCCTTCGTCGTCGAACTGGATGTTGACGGCCCACTCGTTCGTGACGGCGCCCTGTGCGCCCTGCTGGAGCTGGAAGGAGGACGTGACGATGTTGCTGCCCTTGACCTCTACCGGACCGAGGATGTACTTGATGGCCGGGTTCGTTCCGGAGGCGGGCTCACAGGTCACCAGCGGCTTGGCCGGATCCGAGCGTTCCTGCTCGTCCTGGGACGGGTTGTCGCAGTCAAGGGCTTCGAACTGGCGGTAGATTTCCGGCGTGATCCAGTTGGTGTCGCTGCTGTTGGCGGGTTCCGCCGTCGGCTTGGGCAGCTGGTCCTCGGGAGCCCGCGACTCCTCCGGGACGGGTGCGCCCGCACCGTTGAGGAGGACCGGGCGGAAGTTCATGTCCGCGGAAGCCTGGATGAGGTCGCGCGTCTGGCTTGAGGGGGTGCCTGGAAGGCTGACCACCACGTTGCGCCCCGACTGGGTGCTGATCTCTGCTTCAGCGACGCCGGAACCGTCCACGCGCTGGCGGATGATGGCCACAGCCTGGTTGAGCTGTTCTTCGTTGATGTCCGAACCGCCCTCGACCTTCGGCGCCAGAATCATCTGGGTGCCGCCTTCGAGGTCCAGCGCCAGCTTCGGGGCCCAGCTCGCCTGTCCGGCCATGGTGCCGCCGGCAAGGACAGCAGTCAGCACGGCGAGGATTACGCCGAGCCAGACCAGGACCCTGAGGCCCGGTTTCTTAAGGCCAGTTCGTGCCATTGTTGATCTTTCTCTTATTCACGGAGGAACCGCCGGTGCATGCTCGGTGCCGGCACCGGCGGCGATCCGCAGCCGTAGAGGTGTTGTGTAGAACCAGCGGGACTAGTTGTCCTTCTTGCCCTCGTCATTGAGTCGCTTCAGGGTCTCGTCCGGGGTCTCCACTGACGCGGACTGGGTGCCGGTTTCGCGGGCGGTGAGGGATGAAGCGTCATCCGGCACGGCGGGCACAGCCGGTGCGTCCTCGTCGGAAACCGCGACGGGCTCCACGATCTTGGTGACGGCCTGGCGGTGCACCGTGGCGAGGTTGCCCGGGGAGAGTTCCAGGGTGACCTTGTTCTCGACGTCGTCCATGTCGACGATGCGGCCGAAAAGACCGAAGCTGGTCATGACCTCAACGCCCGGAGCGAACTGCGATTGGAGTTCAGCCTGCTGCTGCTGCGTCTTCTTGTTGCGGCGGAACATCATGAAGATGAACACGCCAAGCATGACGAAGAGGAGTATTGACATTAGATCCAAGGGAGAAATCCGTTCTATTGCGTGCCTGGCCGGTTTCCGGCGACGTCCGATGAGTTCCGTCCGCTGGCCGGACTGGCGGACAGAAAACCTGACGGATTTCCTTCTCCGCCGGCGCAGCCGCATTCTGGTGGCTGCAGGAACAAAGACCCGAACGTGCCGAGCGTCATACCAGTCTAAAGGGAAAAGCTGAAGGGAGCCTGTTATTGGCTCTGCGGGGCCCAGTCTTCCTTGCCGTCAGCGTCGTCGCCGGCCGTTTCGAACAGGTCCAGCGGCTCCTGCCCGAAGACCCCGGCAGGGATGGCGTAGCCAAGGTGGGTCCAGGCGGGGGCCATGGCGATCCGGCCCCGAGGAGTGCGGCCCAGGAGTCCCTCGCGGACCAGGAAGGGTTCGGCCACCGTTTCCACGGTCTCGGTTTCTTCGCCGACGGCGATGGCCAGGGTGGACAGCCCGACAGGGCCGCCGCCGAACTTGGTGATCAGCGCCTCCAGGACTGACCGGTCGAGCCTGTCCAGTCCTTTTTTGTCCACTTCGTACATATCCAGCGCAGCTGACGCCGCCCGCGCGTCGATCTGTTCGATGCCGTGGACCAGCGCCCAGTCGCGTACCCGCCGCAGCAACCTGTTGGCGATGCGGGGCGTGCCGCGTGAACGGCCGGCGATTTCGCTGAAGCCGGCGGAATTGACCTTGAGGTCCAGCAGACCCGCGGAGCGCCGCAGGACAAGCTCGAGCTCGGCGACGGAATAGAACTCAAGGTGCCCGGTGAAGCCGAAGCGGTCGCGCAGCGGCCCGGGCAGGAGGCCGGCGCGGGTCGTAGCGCCAACAAGGGTGAACGGCGGAAGTTCAAGCGGAATCGCCGTGGCACCGGCTCCCTTGCCCACCACGATGTCCACACGGAAGTCCTCCATGGCCATGTAGAGCATTTCTTCTGCCGGCCGGGACATGCGGTGGATCTCGTCCAAAAACAGGACCTCGCCCTCCGACAGGGAGGAGAGGATGGCCGCCAGGTCTCCGGCGTGCTGGATGGCGGGGCCGCTGCTGATCCGCAGCGGGGCGTTCATCTCGGACGCAACGATCATGGCCAGCGTGGTCTTGCCGAGGCCGGGCGGGCCGGAGAACAGCACATGGTCCGCGCTCCGGCCCCGCATCCGGGAGGCCTGCAGCACCAGGGAAAGCTGCTTGCGGACCCGGTGCTGGCCCACGAAGTCGTGCAGGTTCTTGGGCCGAAGGGCGGCCTCGATGGCGCGCTCCTCCGGCTCCTCCCCTGCGGCCACCACTGACGGTTCAACCACGGCTGCCTACGCGGTTGCCGGCGCGGGCCCCGTCCTGGCCCAGCCAGCGAAGGGTGGTCCGCAGGATCTCCGGGACATTGCCGCGGAACGAGACCTCGGGATCATCGGCCAATGCCTTGTCGATACTTGCCGACGCGTCCTTTTCGGACCAGCCGAGGCTGGTCATGGCCGCGACCACTTGGGGCTTCCAGGCAGCCTCTGCAGGGGTGGGCGCGCTGGCCGTGCCACCGGTGCCGTGCGGAACCAGCTTTCCTGCGAGTTCCAGGACGATCCGGCCGGCGACCTTGGGCCCGATACCGGGCACCTTGGTGAACGTTTTGCTGTCCCCGGTATGTGCAGCCACCCGGATAGCTTCCGGGTCATGGACAGCGAGAACCGCCAGGGCAAGCCGCGGGCCCACCCCGCTGACACTGAGCAGGACATCGAAAACTTCCCGCTCGTCGTCGGACCCGAAACCGAAGAGGGTCAGCGAATCCTCCCGGACGATCAGGGAGGTAAAAAGCTGCCCCTCCTCGCCCGTGCGGAGCCGGCTGAGGGTCTGCGGCGTGGCGTTGACGCTCATGCCCGCGCCATTGAGGTCGATAACGGCCGTGGACAGGCCAACGTGCGCTACGGTTCCGCGGAGGAAACTGATCAAGGGCCTGGCTCCTGTTTACTGCCGGGCTCTAGGAATTGGACCGGCGATCCGAACATATCTACGAATACCCTAGCAAGCAGCCAGGACAATCAGCGTGCGCGCCGCACCTTCGCTTCGGCTTCAGCCCACGCTCTTTGGGCCGGCGTGAGCGAAGAACTGCCGGGCCCGGTGGTGGCAACGGCCGCGCCGCTGCCGGCGCGCCAGGCATGCGTGATGGCCAGCGCCAGGGCGTCCGCCGCGTCGGCCGGGCGCGGCGGCGCGTCCAGCCGCAGGATCTTGGTAACCAGCTTGGTCACCGCATCCTTGTTGGAGGATCCGCTGCCGGTAACTGCGGCTTTGACTTCCGACGGCGTGTGCAGTGCCACCGGGATCCCGCGCCGCGCGGCAGCGGCGATGACCACGCCGGACGCCTGGGCCACCCCCATCACGGTGCTGACGTTCAGCTGGGAGAAGACACGCTCGACGGCGAGCACCTGGGGCTCGTAACGGTCCAGCCATTCGTCGATTGCCAGCGCGATCACCAGGAGGCGCTGGTCCAGCGTTTCGTCCGGAGAGGTCCCGACCACCCCAACGGCCACCATGGTGGCACGCCTGTTCCGTTCGACGTCCACCACGCCGATGCCGCAGCGGGTCAGTCCGGGGTCAACCCCCAGTACGCGCAGCGTCACGGGCGTCCGGTTTCAGCATGCAAGGCCGGGCGTCACTCGGATTCCAGGGCAGCCTGGACTTCGTCGCTGAGGTCGGCGTTGCTGTAGACGTTCTGCACGTCGTCGAGGTCTTCGAGGGCGTCTGCGAGCTTCAGGAACTTGCGGGCGCCGTCGACGTCGAGTTCCACCTGCATGGAGGGGACAAACTCCACCTCGTCGGTGTCGTACTCGATGCCGGCTTCGTTGAGTGCCTCGCGGATGGCCTGCAGGTCACCCGGTTCGGAGTGGATCTCGAACGTTTCCCCGTTGTCCTTGACTTCCTCCGCGCCGGCGTCCAGGACTGCCATCAGGACGTCGTCCTCGCTGAGGCCGTTCTTGGGCAGGTTGACAACGCCTTTGCGGGCGAAGAGGTAGCTCACGGATCCGGGGTCGGCGATGGTGCCGCCGTTGCGTGAGATGGCCAGGCGCACCTCGGAGGCGGCACGGTTCTTGTTGTCCGTGAGGCACTCGACCAGCAGCGCGGAGCCCTGCGGGCCGCGGGCTTCGTACATAATTTCCGTGTAGTCAACCACTTCACCGGTGAGGCCGGCGCCGCGCTTGATGGCACGGTCGATGTTGTCGTTGGGGACCGAGGTCTTCTTCGCCTTGGTGACGGCAAGTTCCAGGCCGGGGTTGCCGGCGAGGTCCGGGCCGCCCATCCGGGCTGCAACTTCGATGTTCTTGATCAGCTTGGCGAACGACTTGGCGCGGCGGCTGTCAATGATCGCCTTCTTGTGCTTGGTCGTCGCCCATTTGGAGTGGCCTGACATGCTTTACGCTTCTCCTCTGATCATGCGGATAAAAAGTTCATGTACGCGTTTTTCCCCGGTCACTTCCGGATGGAAGGAGGTGGCCAGCAACTGGCCGGAACGCACTGCAACAATTCTAGCCGTCCCGGGCAGCGGGACCGCGTGGGAGGCGTGCTCCGGATCCGCCGGTTCCACCTGGGCAAGGATCTCCACGTCCGGGCCGACGCGTTCCACCCAGGGGCCCCGGATAAAGACGGCGTGGACCGGAGGAACACCGGTTTCGGTGGCGCTGAAATCGAGTCCCTTGAAGTCAAGGTCCGTTTCGAAGGACTCGCGCTGCCGGCCGAACGCGTTGCGCCGGACGGTGATATCAAGTCCGCCGAAGGTCTGTTGCGGAGCTCCGGCGAGGTCTGTGGCTGGATCAGCGATGTCCGCGGCGAGCAGGATCATGCCGGCACAGGAACCGTAAACGGGCAGGCCCTCTGCAATCCGCTCCCGAAGGGGTCCCGCGAGGTCGAAGGCGCGGGCGAGCTTGTCGATCGCGGTGGATTCACCGCCAGGAATGATCAGCCCGTCCAGGCCGTCCAGTTCCTTCGGACGGCGGATCCCGACGCCCTCGGCTCCGGTTGCTTCGATGGCATGGAGGTGCTCGCGGAAGTCACCTTGAAGCGCCAGCACGCCGATCCGCAAGCCCGAGCCCACGCGCGCGGAAGCAGCTGAAGGGGAATTTGTCATCCATCCAGCATACGGGGCGCGGCCTTCCCGACCGGCGCCGGAGACCCGCCCCGACGGCCCTTGCATGCCGTTGCTGGGATATATTCGAAGCATGCTCTACTTCAGTGTTCCGCTCGGCAAGCTGGTCCGCCGGGTGTCCCGGCTACGGGGCGGCGGCTCTGCCCTGCCCGGGCTGGTGGTCGAAAAAATCGATCCCGGCTTCATGCGGCGGACCCTCACCACGCTCCCCCACGGCGTGGCCGTGGTCAGCGGTACCAACGGCAAAACAACCACCACCAAAATGGTGGTGGAGCTGCTGGAGAGCCAGGGGCTGAAGGTTTTCACCAACCGCACCGGCAGTAACTTCACGAGGGGCGTCGCCGCCGCACTGCTGGGTGAAGTGGACTGGCGGGGCCGGCTCGATGCCGACGTCGCCGTCCTGGAGCTCGACGAGGCCCACGCCGTGCACTTCGTCAACAGCGTCCCGCCCCGTTACTGCCTGCTCCTGAACGTCCTCCGCGACCAGCTGGACCGGTTCGGTGAGATCGACAAGACGGCCCAGCTGCTCCAGCACATCGCCGCCAAGACCACCGGAACAGTGGTGCTGAACCGGGAGGACCCCCGCGTCGCCAGGATCGCCAGCACCCTGACCGGGCAGGACGTCAAGTACTTCGGCCTGGACGATTCGCTGCTGGGCACCTTCCCCAACGACGACGACATGCGCGCCGCTCCCGGAAGTCCCGCTCCGGCGGGCCTTCCCGAGAAGCCTGCCGCCGACGTCGTCCTCCGCAAAGTGGGTGCGGACACCGCCGAATTTGAGTACGACGGCGTCACGGTCACCACCGGGATGAAGCTTCGCGGCGTCTACAACATCTTCAATGCGGCGGCGGCACTGACCCTGGCCCGCAGCATTTGCGGCGGTGGCGCAGCCACCGCCGACCACGACACCCTGCTGGCCGCACTCGCCCAGGTTGCGCCTGCCTTCGGCCGCGGGGAAAGCCTCACGGTCGATGGGCAGCCCCTTGACCTGGTCCTGGTCAAGAACCCCAGCGGGTTCCGGCTTGGCTTGAAGTCCTTCCCCGCCCGCGGCTATGCCACCATGATTGCCATCAACGACAACTACGCCGATGGCCGGGACATGTCCTGGCTGTGGGATGTGGAATTCGACTCCCTGCGAGAGGGCGGAGTGGACCAGCTCACCGGCTCCCGCGCCTACGACATGGCCTTGCGCCTGCAGTACGACGACGTGCGGATCGGCGGGGTCGAGCCCGAGATTACGCCTGCCCTTGCCTCCTTTATTAGGGAAGCCCAGGGCAAGCCGAAGCGCATCTTCTGCACCTACACAGCCATGCTGGCCATCCGCCGCGAGCTGTCCAAAATCACCACCGTGGAGGTTGTCTCTTGAGCCAGTCAGGCGCGGATCCTGCAACGGATAGCTCCGCGAGCAAGGGCACCATCCGGATAGTCCAGCTCTACCCCCGCGACATGAACATCTACGGCGACTGGGGCAACGCCCTGGTCCTTCAGCAACGCATCAGATGGCACGGTTACACCCCGGAACTGCTCGAATACAACGTTGGTGATCCCTTCCCAAAGGACGTGGACATCATCGTGGGCGGCGGCGGCCAGGACAGCGGCCAGCTGGTCATCCAGGACGACCTGCAGGCACGTGCGGGAGCGCTGAAGGACCTGGCTGAGGACGGCGCGCCGATGCTGGTCATCTGCGGGCTGTACCAGCTTTTCGGACGGTTCTTCAAAACGCGCACCGGAGCAGTAATTCCCGGCATCGGCATTCTTGACGTGGAAACCCACGGCACTGAGGAGCGCCTGATCGGCAACGTCAAGGTGGCTACGCCCGAGTTCGGCGAGGTGCTGGGTTACGAGAACCACAGCGGGCAGACCACGCTCGGCAACGGGGTGCGGCCGCTCGGCACGGTAGCCAAAGGGACAGGAAACAACAGCAGCGACGGCCACGAAGGTGCCCGGTACCGCAACATCGTGGCGAGCTACCTGCACGGGTCGTTGCTGCCGAAGAATCCAGCCATTGCCGACTTCCTGATCCGGACGGCGGCCGAGCGGAAGTACGGCACATTCCAGCCCGGCCACCCGGATGACCATTACGCGGAACTGGCGAGGGAACACGCGGCGCGCCGCCCGCGCTGACTGGCACAGCGTCGAGCGGCCGACGGCGGCCCGCACCTTTTGGCGGTCAGGCTTAGGGTTCGCGGGTTATCAGGAGTTCGTGGGCACCCGCTGCCCCCGCACCGCGGGATTCCACCACCGTGCTGGTCCGCTGCCTGGTGGCGATGTCCTCCTCGGGACCGGCACACTGTCCCTGCGGCGCATCAGCGGCGACGGAACACCAGCGGTACGGGTCGCGGACAATCACCGATGGCGCCCACGCCAGGTCTGTGGCCGACCACTTTCCTGACACGTCCTGGCCAAACTGCGCCCTCACCAGCAGGCCCTCGTTATTGACCACGTACCAGGGAGACAGCTCCGTGACGCCGTTGCCCAGGCCGTACACAATCCAGGTGCCTTTGTAGTTTTCGATGGGCAGCACCGAGTGGGTGTGGTGGCCATAGACCAGGTTGAACTGCCGGCTGTCCACCAGGGCACGCGCCACCTCCTCCTGCTGGGCGTTCGGTTCGCTGGCGTACTCATCACCCGCGTGCATGGCGGCCAGGACAATGTCCGCCCCCAACGTCCTTGCCTTTTCGGCCTTGGCAATCATGGATGCGGTGTCCAGCATGTCCACCTGCCAGGGATATTCAGGGACCAGTCCGTTGAGCCCGTACGTGGCTTGGATAATGGCGACTTTTGCTGCCGCCGTCTGCATGATGAGGATGCCGTGGGATTCGCTTTCAGTCCGGTAGGAGCCTGTGTGTTTAAGGCCGGCAGCATCCAGGGCGTCCAGGGTGCGCAGCAGCCCGTCGGTGCCACGGTCAATGGTGTGGTTGCTGGCGGTGGTGCAGGCCTGGTACCCCACGTCCTTGGACGCGGTGATGATCTGGGGCGGAACATTGAACGACGGGTACGCAGAAAACGGACCGTCCGGGCCGGCCACCGGCGTCTCCTGGTGGCAGATGGCGAGGTCGCTGTTGGTGATGTACCTGCGTTGCCCTTCCAGGAGTGGCCCAAAATCCATGCCCGGCTTGCCGGCGGCTGCGGCGTCCTGCTGCGCCTGTTGCCAGAGTTGGGTGTGGATCAACATGTCGCCGGTGACCAGCACGGTGGTGCACCGGACCATTGGGCAGGCCGGGCCCTTACCCGGCGTGGGCGTGGGTGTGGGTCTAGGTGTGGCTGTGGGGCTAGGGGCAGGACCGGTGTCCGTGAGCGACGCGATGCCCGAACCCGGACTCTGTGGAGCAGACTCCGCCGTCCGCAGCGGCTGCCCGTCCTGTTCCGCCACGAGGCCGCAGCCTGCCAGCACAGCAGCCGCGACCAAGGCCACTGTCGTGGACCCGGCACGCGAGGCAGCACCTCGCCAGGTAATCCCCATAGCGGTCATTCTAGGCAACGCCCACGGACGCCACGAGCATTTGAGGGACGTTGAGAAGGTGCGGCCTGTGTGGAAGATTTACCTCATGACAAACCCCCTGCTCACTCCGAGCATGCTCCCGTTCGCACTGCCCCCGTTCGTGGACATAGAGGCATCCCACTATGCCCAGGCGGCTGAGGCAGGATTCGCGGAGCACTTGGCCGAAGTCCAGGCGATCGCGGAGAACAGTGACCCCGCCACGTTTGAGAACACGGCAGTGGCGATGGAACGCTCCGGCCAATTGCTCCAAAGGGCTGCTGCGGCGTTCTTCACCCTGGTCTCTGCCGACGCGTCTGACGAAATCCGGGACCTGGAAACCCAGCTTTCACCGCGCTTTGCAGCCCACCAGGACGAAGTGTTCCTGAACCGGGCCCTGTTCGAGCGCTTCGCTGCCATCGATTCAACGGGTCTTGACCGGGAGTCGGCACGTCTGGTGGATGAGTATCTGAAGGAGTTCCGGCAGACAGGCATTCAGCTGGACGGTCCCGGGCAGGAGCGGCTGCGGGAGCTCAATGCCGAGCTCTCCAGGTTGGGAACCGAATTCGGCCAGCGGGTCAAGGAGGGGATGAAGTCCGCGGCCCTGCTGCTGGAGGACCCCGCAGACCTGGCAGGGTTGCCGGCCGACGACATGGCCGCCGCCGCAGAAGCAGCTCGTGCGGCCGGCCATGAGGGGAAGTTCCTCCTGACGCTGATCCAGCCCACCAACCAGCCGGCCCTCGCCGCTTTGGAGAACCGCGACGTCCGGCGGCGGCTGTTTGAAGCCTCCGTGGCCCGCGGGAGCAGCGGCGGAAACCTCGACGTGCTCGAACTCGCCAGGTCCATGGCCGCCCTGCGCGCCGAAAAAGCTTCGCTGCTGGGCTTCGCCAACTACGCCGAACTGGTGGTGGACCGGCAGACAGCACCGGATTTCGAGTCGGTGCAGTCGATGCTGAACCGCATGGCCCCGGCCGCGGTCCGCAATGCGGACCGCGAGGCCGCGGCTCTGTCGGAGGCAGCCGGGCGCGCTTTGGAGCCCTGGGACTGGGCGTTCTACTCCGCGAAGGTCCGGCGGGAAAAGTACGACGTGGACGAGCAGGCCCTCCGGCCCTATTTCGAACTGGACAGGGTCCTGGCCGACGGCGTCTTCTTCGCTGCCACATCCCTCTACGGCATTACCTTCCACGAACGGAAGGATCTCTCCGGTTACCACCCCGACGTGCGGGTCTGGGAGGTCCGGAATGAGGACGGCAGCGCCCTCGGGCTGTTCCTCGGCGATTACTACACCCGTGAATCCAAGCGCGGCGGGGCCTGGATGAACTCCCTGGTGGAACAGTCTGAACTGCTCGGTACCAAGCCAGTGGTCATCAACAACCTAAACATCTCCAAGCCGCCCGCAGGCGAACCGACGCTGCTGACGTTGGATGAGTTGCGGACCACGTTCCATGAGTTCGGGCATGCCCTGCACGGGCTGTTCTCCAATGTCACCTATCCGCGGTTTTCCGGCACCTCGGTTCCGCGCGATTTTGTGGAGTACCCGTCCCAGGTCAACGAGATGTGGATCATGTGGCCGGAGGTGCTGGCCAACTACGCGAAGCACTACGCCACCGGCGAGCCGCTTACCCAGGAAATCGTGGACAAACTGAACGAATCACGGCTCTGGGGTGAGGGCTTTGCCACTACCGAATACCTGGGGGCGGCGCTGCTGGACCTGGCCTGGCATGTCCTGGGGAGCAGCGAAATCCCCGAGGATGCACTGGCGTTCGAGGACAAGGCCCTGGCGGCTGCCGGAATCGCCCATGCGCTGATTCCGCCGCGCTACCGCACGGGATACTTCCAGCACGTCTTCGCGGGGGCCGGCTACGCGGCCGGCTACTACTCGTACATCTGGAGCGAAGTGCTGGACGCCGAGACGGTGGACTGGTTTACCGAAAAAGGCGGCCTCACCCGGGCTAACGGTGCCTGTTTCCGGCAGGAGCTCCTGTCCCGGGGAAACAGCCGCGACCCACTCGAGTCCTTCCGCACCCTCCGCGGCCGCGAAGCAAAACTGGAGCCCCTGCTGAAGCGCCGAGGCCTGGAGTAAACCTCCCCAAGCCCAAAAAGTACGACGCCGGTCCCCCACCAGAGAAAGTTGGGGAACCGGCGTCGTACATAAAGACGCAAGGCGACCGCTTAGCGACGCCCGGCGCCCCAAAGGCGACCAAAGAGGGCGGAAATTACCAGCCGCGCTCAGCCAGGCGGTGCGGCTGAGGGATCTCGTCGACGTTGATGCCCACCATGGCCTCGCCCAGGCCGCGGGAAGCCTTGGCGATAACGTCGGGGTCGTCGAAGAAGGTGGTGGCCTTAACGACGGCGGCGGCGCGCTGGGCGGGGTTGCCGGACTTGAAGATGCCCGAACCGACGAACACACCGTCGGCGCCGAGCTGCATCATCATGGCAGCGTCGGCGGGGGTGGCGATGCCGCCGGCGGTGAACAGGACCACGGGAAGCTTGCCGGCAGCGGCAACTTCCTTGACCAGTTCGTACGGGGCCTGCAGTTCCTTCGCCGCAACGTACAGCTCGTCCTCGGGCAGGGCTGCGAGCTTGGCGATCTCGGAACGGATCTGGCGCATGTGGCCGGTGGCGTTGGAGACATCACCGGTGCCGGCCTCGCCCTTGGAGCGGATCATCGCCGCGCCCTCGTTGATGCGGCGCAGCGCCTCACCGAGGTTGGTGGCGCCGCAGACAAAGGGAACGGTGAAGTTCCACTTGTCGATGTGGTTGACGTAGTCGGCCGGGGTCAGGACCTCGGACTCGTCAATGTAGTCCACGCCGAGGGACTGCAGGACCTGGGCTTCGACGAAGTGACCGATCCGGGCCTTGGCCATGACCGGCACGGACACGGCGTCGATGATCTTGTCGATCATGTCCGGATCGGACATGCGGGAGACGCCGCCCTGGGCGCGGATATCGGCCGGAACGCGTTCCAGCGCCATTACTGCAACGGCACCGGCGTCTTCGGCGATGCGGGCCTGTTCGACGTTGACGACGTCCATGATGACGCCGCCCTTGAGCATCTCAGCCATGCCCCGCTTCACACGGCTGCTGCCCGTGACGCTGTTCGCGGACGAACCGGCTTCGCTGCTTACATCAGGTGTAGACACAAAAACCCCTATGGGTAGATAGATGACCTTCGCCGGGGTGCAGGGCGGCACGGAGATGCCATATGTACACACACCGGGTTGCCGGATCCATTGATCGGGCAGTCCTAATACTAGTCTTACCGCGCCCGGCCGGCTTAATTCGTGTTAATCGGCAGGCGATGGTTCAGCGAGTGCCTGGCGGCGTACGGACACCATGCGCTGGATC
This sequence comes from Arthrobacter sp. Hb9-2, assembly GCF_059091165.1. Classification (NCBI taxonomy): domain Bacteria; kingdom Bacillati; phylum Actinomycetota; class Actinomycetes; order Micrococcales; family Micrococcaceae; genus Arthrobacter; species Arthrobacter sp. Hb9-2. The sequence continues at coordinate 57,657 of NZ_JBNHGJ010000001.1, read as the reverse complement.
ACGGTGATGAGGCTGGCGAGGGCGAGCAGGATCAGTGTCACCAGCAGCACCACGTGCGGCAGCCCAAGGCCGGTGAATCCGGTCACCACCAGCACGGAAACAAGGCGTTCAGCGCGTTCTGCTATACCGATGTTGGCCGTGAACCCCAGCGACTCCGCCTTTGCCCTGGCGTAGGAGACCACCATGCCAAGGACAAGGCAGACGGTAGCGGCCATGGCGATCGGAACATTCGCGCCGCCGGTGAAGAACCAGACGGCCAGGCCGGCGAAAAGGGCGCCGTCGGCGATCCGGTCCAGGGTGGAGTCGAGGAAGTTGCCCCAACGGCTGCCCACCGCCTGCATCCTGGCCATGATGCCGTCCAGGACGTCGGAGAAGATGAACGCGGTGATGAACAGTGTTCCCCACCAGAGCTGGCCCAGCGGGTAGAAGACGAGGGCTCCCACCACCACACCGGCGGTACCGATGATGGTCACGGCGTCCGGTGAGACGCCGATTCGAAGGAGCCAGCGGGCGAGCGGGGTGAACAGCGCGGTGAAGAACCCGCGGGCGTGCTTATTCAGCATCCGTCTCCCCGGGCCAGGCGTCGGCGACCTGCTGGCGGACCTCGTCAAGGGTCTGCGTGATCGCCTTGGTCTGGGCGATGATGGGGAAGAAATTCCCGTCACCGCCCCAGCGCGGAACAATGTGCTGGTGCAGGTGCGCGGCAATGCCCGCTCCGCCCACCACGCCCTGGTTCATCCCCAGGTTGAATCCGCCCGGGTTCGCTACTTTCCGCAGCACCCGCATGGCGGTCTGGGTCAGCTCGGCGAACTCCGCCGTCTCCTCGACGGTGAGGTCCGTGTAGTCGGGAATATGGCGGTAGGGACAGACCAGGAGGTGCCCCGGATTGTAGGGAAAAAGGTTCAGCACCACGTAGCAGGTCTTTCCCCGGTAGACGATCAGCGCATCTTCATCGGTCCTTGCCGGTCCGACACAGAAGGGACAGTCGTTTTCGTTCTTGAACTGGTGCTGGCCGCCCTTGATGTAAGCCATGCGGTGCGGAGTCCACAGGCGCTGGAAGGCGTCCGGGACACCGGCGAGGTCAAAGTCGTCGGTTACGCCGGCATCGCTTGGATATCCTGCGTCTGTGTTCTCCTGCACGGTGCTGTTCCGTTTCCGCTAGCTGGTCCGGTTACGGACGGCTTCCGTGATCCGCTTGACTGCCTCTGCCACGGGCACGCCGTTGTCCTGGCTGCCGTCACGGAACCGGAACGACACTGCGCCTGCCTCGGCGTCGTCGCCGCCGGCGATCAGCACAAACGGGATCTTGTCCTTGCTGGCAGTGCGGATCTTCTTCGGGAACCTGTCCGACGACGTATCCACCTCGGCCCGGATGCCGGCCGCCTTAAGCTGATCAACGACGTCGAACATGTACTCGTTGAACGTCTCCGCCACCGGGATGCCCACCACCTGGACCGGGGCGAGCCACGCCGGGAAGGCGCCGGCGTAGTGCTCGGTCAGCACGCCCATGAACCGCTCCACCGACCCGAAAAGCGCACGGTGGATCATAACGGGACGCTGGCGGCTGCCGTCGGCGGCCTGGAACTCGAGTTCGAACCGTTCGGGCAGGTTGAAGTCCAGCTGAATGGTGGACATCTGCCAGGTGCGGCCCAGAGCGTCCTTTGCCTGGACGGAGATCTTGGGGCCGTAGAAGGCAGCTCCACCCGGATCCGGTACGAGTTCAAGACCTGATTCCTGTGCCACTTCGGCGAGGGTCCGGGTGGCTTCCTCCCAGGTGGCGTCGTCACCGACGTACTTTTCCGGGTCTTTGGTGGACAGTTCCAGGTAGAAGTCGTTGAGCCCGTAGTCCTTGAGCAGGTCAAGGACGAAGGTCAACGTCTTGGTGAGTTCGTCCTTCATCTGCTCGCGGGTGCAGTAAATGTGGGCGTCGTCCTGTGTCATGCCGCGCACGCGGGTGAGGCCGTGCACCACGCCGGACTTCTCGTACCGGTAGACCGAGCCAAATTCGAACAGGCGCAGGGGCAGCTCACGGTAGGAGCGTCCGCGGGACCGGAAGATGAGGTTGTGCATGGGGCAGTTCATAGGCTTCAGGTAGTAGTCCTGCGCCGGCTTGCGGATGGAGCCGTCGGCGTTGAGCTCTTCATCGACGCGCATCGCCGGGAACATGCCTTCTTTGTACCAGTCCAGGTGGCCCGAGACCTCGTACAGGTGGCCCTTGGTGATGTGCGGCGTGTAGACGAACTCGTAGCCGGCTTCAACGTGGCGCTGCCGCGAGTAGTCCTCCATCTCCTTGCGGATGATGCCGCCCTTGGGGTGGAACACCGGCAGGCCGGAACCGAGCTCGTCCGGGAAGGAGAACAGGTCCAGCTCAGAGCCCAGCTTGCGGTGGTCGCGGCGTTCGGCCTCTGCCAGCCGTTCCTGGTAGGCCTTCAGCGCGTCCTTGGTGGGCCAGGCCGTGCCGTAGATCCGCTGCAGTTGCTGGTTTTTCTGGTTTCCCAGCCAGTATGCGGAGGATGATCGGGTGAGGGCGAAGGCGTTGGAAATCATCTTGGTGTTGGGCAGGTGCGGACCGCGGCAGAGATCGCACCAGACGGTGGTGCCTTCCTTGCGCTCAACGTTGTCATAGATGGTGATGTCGCCGGCGCCCACCTCGACGTTGACGCCTTCACCGGCTTCGGCGGCTTCGTTTTTCTTGCCCAGGAGTTCGAGCTTGTAGGGCTCGTTTTTCATGGCTTCGCGGGCCTCGTCTTCGGAGACCACACGCCGGACGAACTTCTGGTTCTGGTTGACGATCTTGAGCATCATTTTTTCGAGGGTTTTGAGGTCCTCGGGGGTGAAGGGCTCGGCCACGTCAAAATCGAAGTAGAAACCGTCGGCGATGTACGGGCCGATGCCCAGCTTGGCATCGGGGCGCAGTTGCTGGACCGCCTGGGCCATCACGTGGGCGGTGGAGTGGCGGAGCACATTCAGTCCGTCGGGGGAATCGATGGTGACGCCTTCGACGTCGGCACCTTCCGGAAGTTCCTGGTCAAGGTCCTTCAGTTCGCCGTTGACGCGGGCAACAACAACATCACGGCGCTCAAAGAAGAGTTCCGCACCGGTTGTCCCGGTAGTCACCTTGGTCTCTTCGCCATCGACGAGAAGGGTGATCTGCTGGGCATCTGACACGGGTGTCTCCTATTCAAAGTTGAGGCTTCATAGCTTGTGGCGTACGGGGACCACAGCCAGCCATCGTCAATGCTATCGGTTCAGCAAAGGGCCGACCAACGCGGCGCACGGCAGGCTCAGCCGTTAAATCCCGTGATGGCCAGACTCCGGTTGATTCCATCCAGGGGGTGAGGGCCGTCCGGTGCACCGGTGTCCGAAGGTGAAAATGGCAGGGTTTCAGTTCGGCTCAGGTCCCAGGCCATGCTTGCGCTCAGGCTGATTCCCCGCGGGCCTGTCCTGCGTGTGGTGCCGCGAATCAGCAGCAGCCTGGTCCCGAACAGGAGCAGGCCGGCGTTTTCCTGGGCTTCGTGGAAGAAGACAGAATCAATACAGCCGGTGCCGTCGTCAATGCTGATGAACACCACCCTCCTGCCGCCGCGCATGGGAGGCGTCTGGGTGGCTACCCTCACTCCGGCCACCAGTACTTCAGTTCCGTTGCGTAAGCCCAGGAGCTTGTCTGCCGTCGTCACTCCCAATCTGTCCAGCATTGGCCGGTGGCTGTCCATCAGGTGGCTGCTGACGTCCACCGCCATCAAATCCAGCTCCGCCCGTACGTTTTCGATCAGGGTAGGTTCAGGGAGGCCGGGCTTGACGTTGCGCAGTTCCACATCTCCCAGGGGCAGGGACAGCTGCCCCTCGAGAACCTCGACGCCTTTCCGCGTACTGCCTGAGTTCTGAAGCTGCTGCAGGTGCTGGACCAGGTCTGCCCGGTTCGCCACCCCGCCCGCCTCGCGGTGCAGGGAATCAAAAGCACCAAGCTGGGCCAGGCGTTTGATACTGGGCTTGCTAAGCCGCGAGCGCGCACGGAGGTCTGCAAGGGAGTCATAAGGCTGGCCTGCCACAATCCTCTTCAATTCTGTGGCAGACAGCCCATAGATACCGTTCAGGCTCAGCCTGATTCCCAGTTTTCCCGCATCGGGCCCCTGCCGGACCCGCTCCACCCTGTATTCGCCCTTGCTGCGGTTGATATCCAGGGGAAGGATGGGAATGCCCAGCCTCCTGGCTTCGGCCACCAGCAATCTTTTGGGGTACATGCCGGGATCGTGTTCCCAGAGTCCGGCCAGGAAGGCTTCGGGATGGTGCGCCTTCAACCAGGCCGACTGGTAGGTGGGCACGGCGAAAGCCGCACCGTGGGCCTTGCAGAAGCCGAAGCTGCCAAAAGCCTTCAGGGTCCCCCAGACGTTGTCCACTACCTCCGGCGAATAGCCTTTCTTCCGGGCTTCCCTGCGGAAGAACTCCTCAACACCCAACTCCAGCACTTCATTGCCCAGTGCACGCCGGAATTCGTCTGCCCGGGCCAGGCCGCAGCCGGTCATCACGTTGAACGTTTTTAGGATCTGCTCATGGAAAACGGTCACCCCATGGGTTTCCGCCAGCACAGGTTTCAGGTCCGGGTGGGGGTACACCTCGGGGGCGAAACCGTGCCGGTGTTCCAGGAAGGGCCGGACCATGTCCGACTTCATGGGCCCGGGGCGGAAAAGCGAAATGTCGATGATGAGGTCGTTGAACTCCCGCGGCGCCATTTTGCCGATCAGCTCGCGCTGCCCGGGAGACTCGATCTGGAAGCAACCGAGGGTGTGCGTGCTCCTGATGAGTTCAAAGGTGGGTTCATCATCCAGCGGTATGGCGTTGAGGTCTATCTGCCCGTTTTCTGCAATGTAATCCGGGCCGGTTCCGTCCTGCCCGGCAGGATGGGCCCCGGCAGCCACCACTTCCTGTTTTGAGGGATGGATCCGGATGATTTCCCGGACTGCGAATGCCATGGCGCTTTGCATCCTGACGCCCAGGACATCCAGCTTGAGCATGCCCATGGGGTCCATATCGTGTTTGTCGAACTGGCTCATGGGCAGCCCCAGGCCGCTGGGCTGGACGGGTGTCCTGTCCAGCAGGGTTGCGTCCCCAAGGATCACACCACAGGGATGCATTGAAATATGCCGCGGCAGCCGGTCAAGGCGTTCCGTCAGGTCCACCAGCAGGTCCAGCTGCTGGTTCCCGTGGGTCTCCCGCTGCTCCACCCGGCCGGCAAACTCCCTCAGTTCCGGCTTTTCCTGCAGCGCCTCGCGGAACTTCCGGGCGGAAAACCGCCATAGCTGTTTGGCGATGTCCCCAATGTCGCCATCATCCATTCCCAATGCCATGCCGGCATCCCGCACTGCACCTCTTGCCCGGTAACCGTTCTGCATGCTCATCAGCGTGACCCGCTCCGCGCCGAAGCGCTCGAAGATGCGCCGGTAGACGTTGTGCCGTTCGGCGCTTTCGACATCGATATCGATATCCGGCAGGGTGGCGCGATCCCGGGACAGGAAGCGCTCGAAGATCAGGTCATGCTGCAGAGGGTTTACCTGGCTGACATCGATCAGGTAGTTCACCAGGCTGGAAGCTCCCGACCCGCGGGCCGCTGCCCTTACCCCCATGTCCTGGATCATGCGTGAAACTTCGGCGACGGTGAGGAAGTAGGAGGAGAAGCCCAGGTTCCGGATGATCCCCAGTTCATGGTCAAGGCGTTTCCGCATTTCCTTTTCCCGGCTGCCGTGGATTCCCGGGAACCGCCGCCCGATTCCCGCCTCGCAGCGCTGCACCAGTTCAACGTGCGGGTCCTGGCTGATCCCGATGACAGAAGCCTCCGGCACCACTGGCTGCTTCCAGCCCATGTCGGTTTCGGGGTTTATCCTGCAGAGATCGGCGAGCGCCTCGGTCTGCGCCATGAGCTGTTTAAGGTCCTGGGCACCGTAACCCGCTGCCGCGATGATTTCCTTGCCCAGTTGCAGCATGTGGGCGGCGGACTTCAACCAGCCCTGGCCGTTGGGCTGCAGCAGTGGTTCCTGGGCCAGTTCCGGCAGCGATTTCAGGGTCCGTGCTGAATCCAGCACGTCAGCGGTGGCGGCGCCGTCCTCCGCGCAGTACCTGACGGCGTTGCTGAGGATTGCCGGAACGTTGTGCTCCGCCGCGAGCTTGAGCATCCGGACGGCATGCGAGGTGCTCAGGGGCGCCCCCGGTGCGCTGAGCTGGGAAACGATCTCGGCCACCACTGTTCCGCGGGGCATGGCCTCGAGCCATTGTTTAAAAAGGGTCCGCGGGCGCAGGTACCGGCGGCCGCCCATCGCACGCCCGACGTCGGAGTCCGGCCCAAGGAGCACCATCAGCACTGGTTTGAGGGTCTGGGGGTCCAGAGTGCGGGAGGCAAGCTCTGCCCTGGTCACTGCCACTGGAATGGTTCCGCCGGATTTTCCCGAGGTGCGGGCATGGGCATCTGACACCAGCCGGCACAAAGCACGGTACCCAGCCCCGTTGTTGTTGCCGCGGGCGAGCACCACCACGCGGCCGGCCAGCTGGGTGCGGTGATCGCCATCGTCGTCATACACCGCCAGGTCCACCCCGACGATGGGATCAATACCTGCTGTCATGCACGCCTTGAGGTGCTTGATGGTTCCGTACAGGCCATCGCGGTCAGTGCAGGCGAGCGCGGTTGCGCCGTCGGCAGCAGCAGCCTGCGCCAGTTCATCAGGCCAGGAAACGCCATAGTGGGCACTGAATGCGGTGGAGACGTGGAGATGGGTGAAACTCATGCTGTTCGTGGGCGCAAGGCGTCGTGGATGCGCAGGAGCCGCCAGCGGCCGCTGCGGATATGGCGGGTGAGGTCAAGGGTGAGCGCCTCGTCCTGCTCCTTGGCCGTGCCGGAACCTGCAGCGGACGGGAGCACCTGGACCCGCCAGATTTCGTGGTCAACAAGCCCGGGCCCGCTCCCCAGCGGGGCACGGCTTTCTTCCGCCCACCACTGGCGGCGTTCGTACCAGCGCACCGGTTCAGCGCAGACGGAATAGGACCGTCCTGCCCATTGAAGGCTCACGGGCTGGCCGTCAGGGTTGCAGGCAACAACCACGGATTCGCTGAACATCGCCATGGGCACCTCCCGACAGGCCAAAGAAACAAGAAGAATTCGAATATGTGTTCGAATGCTTCCAGTCTAAGCCAGCGGCAGGACAAATCCTAGGCGGGGGTGGACGGACCGATCGGCAGGGAGCAGGATTGGTCCATGAGCACCCATGACGCACTCCTCAAGCAGGTCAGCATCAAAGCCCAGGACTCCACACTCGTGGCCACCTTCGACATCGACGGCAACATCCCCGGTTCCGGTGCCTACGTGGTGGGGCTTGTGGCTGCCACCCCGGACTACTCCTCGCAGCGGCGGCTGGGCATTGAATTCATGAACGGGGAGGCAATCGCCTTTTTCTCGTTTAACCACGAACAGAGCACGGAAGAGAACTACGATCTTTCAGGCGTGACCCATTCCGGAAACACCATCACCGGCCACTTCCCGCTCGCAGCAATCAACGGACTCGGCAAAGGGCACGTGATGACCGGCTTCAGCGAAGCGGACGGCCGGGAATTCCAGTCCGGAGTTCCGGTGGAGGAAAACCTTTAACAGCTGGGCAGAAACCGCTCAGCTGTTCTCTTTGTGGACCCGGAGTTCGAGTTCGATGAACCCTGAGATCATGGCCCGGTAGGTGGACTCCACGATGTCCGGATCGATGGCCTTCTTCTCAGCGGCGGAGCGGACGTGCTCGATGACCCGCTCCACGCGGCCAGGCGCACGGACCTCGGCGTCGTCGCCCTTGAGCGTTCCGGCGATCCGGATCAGCCGCTCCCGGCGTGCAATGAGGGTGACAATCTGGTCATCCACCTCGTCAACGGCAACCCGGACGGCAGCGAGCTGTTCCTTGTCGGCCAGGGCGTCTCTATCGTTCCCTTGAATTGTTGCCATCCTCTGACAGTATCGAACCATGCAACCCAGAGTCGACTTCATTTCACTGGGCGTCCGCAGCGTCCCGGCGTCCCGCTCCTTCTATGTGGACGGCCTTGGCTGGCCCGTCAAGCGCGAGTTTCCGGGGGACGTGGTGTTCATCCAGGTGAACCATGGCCTGGTGCTGTCCCTGTGGGACGTCCGCCAGATGCAAGCTGACGCCGGTGTCGGCGCGCCGGGCCCCGTCCCCTGCATCACGCTCAGCCACAACCTCCCCAGCACAGGAGACGTTGACCGGGTCATGGCAGAAGCTGCCGCAGCGGGAGCGGACATCATCGCCGAGCCCATCACCCAGCCGTGGGGCGGCTATAGCGGCTACTTCGCAGACCCGGACGGCTTCCGCTGGGAAGTGGCGTACAACCCCACGTGGACGGTGGATGACGCCGGGTCGGTCACCGTTTAGCCCGCCGGCAAAGCCGTCCGGGCTGCTATGGGTAACGCCTAGAAAAGTGCTTCCACCGGGCGGATCAGTTCAGGGCCGTTGTTGCGGACGTTGCCCACGTCCTTTCCCACTGAATCCACGTGCCAGTCCGAAGCCACGTCCTTGACCCGCGACCGCACCAGGTCAACCAGCCCCGCGGCGTCGTCGGCCTCCGGGTCGAGCCAGGCCTGCATCGTGGACTTGTCCATCGGCAGCGGCACGCGGTCATGCAGTGCGGTCAGCTTGCCGAAGACAGTTGATTCGCTGCCGGGTGGTGGGGTGTCAGTCGTCAGGATTGACGTGGACAGCATCCAGCCGCCGGGCTCCCCCGCCGGCCAGGCCGGATCCTTCCACCACTCATAGAGCCCGGCAAAAACCAGGCCACGGCCCTCGCCCGGATGTACGTAGTAGGGCTGCTTCCCTTTCCCCGGCCCCTGCTTCCATTCGTAGTAACCGTCTGCGGGCACAGCGCACCGGCGTGACTGGATGGCCTTCCGGAACGCGGGCTTCTCCAGCACCGATTCACTCCGGGCGTTGATCATCCGCGAGCCGATACCCGGGTCCTTCGCCCAGGAGGGAACCAGTCCCCACCGCGCCACGTGCAGCTGGCGCACCTGCTTGCGCTCCGGGCCCTCATCGATCAGCCGCTCCAGGACGATGGGAACGTCATCAGTTGGCGCGACATTCCACGACGGCGGGATGGCCACCTCCTCCTCAAGCTCGGCGTCGAACTCAGCCAGGAGGTCCCCCACGGCACGTGCCATCACATAGCGTCCACACATGGCTCCAGCATGCCATCGGCGGCAGGAGCTGTCATCCGGGGGCGGCCAGGGGCGCAGTTGCCGGGAATAGCGGACTGCACGTTACCGTTGTCAGGAATGAACCCGTAAGCGACACGTAGGAGAAATCCGTGGACTTCACCCCCGAAACCGGCACCATCACCATGTTTTCCACCACCTGGTGCGGCTACTGCAACCGGCTGAAGAAGCAGCTGGACGCGCAGGGCATAGGCTACACCGAGATCAACATCGAGGAAGTGGACGGTACGGCAGAACTGGTGGAGCAGCTGAACGGCGGCAACCGCACGGTGCCCACGGTCCTGTTTTCGGACGGCACCGCGGCTACCAACCCTTCCGCTGCCGAGGTCAAGAACCGCCTCGCAGCGTAGCCGGGAAGCCGGCCAGAGGGCCGGCAGCCCAGGCACCCGCCGTCGGAGGCGTGTGATAACCAGAACGGGACCAGCATTTCGGTGCTGGTCCCGTTTTGTGTACCTGCCATACCCGCCCGGTCATGCCCCCAGGCTGCTGAAGGCAGCGCTCGTGAGTGTGGCATGGCCCGCATAGGTTGCCAGCAGCGCGTCCTCCACCGCTGCGACGTCCACTCCCGGCACAAGATCATTGACGGCTCCGGCCGTGGCGGGGTCCCACTCCAGCCCCAATGCTGCGTAACTGTCGGTGAGGACCTTGCGGATGGGGGCGGAGTTTTCCACCACGATGACGGAGCTGAATAGCCAGCCTCCTGCCACCACGCGCTGGGCAGTGCCCACCAGCTTGATCCGGGAGCCGGTTGTCCGGTCCGTGCCGTGCACACTGTATTCCCCGGGGCAGTACTCACCCGGGATCTCCCCCACGGCCGCGTGCACTCCTATGCTGCGCAGCGTTTCAGCGAACAGCTCACCAAAATATCCGAACCGGCTTTTCGATCCTGCAATGGAATCTGCGTCCGGTTCGATGTGGTCCACCACGAGGGTTCCCTGGTGGTAGGCAGCAGCGCGCCCTCCCGCCCTGCGGACCAGCGGTTCGAAACCGTTGTCACGGCAGGCCTGGGCTGCTGCTTCGAAGCCAGGCAGCCGGGTGTCCCGCTGCCCGAATGCCACTGTGGGGGCAGGGCGGTACAGCCGCAACATGGGGCCGATGTCCCCCGTCCTTGCCTTGGCCAGGAGCTCCAGGCCAAATTCCAGGTCACGGGCGGCACCCAGCGACGCCTCCTGCCGCACTACTGTCAGCGTGCGGGGTCCCGGTCCGGCGTGATGCATGTTGCTAAGCTCCCCTATGGTCATCTTGCAATTCCTCGTTGTCGCCGCAGCATTCGCAGTAATTGACGCCGTCTGGCTCAAGCTGATGAACCCGTTCTACCGGAGCCACATCGGCGATCTGCTGGCGGACAAGCCAAACCTAGGGTACGCGGTTGCCTTCTACGTCATTTACATCGCCGGAATTGTGTTCTTTGCCCTCCGGCCCGCGATCGACGGCGGCAGCTGGCTTACGGCATTGGGCTACGGTGCGGCGCTGGGTGCCTTCGCCTACGCCACCTACGACCTGACCAACGCGGCAACACTCAAGGTGTGGCCGTTGCAGCTGATTGTGGTGGACATGCTCTGGGGCGCTGCTCTGACCGGGCTGTCCACCCTCGCCGGATGGCTTGTCTTCCAAGGCCGGGGCTGAACCCGGCCCGGGCCGGACTTAACGTCCCGCATGGAGTCACGCCGGCGCAGCCGTCACGTCCTGCGCACGGTCAGGATCTGCTCCGCCCTGCCGAAGGGGCCCTGGAGGTCGTGCAGCACCGTTGAGGTGAGGCCGATTCCGTCCCCGCCAAAGGAGACCGCGTTGTCCAGCCCCAGCCATTCCCCTTCGGGGCGGCGGTACATGTGGATCTGCAGGTCCAGGTTGGGGAACGCGTAGCTGTCCGCGCCCGGAGGTACCCGCGCAGCGATGCCGTTGGCGGTGTCCACCAGCCCCATCAGCCGCGCGAGGTCGCCGCTGTCTTCGCGGTCTTCGCGGTCTGACAGGGGATGGTCCGTGCGCAGCCACACCTTGCCGGCCCCGGGCCGGTGCCCTTCCGCCACCCGCATCTCAAGGGAGCGGATGTAGCCGCCCGGCCATACTGACGCTCCGTCGTACGGCTTGCATTCGTCGGGCCCGGGAATGGCGGTGTCTTCCACCGCGGCCACCTCGGAGGTATCACTGGTGACCAGCCGCCAGGCGGTGGCACGGATCGCTGTCCGGCCGCCTGCCACCAGCTCGGCCTGCAGCAGTTCGATGGTCCTGCCAGGCCGCAGCGTGGTGGTCTCGATGTGGAATTCGCCGCCGGGGATCAGGCCCAGGATCTCGAAGCTGAGCCGGGCCATCCGCATGTCCGTCCGCGGCTGGTGCCGTTCGAGGCTGTCGGCCATCAGCCCGGAGGCCGGCGCCATGTGCTGCTCGTGGACGTTCCAGGCGCCCTGGGCGTGGATGGTGGAGCGGAAACGGCCATCACCCAGGGACCGGTAATAGAAGTTTCCCTCAGCCAGTTCAGGCAGATCAGCAGTCAACGGGTGCCCTTCGAAGGAGATGTCAGTGAATTGCCAATAACTCTATCGTTTTGCTCCGGGACCGCCGCCAGGAGCTGCCATCCGACGCGGCGAAATGTTGGAGCCTGGGGGCCGTCATCTGGGTAGACTCAGGAACTGGTCCTGTCAGCAACCCTCGGAAGAGGTGTTCCATGCGCGTCATCAGCTACAACCTCCGCAAGCACAAGGCAAGCGGTGAACTCCTTGCCCTGGCACGGAACCACGATATTGATGCGCTCTGCCTCCAGGAGGTGGATTCCAGCGACCTGCCGGAGACCCTGGGCCCGCTTCACCTCGCGGACGCCACCAAGGGAAACCGGCTCGGGCTGGCCATTTACTACCGCACCAGCCGGTTCACGGCCCTGGACACCCAGTCGTTCGCATTGAAGAAGTCCATGCATGACCGCGTGCTGGCACCGGCCCACGAACGGCTCATCGGTACCCGCGTGATGGACAACGAGACCCAGCACGAACTGGTGATCGGTTCCTTCCACGCCGCACCCCTGACCGCCTCCAACTCGCTGCGGCGGAAGCAGATCCACGCCGCCCATGCCGAACTCCTGAGTATGGGCAAAGGCCTGATGACGCTGATGGTGGGCGATTTCAACTACCCGTTCTTCACCAAGAACCTGCACGTGCACATGAAGAACTCGGGGTATGCGCTCTCGCTGAGCAACCGCCGCACGTACACCCGCTACAAGGTGTTCAAGGGCCACTTCGACTTCGCCACGTCGTTGGGGCTGGACATCACGAGCGTGGAGACCCTCCCGCGCGGCAACTCGGACCACCTGCCCATCCTGGTCCACGCCGAATACGGCCCGGACTACTGACCGGCGTACTGGGCTAAGCGCCGGAAACGAGCCGGTCCCGCAGGTCCGGCCACGCCGCCGCGAAACCGGGATGCAGCTCCTTGCTCTCCACGTCAGCCAGCGGAATCCACAGCAGTTCAATGCTCTCGGGATCGCTGATGACCGGATCAAATGGCTCTGTCACCAGTAGCACCACCGTGGTGTAGGACCAGTAACCCAGGTCCAGCACCGAGGTGAAGAGCACGTCCACGCTCTCCGGCGGCACGGCGGCCTCTTCAAAGGCCTCACGCAACGCGCCCACAACAGCGTCCTCGCCTTTGTGGAGCGCTCCGCCGGGCAGTCCCCAGGTTCCGCCGTTGTGGCTCCAGACGGCGCGGTGCTGCAGGAGCACTCCCTTGGCAGGGTCGAAGGCGAGCACCCCGGCCGCGCCGAACCTGCCCCAGTACCGGCCGTGTTCCCCGTCCACCCAGGCGTCACCGGGATCGCGCGGGCCGGTACGGACAGGCGGCGTGGAGGACGGCGTTGAAGCCAGTGAGTGATCCATCGCTCCAGTCTGACAGGTGCACCGGAGCCGGCGCATCACCTGCGGCGCTAGTGCACGTTGCCGCGTTCGACGGCGAAATCACCGCCGGGGTACATGATGGTTTCGTGGCCGTCGTCAAAGCGGACCAGGTAGGGCGGCGTTCCGCCCTGCCCGCGCACTTCGAGAATTACGCCGTGCCGGTCTGTAGACCCGACGGTCCTTCCGTGAACAATAATCCTGTCGCCCTGTGCAGCCTCCATGGCTATCACCTCCAGCCCCAGATTACGACTGCCCAACATGATGAACAATGCCAAAGGAAGGCACCGACGGAAACGGCTCGGCATGGCAGGATTTCCCCATGCCGCTGAACCTTCTCCTGGTCGCCGATACCCATGTTCCCAAGCGCGCCAAGGCACTCCCTGCGCAGTTGTGGGCCGCCGTCGAAAGCGCCGATGTGGTGTTCCACGCCGGCGACTGGGTGACGGCTGAACTGTTGGACCAGCTTGAGGACCGGAGCAGCCGCCTTATTGGGGTCTACGGCAATAACGACGGTCCTGACCTGCGGCGCCGGCTGCCTGAAACGGCCACCGCCACGTTCGAGGGTGTCCGCTTCGCCATGGTGCACGAGACCGGACAGGCGAAGGGCCGGGAAGCGCGGTGCGAGGCACTTTATCCGGACGCCGACGTGCTGGTCTTCGGTCACAGCCACATCCCGTGGGACAGCACCTCCCCTGGAGGGCTGCGGTTGCTGAACCCGGGCTCCCCCACAGACCGGCGCCGCCAGCCTGCCTGCACGTTCATGACAGCGGTCGTGGACTCGGGAACCATCAGGGATGTCAGGTTGGTGGAGGTAAGCCGGGACTCGAAACCCTACTGAACCACTAGTGGAATGCGGGTTGGCAGGGACAGGCTGAAGTGCCTAGGCTTGGAACGGTAAGCATGCTTAGTTTTACCGTGTTCCACCCCTACCCAACAGGAGGACCACCATGACAGACCAGTACACCTTCCGCGATCCCGTGACCGCGTACGGGAAGATCTCTCCCCCCGAGCAGCACCAGCCCGAGCCGGGCCTGGACGCTGAGCTGGAGCCCAAAGCGGACCTCGGCGAGAACACCTACCGCGGGACCGGCCGGCTGGAAGGCAGGAAGGCAATAGTGACGGGCGCGGACTCCGGGATCGGGGCGGCCACTGCCATCGCCTTCGCCCGCGAGGGGGCCGACGTCGTCCTGTCCTACCTGCCGGAGGAGGAAGAGGACGCAGCCCGCATCGCGGGGCTCATCGAGGCCGCCGGGCGCAAGGCCGTCAAGGTCCCAGGGGACCTGAAGGACCCCAACGTCTGCCGTGAAGTGGTTGATACCGCAGTGGCCGTGCTGGGCGGGGTGGACATCCTGGTGAACAACGCCGGCAAGCAGGTGGCGCAGGAGGAGCTGACCGCCATCACGGACGAGCAGTTCGACCACACCCTTAAAACTAATGTGTACGCGATGTTCTGGCTGACCAAGGCTGCCCTCCCACACATGCCGGCAGGATCGACCATCATCAACACCACGTCCATCCAGGCCTACAACCCGTCCCCCACGCTGCTGGACTACGCCACCACCAAGGGCAGCATCAATAACTTCACCAAGGGGCTGGCCCAGCAGCTCGCGCCGAAGGGCATCCGCGTCAACGCCGTAGCGCCAGGGCCCATCTGGACGCCGCTGCAGGTAAGCAGCGGCCAGCCCAAGGAGGAACTGCCGGAGTTCGGCCAGTCCACCCCCCTGGGCCGGGCGGGCCAGCCGGCAGAGCTCGCCCCGGCGTATGTTTTCCTGGCATCGCCGGAGTCCAGCTACGTCATCGGGGAAACGCTGAACGTCAACGGCGGCAGCCCCTCGCCGTAGCGTTGAGTTACACCACGTGAGCCCGACGGCGGTACCTTGCGCAATTGCGCAGGGCGCCGCTGTTGGCCCTTAATGTTCGCCCTTGCCCGCCAGCAGCTCGTCGGTAGCGCCATCGGGCTGCCCATCGAAGAACTGGGCCAGGACTGTTTTGAAGACGGTTTCCCCGGGAGCTGCGCGGAGGAACAGCGTCATGGACGACTGCAGCTTCCGCGCGTCGATGCCGCCCAGGATGTCCTCCGCCGGGCGGCCTTTGTGGTTGGTGACCGCAAGGGCGCAGTCGAGAAGCCGGGGGCCCAGCACGGGATGGTCCAGGTACTCCCGGGCTTCGGCAAGGGAGCTGATGGCGTACCGCTGCGACATTTCACTCTGGCCCAGGCCGGCGATCTGCGGAAAGATAAACCACATCCAGTGGCCGGATTTCCTGCCCAGCTGCAGTTCGGCCAGGGCCTGGTCATAGGTCCCGCCGCCATCCTGCGCGGCAACAAATCGGTCCAGGTTATAGGGATCGTTCATGGGTGTCTCCTTGTGATGGGGCTTCGTGGGCAGGTTGCTGTGCGAGGTAGGCGGCGGCGCTGCGCAGCCGGCTGTCAGAGTCCGTCCGCCATCGGGCGAGGACAACATGTGTGCGTTGCCGGTCGCGCCCGCCGAGCCGCGCCAGGAAGGGCGCCACGACGTCGGCCAGCAGGGGTTCGGTCAGTTCGCTCGTGCCGGCAGAGCGCAGGAAGCCCTCAATCCGCGTCAGGTCCGAATGGCGCAGGAGTGACTCCCTGGATTGGAGCAGCACAACGGCGGCGAGCCGGCGCTCGAAGACTGCCCTGGAGCCGGGCTTGGGCTGACCCCACAGGGCGGATGCCAGCTGTACCACGGCGTCGTGATCGAAGTCCTTGTACTTTCGCAGGGCGTCGCGGATGGTCCCCCGGACAGCACCCACAGAGGAGCCGTAGGAGGCCAGCTGCCCGCCGAGCCGGCCCTCGACGTCGTCCGCACGGTACCAGGCACCCTCGTTCTGCAGCGTGCGGTCAATGAAGGCGGCAACAACAGTCACGTCCACGCCGCTGCTCATTGACTGCGGCCTGCCGATGCGTGCCGGATGCAGAACGGGGTCCACGGCCGTGCCTCCAGCCTGCCTTCGGCGATGGCGTCCCCGCAGACCGCGCAGGTCCCATAGGTGCCGGCGGCGATCCTGGCCAGGGCCGCCTCCACCTCGCCGAGCCCAATGCTGCTCTGCTTCAGCAGGGCGGACGCCTGGGACAGTTCGAAGGCGATGGTGGAGCCCTCCGGATCATGCTCGTCGTCCACGTTGGAGTCCTGGCGTGCTGAATTTGCGGAGGCGATGTCCGCGCGGAGGGCCGGCAGGAGGGCCGCCTTCCGCTCCCGTTCCTCCTCGAGCAGGAGACGGAACCGTTCGTAGTCGGGCATGGGAAAAGCCTACGCGGGGTCAGGACCAGTTCCTCGCCACCGGTGGTTCCAGGCGGCGCACGGCGAGCCGTCTTTGACGGCCAGCATTTTTCGTTATGGAGCGGAGAAACATCCGCCTTCCGCACGCCAGGCGCGCATGCCGCGCCCTAGAGGTGCTCGCCGAACCACGCGAGGGTATCGTTCCACGCCGCCGTAGCCTGGGCTTCGTTGTAGCGGTCGCCGGTGTCGTTATGGAAGGCATGGTCAACGCCGGGGTAGACAGTGAGCTGATGGACAACATCAGTGGCTGCGAGCGCATCCTTGAGAGCAGGCATCGCGCCCGTGATGCGCTGGTCAAGTTCGGCATAAACGCCGAAAACGGCGGCCCTGATGTCCGGCACTTTGGCCAGGTCAGGGGCCGGCCCATAAAACGCCGAGGTGGCTTTTAACCCGTCCAGCTCGGTGGCCGCCTGCCATGTAATGCCGCCGCCGAAGCAGTAGCCGGTCATGGCGATACGGCCGCCGTCCACGAAGTCCTGGGCTTTGAGATACTCCAGTGCTGCTGCGAAGTCGGCAACGTGGCGCGGGGCGCCGGCTTGGGTGAGGGCACCGGGAACTGCGTCGCGGTCCATGTTTGCAGTCCCGCCCTCCCGGCTGAGCAGGTCAAGGGCAAGGGCCGCGTAGCCCGCTTTCGCGAAGCGGCGGGCCACATCTTCGATATGGGGTGTCAGGCCGCGGTTTTCATGGCAGATCAGCACGGCAGGGCTGCGCCCTTCCCGCTCCGGCCTGGCCTGGTAGGCGCTGATTGAGGTTCCGCCGGACGAAAACTGTACGGTCGCCGTCGTCATCCCTGGCGCACCCTCCGGAACGGAAAGCGGGCTCTTTGCCCCGGGCACAGCACCGGAACCGGCAGTGCCGGCGGCCGAAGATGTTGAAGGCTCCGGGGTGGGCATGGGGTCGGTGCTCCGCGGTACCTCACTGGGCGTACAGCCCACCAGCAGCATCGCCGCCGCTGCTGCTGCCATGCTGCCGGTGATGAAGGCAACCCGCCGGGTGAAGGTCCGCTGACTCAGCGCGCCGGCACGGTAGTCGTCAAAAAATTCCTCGATCAGGTATTTCTCATACTTGCCTAGCTGGGTCACTGTGCCTCCTCGCCGGTGCCGAACATCCTCCTCCGTCCGGTACCTCCGGGCAAGGTTCGCGGCCACTTTTCGAGATCCTTTATCAGTTTGTGACAAAGAACACGGCCAGATGTGCGGCGCGCCTATTTCGGGTGGTCAGCCGGATGCGGCAAATGAGTCTATTCGATTGCTAAATACGATAGGAACACCTCGTATGTTACCCAAATGTGACAATCGGTGCGGAATCAGGTTATGGTCTTCAGGTGTCCCTCTCAGACGGGACATTCCCGTCAGTATGCCGAGCCCTGCCACTGACCCGGGATTCAATCGTTTCCAGCTGGCAGGGACGGGGGAACCAAGTTTCCGCGGCCTCCTACGAGGCCTTGGGGTTAAGTCGATAGCGCCTCCGTTCCGTGCGGAGTCGCTGCCGGCCGGGTATCTCCAACCCGAACCCGACAGCTCACCCCGCAGGCATGGGAGAGGCGATCAACCGTGTCAAAAAATTCCACCACCGCCCGTCACCGCGCGACTCCGGCCCGCTCCATCGCGCTCGAGGGCTTGGCTGTCTCAGCCAAGTCGCTTGGCCGCCCGGCGCTCGCCGTAGCCGCAGCTTCCGGCATTGCCTTCGGTGTAGGCGCCCCGGCCCACGCAGGCGTTACCGGTCCGGACACCACTGAGACCACCAACACCCAGGCTTATGCAGCACCTGCTGCTGCAGTGGCTGCCCCCGCAGCCACAGCTGCAGCCAACGTGCACACCGTCGTCTCCGGCGACACCCTGGGCGCCATCTCGGCCGCCAACGGTGTAGCCCTGAATGACGTTCTGTCCGCCAACGGCCTGTCGATCGACACGATCATCTTCCCCGGCGACCAGATCCAGATCCCCGGTGCCGGTGCCGTTGCAGCTGCTCCAGCTCCCGCCAAGGCTGCTGCTCCGGCTCCCGTCAAGGCTGCTGTTGCTGCCGCTCCCGCTAACACCGGAATGAACCTGTCCTACGCTTCCACGACGCCTGCTCCGGCTCCGGCAGCACCCGCTCCGGCACCGGCAGCCGCCGGCACCGGCACCGGCGCAGCCATCCTGGCGGCCGCGTACGGCCAGCTGGGCGTCCAGCAGGACTGCACCGCCATGGTGGAGAAGGCTCTCCGCTCCGTGGGCAAGGGCGTTGGCGACCTCGCCCCGGGCCAGTTCTACCAGTACGGCTCCACTGTGGGCACCCCCGCTCCCGGTGACCTGGTGATCACCGCCGGCCACGTGGGCGTCTTCGCCGGCAACGGCCAGGTTGTCAGCGGCGGCGTGGACGGTTTCAAGACCGAGGTCCACTCCATCAGCTGGCTCAGCGGCGCTTCCTTCGTCCGCGTAGCGTAGTCACACCACCCGAACAGGGGCGGCAGACGGGATTGTTCCCGGCTGCCGCCCCTGTTTTGTTGTCCGGGCCTGTTGTTGCCAGGCCCTGTTTTGTTGTCCGGCCCTCCAGGCAGCCGGCCCCGCAGGTGCCTTGGCTGCTTAGACTGTGGCTGCTTCAGTGCCGTGCGTGCTCAGGTGCCGCAGAAGGTCTGGTAGCTGCCGAAGTCCTCCGGCGCTCCCTCGGTGTAGCGTTCGAGCCCCGGCCGCTCGTGGAAGGGGTCACGGACCACGTCGAGGAGTTGGTTGAAAGGACCAAGGTCACCCTCCGTTGCTGCGGCGAGCGCTTCCTCCACCAGGTGATTACGCGGTATGTAGGCGGGGTTGACCCGGTCCATCATGCCGGCGTCGGGTTGCAGGGCACGCCACCGCGCCGCCCACGCGTCGAAGGCAGCCAGGTCAAGGACCATTCCCCTGGCCGGGCGGTCATTTCCCCTTGCCGCGTGGGCCAGGTTCCGGAAAAAGGACGTGTAGTCGATTGGTCCGTCCCTCAAGAGTGCCACCAGCCCGTCCACCACCTCAGAGGCTTCTTCAGCCTCAGGCGTTCCCGCTGGGGCTTCCGCCACACCGAGTTTGGTTTTCATGCCGGAGAACCATGCGTCACTGTATTGGCGGCGGAACTTGCCGAGTGCCTCGACGGCAGGGGCCACGGCCTCTTCCTGGTCCTCGTTGAAGAGCGGCAGCATGGCCTCGGCGAGTCGGGCCAGGTTCCATTCGGCAATGACCGGCTGGTTGGCGTACGCATAACGCCCGCCGACGTCAATGGAGCTGTAGACCGCGGCAGGATTAAAGGCGTCCATGAAAGCGCAGGGCCCGTAGTCGATGGTTTCTCCGGAGATGGTCATGTTGTCCGTGTTCATCACGCCGTGGACGAATCCCACCAGCATCCACTGCGCCACCAGCGATGCCTGGGCGGCCACCACCCGTTCGAAGAGCTCGAGGTAGGGGTTTTCTGCTTTGGCGGCATCAGGGTAGTGCCGGCTGATGGCATGGTCGGCCAGGCGGCGCAGGAGGTCCAGGTTTTCGGTGGCCCTTGCGTACTGGAAGCTGCCCACGCGCAGGTGGCTGCTGGCTACCCTTGTCAGCACGGCCCCGGGAAGCATCGTGTCGCGGCGTACGGGGCGGCCGGTGCCCACCACAGCAAGGGAACGTGTTGAGGGGATGCCGAGTGCGTGCATCGCCTCACTGACGAGGTACTCCCGCAGCATTGGTCCGACGACGGCACGGCCGTCCCCGGCGCGGGCAAATGGTGTGCGGCCCGAACCTTTCAGGTGGACGTCCCGGAGCCTGCCCTCCGCGTCGGTCACCTCGCCGAGAAGAAGGGCACGCCCGTCGCCCAGGAGTGGCGAGTAGCCGCCGAACTGGTGGCCGGCATACGCCTGCGCAACCGGCGTCGATCCCTCCGGGACGTGATTGCCCAGGAGGAGACGTACGCCCTCGGCGGACCGGAGGTATTCCGGATCAAGCCCCAGCTCCCTTGCCAGCCCGTCGTTGAGGATGAGCAGCTTCGGCTCGGGGGCCTCCTCTGCCTGCCAGGGAACAGCCAGCTCGGCCAGTTCCCTGGCGAAGCGTCCGTCAAAGGTGACAGTCGATTCTGCAGCAGCTGTCATGTGTTAAGCCTTTCCTCTTGCTTTGTTCTCAGGTTGACCCTGGTTCGTTCTCCGGTTGATCAGCCACGTGACGAACCAGAGCACAACGCCGATGGCCATCAGGCCGCCGGCAATCTGGTACTGGATGGGATTCCTGCCCACCCAGGGCCCGGCCAGGAAAGCGCACAGCAGGGCGGCCACCACGGGCAGTTGCCCCGGGGAGGTGAAGAACACCTTGCGGTTGGGGTCCCGCTTGCGCCGCAGCACCACACACGCCACGTTCACTACCGTGAACACGCACAGCAGCAGGAAGGCCGTGGTGCCCGAGAGGTTGGCCACGATGTTGCTTTCCGGATCGCTGGTCACGTACAGGATGAGTCCCAGTGCCAGGACGGTTGAGAAGAGGATGCCTGCCCACGGCGTGCGGCGGACCAGCAGGACTTTCCCGAGGGCAGGTGGCAGGACGCGTTGGCGTGCCATGCCGTAAATGAGGCGGCTCGCCATCAGCATGTTGATCAGCGCCGTATTGGCTACGGCAAAGACCGCCAGGAACGGGAAGATTCTGTCGATCGGGAAATCGGGAGAACCTTTGTGGACTACTTCAAGGAGGGCCGCACCCTCGGCTTCCCGAATGTTTTCCAGCTCTGTGGGCGTCAGCACGCTGACCACGGAGACCGCGACCAGCATATACAGGAGCACGGCTATTCCCAGGCCGGTCAGCATGGTGCGGGGGAAGATCCTTTCCGGGTTCCTGGTTTCCTCCACCATGTTCACGGAGTCCTCAAAGCCCACCATGGCGAAGAACGCGATGGATGTGGCTGCTGTGACCGCGAGGAACATTCCCTTGTCCTGGTAGTCCTTGAAGACGAAGATCTCCCCGGGGTTCCCCGTCCCCTGGGACATTACAAAGAAGCCGACGCCGATCACGATGCAGAGCGCGATCATCTCCACCAGGGTTAGCACCACATTGAACTTCACGCTCTCCCCCACGCCGCGGAGGTTGATGGCGGCGAGGAGCAGCATAAAGCCCATTGCTACCGCGGTGATGACACCCTGCCCGGGAAGCCCCATCCAGCCGTTGATCTCGAACCCGCCGAACAGGTTCTGGGCCAGGACGTTCGCGGAGGTGGAGGCGCTGGTGATGCCTGAACAAACCACGGCGAAGGCCACCAGGAAGGTGACGAAGTGGATGCCGAACGCCTTGTGTGTATAAAGGGCGGCACCGGCGGCCTGCGGATACTGCGTGACCAGCTCCAGGTAGGAGAAGGCTGTCAGGGTGGCCACCACGAAGGCCAGCAGGAACGGCAGCCACACGATGCCGCCCACGGTTCCTGCCATGGTTCCCGTGACGGCATAGACGCCTGCACCCAGGATGTCGCCCACGATGAAGAGCAGGAGGAGCTTGGGGCCAAGGACCCGTTTAAGTTCGGGTTCCCTTCCTTCAGGAGTAGCGTCGAAGACTTCTTCGGAAGTTTTGCTCATTGTCGACCTCCACAACACGGTGGGCGGGTGGGCCCGGGGTGCATACCGGATAATTCACTCTCTACCTCATGGTTGGGTTTGGCAATCATCCGCCCTGCCCCCGCTCGTCAGAATGGGGTCCTGGTGCCACCGCCGCCGTTTCGGGAAGGCAATCCTTTGCAGGTCGTGTGCCGTGATGACCGTTGCCCGGGCGGCGCGGGCCCGGGCCTGCGCACCCAAGCCGCTGACGTCGTCGTACCTTGCCGAAAAGTGCGTCAGCACAAGGGTGTTTACATCGCCGCCGGCGGCCAACGCTCCAGCCTGCCCGGCTGTGAGGTGGCGGTACTGGGTGGCGAGCGGGGCGTCGTCGTCGCTGAAGGTGGACTCCGCGACAAGGAGGTCGACGCCGTCCGCCAGGTCCTCCGCGCCCGCACAGGGAGCGGTATCCATAACGAAGGCGAAGCGCTGGCCCGGCCGGGGAACGCTGACGTCGTTGATGTGGACGCCGGCCAGGGTGGCCTCGCGCTGGAGGCGTCCGACGTCGGCCCCTGTGATCCCCGCTGCGGCAAGGCGGTCGGGCAGCAGGGTGCGGCCATCCGGTTCGACCAGCCGGTAGCCGTAAGTCTCGATGCGGTGCTTCAGCGGCCGGACCTCCAGGCCTTCCGCCACAGTCCCGCTCACGCCGTGCGGATGAAGCCGCAGGTCTATCCCGGCCGAGCTGATGGACACCAGGGCGCGGACCACCTCGGCGCCGGACGCCGGGTAGTGCAGGTGGACGGGGTGGGCCACTCCGTCCAGCGCCATGCGCGACAGCACGCCGGGCAGGCCAAAACAGTGGTCTCCGTGGACGTGGGTGAGGCAGATGCGCGTGATCTGGGTTGCGGAGACGCCTGCAAGGATCATCTGCCGCTGGGTTCCCTCACCCGGGTCGAAGAGCAGCCCCTGGCCGTCCCAGCGAAGCAGGTAGCCGTTGTGGTTGCGGGTCCGGGTGGGAACCTGCGAGGCGGTGCCCAGGACGACGAGTTCGCGCATGGTTTTTAGTGGGACCAAAAAGCAGGTTCCGGAATGATCCGGGACCTGCTTCGTGGTTCAGTGTGACGGGTCAGCGCCGCTTGAGCATGCCCATGATTTTGCTGGCCATGCCGCCGGTGCCCGGCCGGCCGCCCATGCCGCCTGTGGTGTGGGGCGTCCGCCCTGTGGCGTTCATTCCGGTGCCGCGGACTGTTCCGCCGGTGCCGGACCTGCCTGCGAATCGTCCAGCGGCATTCTTGATCATGCTTCCCAAGTTCATGTGAAACTCCTTCAGTCTTGATCCTGCCAACCGATATTCATCAGCCTGCTTATCATTTTAGCGTAGTTTCGATGTACGGCTAGGGCAGAAGCCCTGCCATCTTCCTCCGTTGGCGTTGGGTGCTAGCGCTCCATGTCATCCGGGTCGAATTCACTGAGGGGCGAGCCGCCGAAGTTTTCCTGGTCGTCACTGGCGTCCGCTTCCAGGCCGGTGGGGTCTTCGCCGAAGTCGACATCGGCAACTGCCTCGCCCAAGGTCGGCGTGCTTGCCGGGAGTTCGTCCCCGGCGCCATCTCGGGTCGCCTTCATGTCGTCGCGCAGTGTCTGGTCGCTGAGGAAATCCTCCTCCTCGCCGGAGACTTCGTCCTGCAGCAGCGGATCCTCCTGCCAGCGGTCAGGGTTGTTCTCCGCGGCGCCGGGGTAGCTGTCAGGCCGGCCGCCCACAACGGGATCCAACTCAAAGGAAGAAGCCGCGCCGGGGGTCTCGTCAAGGAGCACATCGTTCTCCTCGACGATCTCAAGTTCGTCGTCAGGCAGGTTCTGTTCCGTCATGGTGATGCCTTTCTCTTCAGCGGCTTTGCGGATAATAGTAAGCATACTGACGAAAGGGGCGACGTGTGAACTCCCGCATCATTGCAGGAGCCACGATCCGTCCTGCGGCGGCTTGGGCTTATGGCGCAGTTTGCGGATCAGGACAAGGAAGGGCCAGGCCAGGAGTTGCAGCAGGCCGGCCGTGAGCAACAAACCGACTACAAGAACAAGCACAGGCGAGTACAGCAGGAAAACACCAACTCCGGCTGCAATGTAACCGGCAATCAGCGCTAGAACGGCCCCAGGGTCCACGGGGACTCCTCTTTGGTTTTGTTAAGTCATGGGTCTGTGATGAGTGCTGCGCGGCAGGCCGGAGCACGGCGGTTGAAGGAGACTTTGCCCGTTACATGCGGCCCGCAGCCCCAAAGGGCCCCGAACCGCGGAAAACCGGCAATCAGAGGGGTTCGAGCAACCACTAAGCATCACTTCCGGAACGCTGGGGATATCCACACCCAGTCTTCAATGGTGGCCGCACACTTCCTAACGGTGACCCCAGCGTACTCTCCTCCCAGCAGGCGTGGAAGTAGCGGCGCAGGGCGGGTCAGCAGGGCTGCTCAACCCCTCCGGGCCACCCTGAAACCGGCTCAAATTAGGTATCGACAAGCCGCCCCATCCGGAGCACACTGTCCCTACGCTGGGCGGCCTCCCCGCGGACTCCGGGCAGTTCGCGGGTATCAAAGTAAACAGGCGCCGTTGAGACTGGACGGCCCCGCAGAGAGGCGGGACAGCATCGTGAAAAAGACCGCTGCAGTGATAATGCTCATCCTGGGGATCCTCATTTCGCTCTTTGGCTTGACGGTACTGGCGGGAGGAGCCGTGGCGTCCGTGGTGGGCTCTGCCCAAGGCGACGGATTCCTGACGTCAGGCACCGCCCGCCTTTCCGTTGGCTCGCATGCTCTGACGACGCCCCGGCTTGACGCCGTCGGCGAGGGCATTCCGCCACGCCTGCCCTTCGACGTCGGTACGCTCAGGCTGCGGGCCTCCTCCGCGGAGGCCGGCAAGGAGATCTTCATCGGCATCGCTTCCCAGGCCGACGTCGAGCGGTACCTTGCGGGCGTGCATCACTCGGAGCTGCTTGAGGTGGACGGCCGGCCCTTCCGGGCGGAGTACCGTGACATTCCGGGTACCACTGCACCGTCACCGCCGGGAGATCAAACGTTCTGGACCGCATCCGCGTCGGGTGCCGGAGAGCAGGAGCTTACCTGGGATCTTGCCGCCGGCAGCTGGGCAATTGTCATCATGAACGCCGATGCCAGCCTCGGCGTCGACTCGGAGGTGCAGGCCGGGTTCCGGTCCGAGCTGATTTGGCCGGCAGCCACGGGCCTGCTCGTGGGCGGAGCCGTTGCACTGGTGATCGGGATTCCTTTGCTCATTCTGGGAGCCGCCGGACTCGGACGGCATGCGGGACCGCCCTCCGGTGGACCGGGCGGGGCACTGCCCGGCACCACGGTGGGAGTTCCGGCAACGCCGGGAGCAGCTCAGCCGGCCCTCCCCCGCCCGGCGGAGCCAGCGGACCGGACACCCTACCCGGCACGGCTCATCGGCGAACTTGACCCCGCCCTGTCGCGCTGGATGTGGCTGGTGAAATGGTTCCTGGCCGTTCCGCATTTCATCGTGCTGGTCTTCCTTTGGTTCGCGTTCCTCGTGACCACGATCTTTGCAGGGTTCGCCATCCTGTTTACCGGCCGCTACCCGCGGCGGCTGTTCAATTTCAATGTGGGGGTTCTGCGGTGGAACTGGAGGGTCGCCTTCTACGCCTACGCCGCTGCAGGCACGGACCTCTACCCGCCCTTCACCCTCGCCCGCACGAACTATCCTGCCGACTTCGAAGTGGACTACCCCGAACGGCTCTCCCGCGGGCTGGTCCTGGTCAAATGGTGGCTCCTTGCAATCCCGCATCTGCTCGTCGTCGCCGCGCTCGCCGGTACCACCTGGACGTGGCAAGCGGATACCGGTGACTTGGGGACTACTTACGAACGTGGAACAGGGCTTTCCGTGCTGGGGCTGCTTGTCCTAATTGCCGTGGTGGCCTTGCTCTTCACTGGCCGGTACCAGCGCCCGCTGTTCGACCTGATACTCGGGATCAACCGCTGGATTTACCGGGTCCTCGCCTACACTTCGCTGATGCGTGACGAGTACCCGCCGTTCCGACTCGATCAGGGCCCCATGGAGGTCCCGCGGCCGATCCTGGCCCCGCCACATGGTGGGACGACTCTCCCCGGGGGCGACGCGACGGCAGGGCAATAGGCTGGCTTCCAGCTCCAGGCTGTAGCGTGGATCACAGCCTCCAACCATCGGAATTGTCGCGAACGCCGCGGCGACTGAGAGGAAGTCAATATGGCACAGTTCACCGGCAAAGTCGCCATTGTCACCGGAGGCGGCTCCGGCATCGGCGAAGCAATCAGCAAGGAGTTGGCTGCCAAAGGAGCCAGCGTCGTCGTCACTGATATTAACCTTGAGGCGGCGCAGCGTGTTGGCCAGGAAATATCCGACGGCGGCGGAACCGCCTCGGCGGTAAGGCAGGATACTGCCCGCAAGGAGGACGCCGAAATGGTGGTCCGCCACGCCGTGGATACATACGGGGCACTGCACTTGGCGGTGAACAACGCCGGCATTGGCGGGAAGCAGGCGCCGGCCGGTGAAACGGACCTCGACGAATGGGACAAGGTCATTGGCATCAACCTCAATGGCGTCCTGTACGGGATGCGGTACCAGATCCCCCGGATGCTTGAGGCCGGCGCAACGAGATGTTCGATTGTGAACATGGCCTCCATCCACGGCACAGTCGCTGCCCTCGGCAACGGCGCCTACACCGCTGCCAAACATGGCGTCGTGGGGATTACCAAGAATGCTGCGGCCGAGTACGGCCCGCAGGGACTACGGATCAACTCCGTCGGCCCTGGCTACATCCGGACACCGCTCGTCGAAAGCAGTCTCAGTCCTGAGGTCCTGCAGGTCCTTGAGGGCAAACACGCCCTCAACCGCCTAGGTACCGCGGAGGAAGTCTCCCACCTCGTTTGCTTCCTGTTGTCAGAAGAGGCTTCCTTCATGACAGGCGGCTACTACCTGGTCGACGGAGGTTACACCGCCGTCTGACGGTTATGCCTACTCCCGGTGGCGTCAGTCGGTGGCCGCGACACAGAAGTGGAAAGGCTTTTCGCCATGCTCTTGATGGGCTCGCCGCCACATAGGCTGGTGGAGTGACTCCTGCTCCGTCCCCCACTCCGCTCGCGGGACGCCCCGGCGCTACAGCAGTTTGCCTTCGTGGACTCCCCTGCCGACATGGGCGACAATGAAACGACGGATGAGGACAAGATTAAGGTGGTTGGAGAATGAGCGCAGCGTCATCTGAACACCGCTTCGTCCCTACTCCCCGTAGCAGCTCCCCTGCCAAACCGGCCCAACACAAGACTTCCCCGGCTGAGCATCGCGTCCAAGTAGCAGCCGCAAGGCTGCGCGTCACGCTTGATCAGCGCCTGGGACGCGAAACACCGGCCAAGACCAAAGCGCTGGCCAAGGAAGCTATCTAGGTCCCGCCGTTCAAGCTATGGGACGCGATCCGGCGTGGACTGGAGCAGGTGAGTGGTGGTTGCAGTAATTCTGGGATGGAACCCCAACCGGTGGAACGGCTGGGACTACCGCGCCGCCGTCGAGCAGGTTGCGGAGTCCGGCCGGTTCCTGCAGCGCTGGAGCGCCGGCGACAACCGGAACATCCTGGCGGGAACCGAGGTTTGGCTCTTGCTGCAGGGAGGCACTGACGCGTGCGCCGGCCTGATCGGCCATGGCGTGGTGCTCTCCGAGCCCTCAGAGGCCGTCCATTCCGGGGATGCTGATGCACCTGGCTGCTATGTCAGCGTCGCTTTCGACGCCCTTCTCCCCCTTGGCGAGCAAATACGTCCCGACGCCCTCAGCGCAGCCGTCCCTGCGATTCCCCGGGGTGACGCACAAGGTTGCTCAAGTCTGGCCGTTCCGCCTGAGGCGGAACATGATCTTCGCCAGCTTTGGCGGGACCACGGACCTTCGGCAGTGGAGCCTACGCAGCTGGTTTCGGGAACCTACCCGCCGCACGCTGTCAGCACTGTCGAGGTAAACCGCTACGAGCGAAACCCTGACGCTCGGCGCGTGTGCCTGGCCTTCCATGGAACGTCCTGCGCTGCGTGCGGTTTCTCATTCGAGGCCTCCTACGGCGCTATTGGCACGGGTTTCATTGACGTGCACCACGTCGTGCCGCCAGTAATGCTCGGGGACGGGTACCAACTGGACCCTGTTGCTGACCTCGTACCGTTATGCCCCAACTGCCACGCCATGGCACACCACGGCGTGGCCTCGCCGCGGACAGTCTCGGAACTCCGGAGCATCATTTCCGCCGCCGGCCATATGACGGGCGAGGTGGTCAGCGAGCTGGCCCTCCAAGCCCAGGAGGATGCGCGGCGCATCCTCGAAGGGCGCCAGGACTGAAATGCCGGCAGGAGCGAAAAGGACGGCGGCGCCAATTACTGTCCGGCTGGTGTGGTCCCGAACATCAGGGTCCGGCGCCGCACGTCGTAATACACCGTTGCCGAGCGCTTCAAGAGGTTTTGGAGAACCTCGGCGTCCTCCGCATCGAGCGTGAGCACTTCTTCCCACGCGCCCTGGTCAAGGACCAACTGGAGGGTCCAGGTGCCAGGTTTCGCTGCTTCTCCGGCCACCCAGCTGAACTGGTAATGGTTGACTTGGCGGACTTGGATGCTGTCATCGGTTATCGGTTGTTTTGGGTTGGGGCTCATCGTCGCCTCCTGGATTAGTGGTGGCTGGGCCTACTGCACCGCCAGAACCAATGTAGACCCGCTGCCCATCGTGATCCAGACCCTGCCGAAGGGCTGGAGGCGGGCCACCCGCCGTTCCGCAGGCACTGGCATCAGGACTACGATTTCAGCACCGTGATCGGTACAGGTGGGCGCAGATGCAGAGTGAGGAAATGCTGTGGCCGGAGGGACGAGGTTTAGCGGGCCCCATTGGCGGCGAGTGGTGGCTGCCCTCGCCAACAGCGACGCCCGAACGGCCTACGCACAAATTGTGCTCGGAGCAGAGCTTCCCGAGGTGCTTGCTGGCGCACAGGATCAGCGGCGAAACCGGGCGCTGGATAGCCTGCTTGAGTCTGGCCTCGTCGAACGGAATGCCGCAGACGAACTGGTGGCACCTGAATCGATCTTCCGGGACCTTTTGGCTCAGCAACCGCGGCGCCAGCCGCAGAGCGGAGTGGACCGCTTTATGCGCCTGGGCAGGATCGAAAGGTATCCAGCCAACATGTCGGAGCGGCGCGAGCTGCTGGCTTGGATCATCAGCGAAGCCATCGAGCCCGGCGAGAACCTTACCGAAAAGCAGGTTAATGAACGGCTCCTCAGTTATACCGAGGACGTTGTGATGCTGCGCCGCTACATGGTGGACTTCGGACTGTTGGAGCGGACCGCCTCGGGCTCGTCCTACTCCCGTAAACTGCGTTAGCCGGACTCACTTCCAGTTTTGGTGGAGCGATTCGATCTGGCCAGGCCGTTGGAAATGGACTGATTTTCTGGCGTGGGTGAGGACTGCGCTGTATAACGCGGAATTGGCCATCCACAACGGCGATATGGCATACACCGCCGACCTCGAACACACCTCGACCTCAGTGGACGGTGAGCCGCGCAGCTACGTCCTGCGGGCCACGCAGATATACCGCCGCGAAGACGGCGACTGGAAAGTCGCACACCGCCACGGCGACACCGTTACTGGTTAAAGGCCGTGAACCATGCTTGTGGCGGTGCTGCCTGAGGGGGCCATCTGGAGCGGCAGACTTCTATACGGTTACGCAGCTGTTGTATTGAACGGCAAGGTTGCCCACCATTGAAGGGTGGGAATGAAGGACAGGCGCCACCTGGTTGCGCTTGCGCTGTGCCTGCCATTCCCTCTTGGCGGTATGACGGGATGCTCCTATGACTACCCTGAGCCCGAGACGGTGAACACCCCAACAGCCCCCGCGCCAGCAACAGCGTCGCTCCCGCCATACAAAAGCAGGCACGTCCTGGAGCAGGAGGCAAGGAACTACGCTCAGCTGGAGCGGCTCCTCAGGACATCACCGGGACCAGTCCTCCTTTCCGAAGTGGGGCCACTGGACGGACCCGACAGGGGCTTTGGCACATTCGAGAAGGTGTCCGCGGCCGGACAGTACACGGTCACCGCGGCCTGTGTTGGTGCAGCAGGCGCGAAGGTCTTCGTTGGACAGGAGCATCCCGGGGCACCCTTTCGGCCGGTGGAGCTCGAGCTGGATTGCGCCGGGGCCACATCACAGGTCATAGCACTTCAACAGGGGTACGTTTTCGCGCACTTGTTCCTGCCCAGCCCGGGCGATACGCCGTGGACGGGGGCGGTTGGCGGTGTGCGTGTAAGCGGGACCGGGTGACCTTCAGTAGGTAACCAGGCCGATCCTGCCGCTGCCACAGCCCCAGGCGCTTTCGACTACAGGCCGCGCAGGAAAGCCAAGCCTCTTGCGGCCAACTCGTCCTGGCTCGGGGCCAGCGGCCGCCAGATGGAGGCAGCAACGGCAATCGCGGCATTATCGGCAGTGAAACTTTCAATGTTCAACGGTCCGCTGTAGCCCACCTCGTCCAAGGCCTGCAGGAAGCCTTCCCAGTCGGTCTGGTCCCCGCCGGGAGCGCCCCGGTCGTTCCCGCACACCTGCACGTGCACCACGTGTTCGCCGGCCGCCCGGACTGCGGCCGCCAGCGAACGCTCCTCGATATGAAGGTGGTAGCTGTCCAGAGCAAGGCCCACACCGTTGCCAAGTAACGGCTCCAGGGCCTCGAGCGCCTGGTCCACCGTGTTGATCAGCGACGTTTCATACCGGTTCAGCGGCTCAATACCGAGCACTACGCCCGCTTCAAGGGCCCGGGCGGCTACCGGCTCCAGGTTCCGGCGCAGCTCGGCGTAGGCCTCCCGCCGCTGCCCCGCCGACATTTGCCAGACGCGGCCCGTCCGGGCGTAGAAGGGACCGCAAACAGTGGGCGAACCGATACTGCTGGCCATGGTGACGCAGGCCATGAGGTAGGCCTGGGTCCGTTCCACGGAGGCCGGGTCCGCGGCTACGAGGTCCCGGCCCGGCGCCATGGCACCAACAAGAAACGGTGAAAGCCCCGTGGACTCCAGCGATTCGCGCACCGCGGCGGCAGTGAAGTCGCCGGGGTTTTCCAGCGGGAGTTCGACGGCGTCAAACCCCAGCGCGGCGATCCTCGCCAGGTGCCCGCCCAGGTTGGCATCGGTCAGGGGAGACTCCCAGACCCATGTGCTGATCCCGATGGAACGCTTCACGCCGCTCCCTCCAACGCCACTCCCTTCCACGCTGCTCGCAGAGGGACAGCGTCAGGGTATCTGCCGCTGCTGCCAAACCTGCGGGTAGCCGGGGAGGTCTTCTCCGCCGAACTTGGCGTAGTGGCCGCCGGGCATCCCCTGGTTGCGCTGCAGCCAGTCGTCCAGCTCGTCCGCGAGGATGGGCTTCTGCGGGAGAATCCATTCTGCCGGGACTTGCTCACCCTTGAAGATCTTTTCCACGGCCAACAGCGGGGTCCGCCACTGGAAGTTGGAGTAGACAGGGGCCATGGCATCGATGCCGGTCTCCTTCCACTTGGTCAGGAAGCTCATCTCATCCTCGCCGGTCATCACCGGAAGGTCCTTGCCGGCATCCTCGAACGCCTCGAGGGCAGCCACGGCACCGTCGCCGGCGTCCATCCAGACGCCCCGGACGTCGCCGGTGGCCAGTTCGTCGGAGATGATTTTCTTGATCTCGGTGGGGTCCGCTCCCGTGAAGTAGTCCTTGGCCTCGATCCCCTTCTCCTCGAAGATCTTCTTCGCCGCCGCCCAGCGGTGTTCCAGCACGTCCACGCCGGGGAGGATGCGGAGGGCCACCACCTTGTCACCGGACTGCAGCTTGTCGGTCAGGAACGTGGCGGTGTCAATGCCCCAGGCAAAGCCGCCGATCGGGTGGATGAACGTGGTGGCGCAGTCCGTTTCCACCCCGCGGTCAAAGACAACCACCGGCTTGCCGGTCTCGCAGGCGCGTTCCACAGCCTGGGTCAGGGCCGCCGTCGAGTTGGGCGAGATGACGAACGCATCGCAGTTTCCCTCGTCGATGAAGTAGTCAATGTCCGCAATCTGCGTGTTGTCGTTGTCCTTGGCGTCCCGGGTTTCCATCTCGGAAATGGCCCCTGAGTCCTGCAGGACCTTGAGCTGCTGGTTCATGGTGATCCAGCCGGTCTGGCGCCACGGGTTCGAGATGGACGCGTTGGCGAAGCAGACCTTCTTTGCCCCCGTTGAGGCGAACTTCGCGGTGTCCGTCATGTCACCGGCAATGTACTGCAGGTAGGGCTGCTCCGCATTCCCTTCGAAGGTCGCTGAGCGTTGCTCAAACTGGTCATCGTACAGCTTCTGGTCAAACCAGTCCTGGCTCGCCGGAGTGGTTGCGGCGGGCGAGCCGGTACCAGGCGCCGTCGTTTCGGTAACTGACGGATCCGTGGTGGTACAGGCGGTCAGCACCACCAGCGGCAACGCCGCCCCAAGCGCGGCAGCGCGGATAGAGTGTTTGCGCATCAGACTCGATCTCCTCCTTGTTCGGTGCCCTCGCGGGGCATGGGTGCTGCGCTTAGCCGGTGCCGTTCGTCATGGGCAGCGGATGCGGCGCCCTTGCGTTTTCGCTGCCATGACTTGGACCCTGCTGCCACAGCGATGATGATGATGACCCCCTGGACCGTGTCCCGCCACGTGGCCTGGACGCCCATGAAGTTCAGGAGGGTGAACAGCGCCTCGAGGGCAAACGCGCCTGCTGCCGCAGACAGGACCCAGCCGCGTCCGCCTCCCAGCACCACGCCACCGAGGACGACGGCGGTGATCGCCGTGAACTCGTAACCGCGCCCCACCGAAGGATGGACTCCGGCATAGCCCACGAGCAGGATGCCTGCCACGGTGGCCGACAGTGACGAGATGATGAACGCCCGAGTCCGCACCCACCAGACGCGGGAACCGGACAGTTCAGCAGCCCTCGGGTTGTCGCCCACTGCGATGAGCATGCGGCCAAAGGGGCGGCGCATCAGGACCACGGCCAGGATGGCCACCGCCGTCAGGATGATCACAGGGTAGGGAATGATGTCCAGAACCGGGACATCCTGGATCCCGCCCCGCCCTATCTGGCGGAAGCTGTCCGCCGGGTTTCCCTGGGCCGCGCCGCCCGTCCAGTAGAGGACCAGCCCGAGCAGGGCCAGCATCATGCCCAGCGTCACAATGAAGCTGGGCACCTTCAGCAGCGTTGTGATCAGTCCGTTCACCAGTCCGATGAAGGCGCCGAGCACAAACATGAGGATCAGCACCGGGATCACCCTGGAATCGTCCTGCCGGATGAGGTTGCCGGCAACGATGACCTGCATGGTCACCACCGATCCCATGGACAAGTCGAATTCGCCGCCCACAATGACGAAGTACTGGCCGACGGCGGCGATGGCGATCGGAGCTGTCCTGCCAATAAACCGGATGAAGGAGCCCGGCTCCCCGAAGGAGGGGTTCAGGGCGATGATGGCCGCCAGGAGGCCGATCAACAGGATGAAAACGGCGCCGCCGGGGGTCCGCAAAGCCCGCAGGAGCCGCTGGGAACGGCTGGCGCGGTTTTGCCGGAGGACCGCGCTGCGCCCGGAGGGCAGTGCCGCACTCATGGCCCCTCCGCCAATGCAGCCTTTGCGGCAGGCGCTCCCGCAGAGCCCTTCGAACTGAAGCGCTCCGGCCTGTTGACGATTCTGCGGCGGGCGTACACCGCGACTGCGACGACGATCACCACGCCCCTGACTACGTCCTTGAGGAAGGGGTTGATCTGCATGACGGACATGATGTTGTCCAGCATGGCGAAGATGAGGACGCCGCCCAGGGTTCCGGTGATGGTCCCTTTGCCGCCGGCAAGCAGGGTGCCGCCGAGGACCACGGCGGCGATGGAGAGCAGGTCGTAGCCGCCCTGCGAGCCCACCGTCGGGCTGCCCACACCCAGCCGGCTGGCAAGGAGCAGCCCCGCCATTCCGGCCAGCACCGAACAGATCACATGGGCCGTGATGACAGGCAAGTCGATACGGATTCCAGAAGTCCGGGCCACGGAAATGTCACCGCCGACGGCGTAGAGGTGGTGGCCCATCCGGGTGCGGTGGAGCAGCAGCATGGCCAGGCCTGCGCAGGCCAGCATAATGATGGTCGAGATGGGAACTGGTCCCAGGCCGGTCGCCCCGATCAGCCGGAACGAGAGCGGGGTCTGCCCGAAGCTGCCCTTGAAGTTGGTGGCGAGATAGCCGCTGATGATCAGGCCCATGCCCAGCGTGGCGATGAACCCGTGCACGTTGAGGCGGGCCACGATCAGCCCGTTCGCCAGGCCGATGATGGCCGCGGCGCCCAGCGTGAGCAGGACCCCGGGCAGGACGTTACCCGGGTTGTTGGCCATCACCCCGGCGGCAATAAGGCTGGCCAGGCTGGCAACATAGGGGACAGAAAGGTCCAGGCTGCCGGCGAGGATGACCAGCGTCTGTCCGATCGCGATGAAACCGAGGACGCTGGTTCCGGTCAGGATGCTGGAGATATTGCCCTGACTGAAGAAATTCCGCCCGATCGTGCTGACGAGAACGGCACCAACGATCAGGGTCAGCAGCGCCACCAGGTAGACAATCTGAGTGGAGGACAGGCGGTCGATGAAGCTGCCCCGTTGTTTCATGTTCCTCCTCCAGGTGTGGTCCTGGCGCCCGTTCCCAGCTGCAGGACGGCTTCCTCCGACGTTCCGGCCGGAAGTTCGCCGGCCAGTCGCCCGTCACGCATGACCAGGATCCGGTCCGACATGCCGATGACCTCGGGCAATTCGCTGGAGACCATCAGGATGGCTTTGCCTTCGGCTGCCAGCTTGCGCATCAGCTGGTACACCGCCACTTTGGCTCCCACGTCAATGCCGCGGGTCGGTTCATCCAGCAGGACCAGGCGGGGGCGGATGGCCAGCCACTTGGCAAGGACCACTTTCTGCTGGTTCCCGCCGGAGAGGTACTGCACCTCCTGGTCCAGGTCCCGGGCCACGACTTCCAGGGAGGAAAACACACCGGGGATCTCGGTTCGGGCGGCGCCTGTGCGGCGCGGGAAAACGGACCTGATCACGGTCAGCGCGTTGTTCAGGATGGACTGGTTCAGGCTCAGGCCCTCAGCCTTGCGGTCTTCCGTGATGAGGGCCATCCGCGCCCGGACCCCCTCCCGCGGCGACTTCGGCAGGACTTCACGGCCTTCCACCTTCATGGTGCCCCGGGTAAAGGGGGCGGCGCCGAAAATGGCGTGCAGCAGCTCAGTCCGGCCGGAGCCCTGGAGGCCGGCCAGCCCCACAATCTCACCCGGCTGAACGCTGAAGCTGATCCCGTCCAGCTGGCCGTTTCCAGCCGCCTCCAGTTCGAGGATCGGACCTGCGGGGACATCGGCACCGCTGTCCGTCCGGGGCAGTTTGTCCGGGAAGAATGCTGAAATGGGCCGGCCCACCATCAGCCGGACCAGCCTTGTATCGTCGAGTTCCGAGGCGGGGCCGGTGCTGACCACGCGGCCGTCCTTCAGGACGGTGATGACATCGCACAGGTCAAAGAGCTCCCGAAGCCGGTGGGACACATAGAGGATCGCCGTTCCACGTTCCCGGAGGCGGGACACGATCTGGTAGAGGAGCTCAACTTCGGCGCCGGCCAGTGCGGCGGTGGGTTCGTCCATGGAAACGATCCGGGCGTCATAGCTGACAGCCTTCGCAATCTCCACTACCTGCTGCTCAGCCACCGTCAGGGTCCGCACCTGCGCGGTAGGCCGGATGGCAGTGATCCCGAGCGACTCAAGCAGCTCCGCCGTTTTCGCGTTCATCAGCGCCTTGTTCACCAGGACTCCGCGGCGCGGCTCCCGGCCCAGGTAGATGTTCTCGGCCACTGTCCGGTCGGGAAGGAGATTAAACTCCTGGAATACCGATGACAGCCCGGCTTCGTGGGCCTTCGTAGGGTGGCTGAAGTTGACTTCCTCGCCGTCCAAAAGCACTGTTCCCGCGTCCGGCTGGTAGACCCCCGCGAGCACTTTCATCAGGGTGGACTTCCCGGCGCCGTTTTCGCCCACGAGCCCGTGAACCTGGCTCCGGTGAAGGGTAAGGTGGGCGTCTTCCAGCACGGGAATGCCGAAGAAGCTTTTGGTCAGTCCACGGACTTCCAGGAGTGGCGGCGGGGCCGCGGAACCCTGAGTGAGCCCACCGGGGATTGACGCCGCGCCATTCCCTTGGTGGTTCTCCATCGATCCGCCCACGCCTAACTGTTACAGGGGCCATTCTGTTCCGTCAAGGAAAATGATTGCTTACTACTACGGGGTGAGATCCATCAGTTGTACAGAGGTCATGAACCGGTAACGGCGGTACTACTTCAATCACGTGTTAGTAACCCTTGGAAATCATGGCGGCCATCCACGCGGCCCGGTCCCTAAAATTAGCCATGGATCCGATTCCTGCGGTGATTGTCATTATCGGTGCCGCTCTCGCCTGGATTGGTTTGACGGCATTCGCCATCCTGAGGCTGCGCCGCCGCCGGAACGGGTCTTCACTGGTGGCCTCGGCTCCCCCTCCTGCCGAGGCCGGCAGTAACCGTCCGCACAGGGCATGGCGCCGTGTCCGGCCCTTAACAGGACAAAGAGCGAACCGACGCCGGCTGCGCCGCGGGAAGGTCCGCAGGTGATGGTTTCGGTCAGCTCCGGGTCAGATCAATAGACCTGCGGATAGCGACGATCCTGACGGCCACTCCTGTCAGGACAAGGCCGATTCCCAACGCCATGAGGATCCAGACAGGGACCGACGCGGAATCGATGTTCCGGTAGCATTCTGCCGCCAGTTCGGTAGTTCGCAGCTGCACGTCTGCCATTTCAGCTGCACGGCTTTGCGGGAGCAGCGGGCTGCCACACAGCGGCCCCACTGTCTTCAAGCCGATAACGACACTGAGGATCTGGACGGCGAATCCCACGGCGATCGTCAAAATCCAGCCACGGCGTTGACCAAGGTCCTGATGGATGGCCTTGGTCGTATTTCCCGGAGAATCTTGAACCGCCATGCTTAGAGCTTAGTGGGGACTGGAAGGCCGCTCACGTAATTTAGGCCCGCGCTACCGGCGAAAAGAAAGCGCGAGCGCCCATCCGCCGGCCACTCCGATGGCAAGGAGTACGGTTACGAAGCCGATCGCCGGTGCGCTCGCCCAGGCCAGGGCACCGCCATACCGCAGCAGGGCAAGCGCCTGCAGAATGACGAAGGCAACAGAGGTCAGGGCTACGGGGCGGACGGTGCGAAGGTCGGCGCTCATCTGGCCCTGCGCGGCCGCCCACCCAAGACCGACCAGCCATGCTCCGATCGCCCTGGCTGTGAGCTCGGACAGCGGCCACGGCCACCATGCCGCGGCGGGAATGGGTGCTGCCAGGAGCGCCACGCCATACAACAGCAGTATCGCGGCGATTCCCACCAGGAGCAGCCGCAGCGCAGGGGGCAGCACCGGCCATCCCGCTGCTAGGGACCTTGAGGCAGGACGCCGGGAGCGGATCTGTATCCAGCTGATGACCAGCATTGCCACCGGGACGATCGCATAGATCGCCAGCCATGCCCAGGCGGCTACTTGCGCAAGGGTGGCAGTGCCTGGCGACAGGTGGAAACGGTCGAGATGAAGCAGGGTGACTCCGAGGGTCAATGCCGTGAAGCCGAACACCGGCAAGACAGCCAGCCTCGCTGATTCCCAACTTGCTGAGCGGGCGCCGGCCACCTCCAGGCCGGCGGCCGACCAGTAGGCTGCGCCGAGGAAGACGGCGGTCATGGGCGGATTGACTGTCCACGCGAACCATTCCGCAGTCCGGAGGGGAAACACGAACAGCACCAGCCCGGCAAGGAACACGAGGAATGCAGCGAGGTAGAGCAGCCACCGCATCGGTGGAATCAAGGGCGTGGCATCAGGTGAAGCGGACGTCACCGGGCAGTTCCTCGGGTGCGGCTGCCTCTCCGGGGTTAGACGGCGGGACAGGCAAGGGGTTCTCGGCCAGGTAGCTGTGAAGCATCGAGACCACAGTGGCGCCGTCCCCCACTGCGGTAGCCACTCTTTTGATCGAACCGGCCCGCACGTCGCCGATCGCGAAAATGCCGGGCATGCTGGTTTCCAGCGCCAATGGCGGCCTGTCCGTCCTGGCGGACCCTGCGTCACTGACATCCCGGCTGGCTCCCGTGCGCAGAAAACCGGCCGGGTCACGCTCTACGGTCTCGGGCAACCAGGAAGTCCGCGGCACCGAACCGATCAGCACGAACAGGCCGCCCGCTTCGATCTCCTCATCCGGGGTTCCGTCGGCGGCGCCGGATGCGGACACCCTGACGGCGGCAAGGAATCCGTCCTGGTCGCGGGCCCCCACGATCATGGTGCTATAGCGGACCGCGATGTTCCGGGTGGCCTCGAGTTGGGAGATGAGGTACTCCGACATACTGACTGACAATGTGGGTCCACGCACCAGCAGCGTCACCTTTTTCGCGTACTTCGCGAGGTGCAGAACCGCCTGTCCGGCCGAATTGCCGCCACCCACCACGCAGACGTTTTTTCCGGCCATCGACGGCGCCTCGGAGACTGTGGCCCCGTAGAAGACGCCTCTGCCCACCAGATCCTCCAGCTGAGGAATGCCGAGGCGACGGTAGTCCACGCCGGTGGCCACTACAACTGCACGGCACCGTACCACAGTGCCATCGGAAATCGACACAGCGTACACCGCTCCATCCACACCGAGCCCTTGCACCTTCCGCAGAAACAGGAAGTCCGTGCCCAAAGTCCATGCCTGGTGAAACGACCGGTAGGCCAGATGGGCACCGCTCACACCACGGGAGAAGCCAGGGTAGTTGCGGATCAACGAGCTGGTGCCGGCCTGGCCTCCCACAGCTTCTCCCTCCACCACCATGGTGGACAGGCCCTCGGAGGAGGCATATACGGCGGTCGCGAGACCGGAGGGGCCGGCTCCCACAACCACCACATCGAAGATCTTGTCCGCCGGCGGCGGTCGCGTCACCCCCATTGCTTCGGCAATTTCTAAGTCACTGGGGTTCTCGAGGACAATGGGTGGAGCCGTGAACTCCAGCACCAGGACCGGCAGCACGGGGTCGCGCAGGTTCACGCTCTCGAGCGTCCGTTCCGCCAGTTCGGACCCGGCAGGGTAGAAACCCACCGGGATGTGGTTTCGGCTCAAGGAGTCGCGCAGCGTATGCGTTCTTTCGTCGCCTACCTCCCCGATCAGCCGGACCGCCTCGAACCCAAGCCCCTGGGCCAGGTGCCAGTCATCGAGGGCGTCGGTAATAGCCCCATGGAATTCCTCGTCGCGCGATCGTTCGGGACGGATGATCACCAATTCGGCGTAGCCCTGCCCGATCGCCCGGAATACAGTGGGGGCGCTGGCGAAATCGCCCCATGTCACTACAACGCCACGCTTGGCGGCCGGGTGAAAGCCATACGCACGCCGGAGGAAATCGAGCCCACCGCGGTCGGCCGGCCCGTAGCACCCGAGTATGAGGGCAACCGGGCGATTCCAGCGCCGGAGCCCCTCAAGCACCGCCCGCCCGTGGGCGTGGTCGGCGCAGG
This sequence comes from Arthrobacter sp. Hb9-2, assembly GCF_059091165.1. Taxonomy (NCBI): domain Bacteria; kingdom Bacillati; phylum Actinomycetota; class Actinomycetes; order Micrococcales; family Micrococcaceae; genus Arthrobacter; species Arthrobacter sp. Hb9-2. The sequence goes on along the minus strand of NZ_JBNHGJ010000001.1, from coordinate 18,178 downwards.
CCACCACCTCGTAGTCGGCACCGTAGCGACGACGTAACTCGTCTTCAAGAATGCGCCGAGAGGCTGAGTCTCCGGTAGCAATCAGCATGATCGGAACCGAGTGATCCATAGCCGCCGTCTCTCCGGTTCAATGGTTCGGTGGCGCTCACGATACTCGCGCCGGGACAGTGGGGACAAGGGGTGCCGCTGCCTCCGGGAAGGTCCTTAGCCACCGGGAACGGAGTAATATCAGCCCCGGTTGTCCCGTTGATTCTGGCATTTTCCCAAGGCACGGAGATTTTGGAGGACACGATGGAGAATCGTCCTATTCCGGGAATCAGCCTCGTCGCCATACCCAGTGGAACAGGGTGTCTGGAATGCCTCAGGGGTGACGGCCCGGGGTGGTGGCTACATCTCCGCCGCTGCGCCCAATGCGGCCACATCGGATGCTGCGATTCATCACCTTCGCAGCATGCCAGTGCCCACGCGCGCACCGTCGGTCACCCCGTCATGAGGTCCTTTGAACCTGGGGAGGACTGGTTCTACGACCACACCACGAAGAGATTCTTCCGCGGCCCGCGGCTTCCGGATCCTCAGTCGAGGCCACCGGAGCAGCCGGCACCTGCACCGGAAGACAAGGTACCGGCGGACTGGCAAGAACGCATACACCGGTAACGGCGAATACAGAACCAACCGCTTTACCGCCTGCTAATGACCCAGGAGCAGGCATTGGCTAAAATCAAGGCTCGACGCGCAGTCGACCCGGGCCCACCGTCCGTTCGGGCGATAGGGCTCCCGGCGAGCAGAGAGGCCAGCCGTGGACTTCATCCAGTCCGCTGAACATCAGCTCAACCCCTTTCCCCACTACGAACGAATGCGGGAAACTGCCCCTGTCCATTACGACGAACAATCGGGAAGTTGGCACGTCTTCCGGTACGACGACGTCCAGCGGGCACTGTCCGAATATGCAACATTCTCGTCGCGCATGGGCGGGGACGATGCATCGGGGACCGGCCAACTATTCGCAGCGAGCCTGATTGCCACCGATCCCCCAAGGCACCGGCAGCTACGATCCCTGGTGACCCAGGCGTTCACGCCCAAAGCCGTGGACGCGCTGGCTCCCCGTATCGCGGCGCTCACTGACGAACTTTTGGAGGGGATCGCGGCCCGCGGCAGCGCAGACCTGATTAAGGAATTGGCTTACCCGCTGCCGGTCATAGTGATCGCCGAACTTATGGGTATCCCCGCGGAGGACCGTGAGCGCTTCAAACAATGGTCCGACGTGATTGTCAGCCAGACGCGGACTGATTCGACCAGTGAGAACCACTCCGGCACAAACGTGGAGATGACGGAGTATTTCCTGGCCCTGATCGACCAACGCAGGCGCCGGCCAGGCCAGGACCTCATCAGCACCCTGCTGGCAGCGGAGATTGACGGCCAAAACTGACGGTGCCCGAACTGCTCGGTTTTTGCGCCCTGCTGCTCGTCGCCGGCAATGAGACCACCACCAATCTGATCGGCAACGCGGTTTTGTGCCTGGCTGAGTACCCCGGCACCATGAACCGCCTGCTGAGGGAACCCGCCCTGCTTCCCCAGGCCATCGAAGAAGTGCTGCGCTTTCGATCGCCGGTCCAGTCCATGTACCGGGTGACGGTCACGGAGACTGTCTTGGGAGACGAACTGATTCCGGCCGGCGCACCGATCGTGGCTTGGATCGGCTCCGCGAACCGCGACGAGCGGCAGTTCCAGCGGCCTGCCGAGTTCGACGTGGACCGCGGCCAGAACCGGCATCTGGCGTTCGGCCACGGCATTCACTTTTGCCTCGGCGCCCCGCTGGCCCGGCTCGAAGCCAGGATCGCGCTGGGTGCCCTACTGTCCCGTTTGCCCGGGCTTGCTCTGGATCAGGGAGCCCACCTGGAACGAATGGAAAGCACCATCATCTATGGGCTGAAGGCGCTCCCGGTAAGTTGGCAGAGGGCCTGACCGCCTACCTCAAGATCGACGCAAAAAATCCCAAAGGTGGAAAAACACCCTTCCATCTTGTTCTTCAGGCTTCATAGAGTGTCCCCACACGGCAGCAAAGCATCTACGTCGGGGGGACGTATGAACATGAGCAGTATTCCGCCCAAGGCAAAGGAAGCACATATCACGGACGCTCCTGTTCCTGCTCCGCCCACCAAACCCTTGGTAAAGCCGCGTGCAGTACAACAAACTTCCCTTGCCAGGAGACGGGAACATGAGATCCAACGAGTAATCCGCGACCTCGCCACCCTTGCAACTAATCAGGCACCATGAAGCACCCGTGCCTAAAATGCTCTTATGCCTACACGTGTTCATGAATTTGCCTGGCCCGACCGGGTCGTCGTTGGAACCATCGGCGTTCCGGGGTCGCGCACGTTCTACCTGCAGGTACGCACAGGTCAGCAAATTGTGAGCATCGCTTTGGAGAAGCAGCAGTCGGCCCAGCTCGCCGAGAAGATTGACGAAATCCTCGATCAGCTCATGACCCTCGAGGGCAACCCTTTCAGCGTTCCCACCGGTACTCCCATTGAGCTCGTCGACAATGACCAGCTCGAGGCGGTCGAGGAGCAGTTTCGAACCGGCGCCCTGAGCCTGGGTTGGGACCCGACGACGGCGCAGGTGGTCATCGAGGCATACCCGCTCGCGGAAGTTGATGCTGAGGACGACGGGTCATTCGAGGAAGACGACGCTGAAGTGCCCGAAATGCTGTTGGTGCGGATGCCGGTCGGTACCGCCCGTGCCTTCGCCAAGCGCACCCGTGAGGTTGTCGGGGCCGGGCGTCCCGCATGCCCCCTTTGCGGTTACCCTGTGGACCCAGACGGACACGTCTGCACTCTTCCTGAGGTCTGATGCCGGCGCCCGACCTGCTGACTGCCGAGTTGACGCTCACCGGCCGCATCACGACGGCGTCGAACGCTACATTCGTGGGCAGCATCGGCGACACGACGGTCGTCTATAAACCGATAGCCGGGGAGAAACTGTTGTGGGACTTTCCCGATGGCTTCCTCGCCCACCGGGAGGTTGCCTCCTACCTGGTCTCTGAGGTCCTCGGCTGGAACATAGTGCCACGCACTTGGCTCCGCGATGGTCCGTTGGGCATAGGGATGGTGCAGCTCTGGCAGGAGACAGACCCCGGCCAGAACGCGGTGGACCTTGTGGCAACGGACGACGTCCCGGCAAGCGGTTGGAAACACGTCCTTGAGGGTCAGGATGAGCAGGGACGGATGGTCGCCCTCGTCCACGAGGACACACCGGCACTGAGACGCATGGCGGTGTTCGACGTCGTCGTGAACAACGCCGACCGCAAAGGCGCACACATCCTTGCCATGACGGACGGGCACCGCCACGGCGTGGACCATGGCCTCACTTTTCACCGTGACCACAAGCTGCGCACGGTGCTGTGGGGGTGGCTGGGAGACGCTCTGACCGTTGAGGAACTTGAGGGCATCGACCGTGTCAGCGAAGGGCTGGACGGTGAGCTGGGCCGAAGCCTGGCGGACCTGCTCTCCGCCCAAGAAATTGCGTCGGCCGCCGTGCGCTGCGCCCGGTTGCGCCAGTTGGGTCGGTTCCCTGCTCCGAGCGGTGAAATGCCGGCGGTGCCCTGGCCGCTGTTCTGAGGGCCACCCGGCGAATCTGCATCAAGGTGGGAATCGGGTACTACAGTGGATGCATGGCTCCCAGCCGCAATCCGCTCGACGACCTGCGCGAAACCATCGGCCATCTGGCCGATCAGCTCAAGCTGCCCGGTTCAGAGCGCATGGACGACCTGGTGGGCGATCTCATCGGTGTGAGGCCCGGGCCGGCCCGGCCGCTGTCCGAGGTGCAGGCCGAGCTCGACGCGCTGGTCGGGCTGGAGACCGTGAAGGAACAGGTGCGGGCCCTCGTCGCACTGCTCCAGGTCCAGGCCCGCCGTAAGGCGCACGGCCTGCCGGAGGTGGCCACATCACAGCACCTGGTGTTCCTCGGAAATCCGGGCACGGGCAAGACCACCGTGGCGCGGCTCCTGGCCGAGATGTACCGCGCGGTGGGACTGCTGCAAAAGGGCCACCTGGTCGAGGTCGACCGTTCGGGCCTGGTGGGGCAATACGTGGGTGCGACCGCCATCAAGACGGACCGGGTGATCCGGCGTGCGCTGGACGGCGTCCTGTTCATCGACGAGGCCTACGCGCTGGCCCCGGAGGACGGCCGTATGGACTTCGGCCCAGAGGCGATCGAGGTCCTGCTCAAGCGGATGGAGGACCACCGCCACCGCCTGGTCGTGATCGTGGCCGGTTACCCGAGGCTGATGGAGTCCTTCTTGCTCTCGAACCCCGGACTGCGCTCCCGGTTCGCCCGCGAGATCACGTTCCCCGACTACTCCGTCGACGCACTGCAGACGATCTTCCACCAGATGCTGGCCCAGCACGAGTACACGTTGGAGGCGGGTGCTGACCAGATGCTGCGCCGCATCTTCACCGGGCTCCACGCCAGCGAGGACTCCGGCAACGCACGGTTCGCCCGCACGCTGTTCGAGCAGGCGCTCAACCGCCAGGCGCTACGGCTGTCGCTCAACAAGGAACAAAGTCTCGACGCACTCGATCGTGAGGCCGTCATGACGCTCACCGCGGACGACATCGTCCAGGCCGCGCTAGCCTTGGGCGAGCAGCCGGAACCGGAACCTGAACAGACTCCGGAACCGGAGCGGCCACGCTGGCGGCGCTGGCTGGCCTAGCCGGTCCGCAGCTGCTGTCAGGCAAATACACCTACCCCCCCGAACGGGGAAAGATATGACTATTCCACGACGGTCCATGGCCCTCCTAGAACAGCCGGAACGAAGATGAGGCGGCCGACCTACTCGACCGCCTCAGCTTTTTGCGATTCTTAGCCTAGAAATGTAATTCGCTGCGGGAGTTCGGGGGGAGGCAACGATGCTGGCTTTGCCATCAAGCTCACCTGTAGTCCCAGTTTTGCGCGTCTTTCTGATGCCGCAACTCCAGTGTGAGTTGATCTGCAGCGGCGAACTCGCGCACTCGGAGCTGAACAGTGCGCTTGCGTATGACGTCTTCCGACTTTGATGATGCAAGTGTCCCGAATGGGTCTTGCACAGCTCTCACGAAGGGTGAGGCGTTTTCGAGATCGGCGCGAAGATTGCCAACGAGGTAGAGCCAGAAATAGTTTCTTAATTCGCCCCCGGCCGTCTTCCACTCGTTCCAACTCATGGCTTGAACTTGTGCGTCGACTCCGGACGACTTCAGTTCAATCATTCGATCGATTGAACCATTCTGGATGGTCAGGACGTCGAAGCCAGGGTAGAGCTCGCTGATGCCCTGCTCAGCGAGCTGGACAAACACTTGGCCAACCACGGTGGACTGTTCTATAGCGGTTACGATCATCTCCGGTGAGCTGACGTCGACGATGAGCACGTCCGCATTCTCAGGGGGCGTCTCTCCTGGGAGCACGACGGTCTTCTGCCCGGCGAATCGGCGCTCCTCAAATGCAAAGGTAATACGCATGCCCAGACGGTCAAGTTCGTTCAGGTCGGTGCCGGCGGCTGCCCTTGGCACGCCCGCAGAACCACCCCCGTCGGCGCCATGTCCGTCACCTGCGGCTGCGAGTTGACGGTTCCCTCCTGGGGCCTCGTGTTTGGGACCTGTTCCCTCGATGCGGATGAGTTCTCCATCTATCAGGAGGTCCTCGTAGCGGTGCAACGGGATACGCGGTGCGGCACGGGTCGCAGCGGGAGGCGTTCGGCCTGCGAGCCCGGCGGCCGCTTCTGTTGACTCGCCGTCTGTCGTGTCGAGCTCGTTGCTTTCTACGCGGTTCACCAGCTGATCGACCTGATACGCGTCATCTCCGAGATCGGCAATGTCTCGCTGCACCTCCTCCAGCTTCTCGGCGGCGCCGGCCAGATCGAGCAGTTGCTGTCGCTGTGCGGGGTTCGCGTTGATGAACGATAGGAAGGTCTCGACAGTGTTGACCTCCAAGGTCTCCGCAAGCGCCATAGCCAAGGTATGAGCGTCCTCCGCTATCGGCGGCCACGCAGGGCCGGTCCACACGGCGAAACCTTGAAATCCTGATTCCTCGGAGCGCCGCACGTAGTACGTCCGCTGGGGAATGTCACCGAGGTCCTGCCCTCGGAATGAGCAACTCAGATTCAGCGACTCCACGGGTTCCAACTTCTCAGCGAATTCAGTCAAGGCCCGTTGGTCGGCCCTACTCCGGTCAGCTCGATCGGCACTTAGGCGGGCGAGTAGCGGTGGGATGAGGTCTCGGAGTCCTTGGCGGAAAGTGCCGAGGCCGGACGGTTCAAGAGGGGTCTCACCCGGCCTCGCCGACCACTCCAACGCGCTCTCGAGGAGCGGGGTTCCGAAGAGCTCGCGGAGCGGACGAAGCGCTCCCGGCTCGGCCTCGAGAACGAACAACGGTATCTTGTCTTGCACACCGCTCCGTTCTCGGCTGCCAGACACGGACGCGTACACAACGTCTCGCGCGGCGAGGAACTCGTACCCAGCCGCGGTGCGAGCGGCAAGCGGGGTGTCAGTCAGTGGCGCCCCGTTGTTCACAGTGCTGCCGACCAAGAGTTCGAACATTTGTCGGTAGATCGGCCGCAGTTCCGAGCGCAGCGCCTGGTCGGTGATGCCCGACGGGTAGAGGTGCGAAATGCGTACGCAGAGATCGTGTGCATCCTCGACATTGAACGCGGCCGGAGTAAGCTCGCCGCGGACTTGCAGTTCGTCGAGGCAAGCGCGGAGTGTCGACGACGGCACCCCAGTCGGTTGTTTGAGGACGGGAAGGTAGTCGTCGGCGTCGCGCCCACTGCGGCCCAGACGACGGACAAGCTCCTCCGATCGACGCCAACTTTGGTTTGGACGCCGCGGACCATGACTAGTGGGGCAAATCGCGTGGTGACGAAGTCGGTAGAGCCATAGATCTGGGCCAGCATTAACGAGTTCTTCCGACGTTGCTCGCGGAGGAGCCGTACGGGACGACGGCCATTTGCCGGCTCCGACGAATGCCAACTTGGCCTGGGTGTGGCGGGCGTAGGTGTTCCAGTTGCGAACGAGGTGGTCGAGCAGCTTCTCGGCCACGTCGGTGTCTCTACGGAGGGCGACTCTCGCGATCTCATCGAGCCGATCAAGGTTGTGAACCTGATAGAGATAGTGATCCGTCTGCTCCCACCGCGGATGCGACGCGAGTGCCCCGACGAGATCCGCTTGGTATTCGGACCAGACCTTATCCAAGCCTGAGAAAGCCCAACCACCAGGGAGACCGAGACCCTTAGTGTTCGTCCACCCGGTCCCGGTGTCGTCAACATCGTGAAAGTGGATCAGTCTCAAACCACGGCTCACTCCGAGCCAAGCGAAAAAGTTGCGCCAGCGATCATCGACGGTGGTCTCAAGTGCTTCGTCGGTGTCGTCATCTAGGTCGACTTCTCCCTCGTCGGGATCGATTGTCCCTGGACTCGCGTCGTCATCCTCGTTGACCCCGATGCTGGCAGAGAACTCGGCGAACACGTCGGGCGACGCAAGGAATCGGACTTGCATGACCTCGCCCGCATCGGCCATTGCTTCAACGATCGGCTCCACAGAGTCATCGCCAACCCAGTCGCTTCCGAAGTAAACCTGATGGGCCGGTGCCCAGGTCAACTCCCCACTGTCATCGGCACGACACGGAACATCAAGGCGGCTGAGATTGAAGAACGCTCGATCCGAACCGAGCCGCCCCATGGGAAGAGGCTGATCGGGTTTGGTGGTTTTTCCGGCCAACCGACATATCGTGGCGAGTGCTTCGATGGTGCGGTTTGACTCCCGCAACTCAGCATCGGCCCCTGCCGTGCGCGTCAGTCCTGGGAGGACCGCAGCGCGCATGACCTCCTCGAAGCGGAACTCTTTCACGTCAAAGAGTGCATCCCACGCCTTCATCTGGCGCTCCAGTACCGACCTCTGTTCGGTCCTGCCGAGCGTGCCCCAGCAGACCGCATGTGCGAGGAACTGTAACTTACGAAGGGGAAGTCCCTCCGCGGAAGAGCGCGGCGGGTAAAACGCACTTTCACCTCGCAGAGCTATCCTCCTAACGGTGCCACCATCGTTCTCGCCGACAGGGAAGACCGGTTCCAGCCGGGCGCTCTCCTCCAAGGCCTGGCGATCCGCCGCGTCCGATCGTTCCCAGAGGAGTGCACAGAGATCAAGCACCGGGTCAACCTGATAACGAGCGTCGAGGCTTGGTCTCAACGCTGTCTTCCCCGTGTCGAGATTGTGAGCAAGGGCCCGTAGCGAGTCAATCGGACTCAGAGCCGCTGACCCGTAGGCCGCACAAACCCCGGCAAGCGTGCCTTCACAGAACTCCGGATCAGGGAATTGTCTGCCTTTAATAACGCAGTCCGGTTTGAGGAGGGCCGCGAAGGCGGACCCCTCTGCGCCAAGAACGGGCGATGGAAAAACCGCCTCAATGAAGGCGAGTTCATTCGGTCCTGAGGGCAGGAAACGGACACCCGTCATTGCCCTGGCAATGGCGTCGGCGAGGAGTCGGCCTGCCGTCCCGGAATCGCTTTCGCCTCGATCCAGAACTCGCAGGACGTAACGGGGGCCACCCTCGGCAAGGAGGTGAGGCATGAGCATCCGCACAAATGTCTCGGCTGCGCGACGTACGAGATACCCGTTGTAGTTCGACTCGGTGTCCGCGACTTGAATGTGCTGCCGTGAAAGGTCAGTCGTGAAGGCCCCGTTGACCAGCAGCGAGCAGGATGAAGGCTCCTGCGTAGGCAGGAAGACGTGAAACCTGCGGTCCTCCGGCCTGACCCGCGGCTCGTCGGCATCCCGGACCGCGACCGACACTTCGGTGACGTCCACGCCCTCCCATGCCGGCCCAGTCAAGCCATCTCGGTGGTCGCCGATTCGCACGTTGCCGTCGTGAGCAACCCAGTAGCGGTCACCCTCACCTTCCCGGTTGACCAAGTCGACTCTGAAGAGACCCGACTCGGTCAGTCCGACACACCGCTCGATGCCAGCGGAGGTCACTCGGTGCCTTTCCACGAGCCACTGACGGTCTGACTTCTCGCTGGAAGTCGCAACCTCAATGACCACTTCTTCCAAGTGCTTGAGAAAGAGCACGCTGGTCATCGGAAGGTTCAATAATTGATGCGCGAGTGCTGCCTTCTGTTCGGAGCTGACGCGTTCGTGGAACGGGAATCGAAAGGCGCTGTGATAGCCGGCTGCACGGAGTTCGTCCCAAGTTTCGTGCACCTCCGTCATCGCCCAAGGGAACCGCATCGCCGGCACCCCGCGGACATTGCCGCGGTCAAACTCCTTCCAAAGCCTGGACACCCGCGCTTCCGCTTGCTCCCGTCCCAGTCGGAAACTCACCGTCTCGGAGTGGGCTTCGGGCCTGTCGGTGATTTCGAGAACCGATTTGAAGCCCAATCCCTTGTGACCAATGCTGGCGCGCTTGGGGCCGTCTGATTGGGCCTTGGAACTGGCTCCCAAGCCGCACAGTCCTCGTATATCGGCTTCGGTGAAGGGGCGCCCCGTGTTGGCAACCCACAGCTCGGTGTCCGTGAGTCGAAATAATGCCCTGTCCTCAGTCGTCGCAATGCCAACTAGCGCGTCATCCGCATTTTGGAGGAGCTCGTACACGAGACGCCCACGATAGTCATGCGCGACTTGCGCCTCTTGGCTGACGTCCTCCTGGAGCCGACCCTGTGATTCTCGGTATACAGCGAGGTTCTCAAGGCAAATGCGCTCGAGGATGTCATCGGGCAGGGGCATCGTCGCAGTCACCTACGTATTCCACCACATAGTTCGGACAAAGAGTGGGTGGACTGGGCGAGGATCTGCAGTTCGGCACCTATGTCAAAATGCTCCGATTACGTTTGACTGTGGATTAGACCCTTCAGGCGCCCTTCTAACCCACGAACGTTTCATCGATAGCACACGTATACCGCCGTCTTCAGGTGCGAGTGAGCGTTGAGGCGGTTCGTTATGTGATTACGTGCGGGTGGTTGACGATGGGCGATGACATGCAGTTCATCTGCCAGCTTTCGGTGCACCGCAAGCCGCTTACATAGCTGCAATACGGGGAGCTTACCGGCTGCCGGAATTGTCACGAAGCGTGCTGTTTGAGGATCACCGGCGGCTCAATAAAGGGACTCGTACTGGCCGACCTCCCCGCGCCTTTGGGCGACTTTTAGGGCTACCCGAACCGCTTTAACCCGAATGAAGTTGAACGTCATAACGACTTCTCCCCGCGACACGTCTCTCTTCTCCAGGGACCACGCGACCAGGCGGTCGTACTCCTCGCGCTCCTCTACGTCCTCAGGTAGGGAACTCTCGGCCAGAGAAGCCATATACGCGTCGGCGAGGCTGTGACAGTGCTCGCCCGTATTGCGGTTCCTTATAAAGCCAGCCTCCATGGCAGCAGCCAGTTCTGCACTGTAAGCCTCTGAGTTCATTCCTCAGGCGCCTTCTCCGGCGCATCAGCTATGTCCCGCTTACGGGACTTGAACAAACCAGCGACCTTTCCACTCGCTGCGCCGGTGGCTCCAGCAAGGGCACCGCCAAGGCCCTTTACCGCTGCGAGTGCCTGCGGCTCATCGGGGATACCGTCGCCGTCAACGTCCACAGCGCGGAAGGGGCGAGACACAGCAGCGGCGGCGCTTGCGACCCCTGACCCCACAGCGGAGGCACCGGTTGCGACTCCTTCTCCAACCGTGCTGGCCGTCCCCGTGATCCAGCTTCCTGTGGACTTCGCAGCATCCTCGAGGGCTGCAAGCGCCCGATTGGGCTCCGACTCCCGGTCGTCGGCGTCGGAGGACTTGTCCTGCAGAGCCAGGTGTGCAGGGAACTCCTCCGGAGCCTCAGGGAATGCAGCCCGTGCCGCTTCCACCACGTCCCGGCCGAAAACGAACCGGCTGACTCCTCCCGTCAGCGCGCCAACCCCGTATTCGATCGCGGACTGCTGCTTTCCGCTCAGGGTTTCCCGCACGGTATCCAACTGGCCCGTCTGCATGGTCCTGACGAGACTTTGCGCGGCTCCGCTCGGCAGCGTGTCTGCCAGCGTCGTTGCCCAGTGTGACCAGTCACCGCTGGCGGCGGCGAATTTGTGACCAACGCCCACCACTCCATCGGGAGACGTTTCCGCGACGTCCTTGGCCATAGTCGCGATCTGCTGCTGGCTAACGGAGTCATTGGTGAGCCCGTAAACCAGAGCATGAGCCTGGTCTTGGTCGAGGTCCATCCCATGTACGTCGGCGAGGGCTAGCCCAAAAATTGCCGTAATCTCGAATTGAAGCTGCTGATCACCGGCAGGGAGAAGCGCGGCCACCCGCTGGGCCCCGTTTTTCGCAGCACCCATGGCCATGTTCTTCGCGGCCACCTTGGCCGCCTCCTTCGCCGTTACCTGAACAGTCTTCTTCGCGGCCTGCTTGCCGGCAGTCTTAAGACCGGCGGCCGCGACTCCGCCACCCGGAATCAAGGAAATTCCCACCTCAGCCGCGATAGACCCAGCAGCGATAGCAGCCCCTGCAGCGGTGATCGATGTGCTGTAGTGACGCTCAAGCAGCTTGATAACTTCCGCTGGGCTCGCCTCCGGACGCCGGCGCCGAATCCTCATGACGTACTTCCGGGCGATCGAATGACGGGCACTGACCGCCTTCGCAATGTCTGCGTTGGCCTCCTCGTCATCGAGCTGCGTCTCCAGTGTCACGTCTTCAATATCGGCCATTGTGCTCTCCCCCTTCAACCAAGGCTCAACCCTGAGCCTTTTCACAAACGCAGCAATTCTGCTCGCGGCAGAGGAGCCTAGCGCTCCTCTGCCGCACCATCATCAGTGTCCCGCACGATCCGGCCGCTCTTAGCGCGCCACGCGGCACCACCCCGGCTACGCCTACTTCCCACTGCAATTCCGCCGGATAGTTAATATCGTCCTCATATGGAGCGAAGCCTCTCGATGTGACGGCGCTGTTCCTTGTCGTCTTGCTTTACGTGCACGCTGACAAGGACGCGGTCGCCGTCCGGCTTGTAGTAAATGCGACCCATGTCCTCGCTACCAGCAACCCCGGTGGCAAGCTTCGAAACCTCGCGCCAGCCGCGCATGCCTTCCAAATCCTTGCCCACAACCTCGCCCATATCAATCTGCACCAGCGATCGCATCATAGACGCTGATGAATCGAGGTTGGCCAATACTTCAACGCTGTCGAAAACAAAGGTCAGCCGAGAGAAGGCCACATCCAGAAATCCAGGAACACCACGACGAGGTGCTCGGGCCGTCACCGCACCTCTACGCCGCACTCGCTCCTGTTCTCCGAATTCTTGGAGGCGTTCTTGTAGGTCGACCACAGTCGCCTCGAGTGTCAAAATCCGTACGTCGCCTTGCTCCGCCTGATCACGGAAACCCGCCAGACTCCTACGAAGTTCGGAGTTTTCCGCGAACGCCAGTTCGAGAAGTTCTTCGGTCTCGGCCTGACGTTTCAGGAGTATTTTCGTTTCAACAGCTTGCCGCGGATCACGGCTCAGCTCTTCAAGCTGACCTTGTAGTGCCTTTTGATGATCTAGGGCCCGATCTAAATCCTCGGAAAGTTTTGACTCCCGACTTGAAGCGGTAGTGAGCCGCTGTCTTAGGAGCGAAGCTTCCGACTCAGAGGTGCTGAGACGCTCCCTGAGTTCGGCCGTCAGATCGACCAATTGCTCGACCTGTGCTGCGAGATCCTCTAGCGACGAGACTGAAGGTGCCGGAACGGGCGCAGCTGTTGGCTCTGCTGAGGCGGGCGAAAAGACGGCGGAGATCTGGGCCACGACCTGTTCATGGCTGCCTTTAAACCGGAGCCGGGCAAACCAGTCGTAGAACTTCCCCTCAGTCGTGGGACGATGGCTGACGTCCCACCTCTGGACCGAAAGACCTCCGGCCTCGAGTGCGTCGACGACATCCGTCGCAAGTCGCTCAGGGGCATTAAAGACAAGGTAATGACCAAAGCGATTGGTCTCGACCTCCCACTCACCGTGGAAACCCGCAAAGTTCTGCTGCTCACCGACGTCGTCAAATTGCGGCACGTATGGGATAGAGGCTCCTGCGAAAAGGAACCTGCTGCAGTCCTCGACTTCCCACGATGCGCCGGAAATGTCGACCACGTCGTGGGCAAACAACGGGTAAACGGCGCCGTTGTAGACAATGCCGGCATATCCGTCCGGAGTTAACCGGACCGGTCGACGAACATGTTCAGCGACTACAGACGCACCCTCTTGGATACGTACAACGACTTGCTGAGAAGCCATGTCAGGCTACCGAGGCGCACCTGCAAGCGGGATCGCCCCATTTGCGCTTACAGACGGCACAGGGCTTGTAGTAGAGGTGCTCGATCAGTTGCTCATCAGTGGCTTGGTCCGGGCCAGGGAGCCGAGAAAACGCATGAGGCCGATGCTGATAAAGCACGTCTCCGGGAACCAGCATCGTATCCTGTTGATCGGCTACGTTGGCACGGGCAATCAGGCCGTCGTTGGGTATATAGGCCTGGGAGTCAGCAATATCAATTGGTCCCAGGTCATTGCTGCCGGGGAGTCCGATGCCAAACTCCAGGTCAAAGTAGGACGCATGTGCTTTGTCGCCGCGCTGCTTGGACATAGCGGTGACAGACAAGATGAGGTTGTCGTCGACCTTTACGTCTAGTTCCAGCCGCTCGGCGAGAGGTGGGGCTGTCTTGTCCACAGCAATGGCTACCATGCCGAGAGATGTTCTCGGATCGCTGGCTTGGGGTTGATCAGCAAGCTCAGTTGGCGCCACTATGGCGAACTTTGCCCGACCGTCAGTCGGATCGGTGCAGTACAGGTGAAAGCGGTCTTGACATACCTCGCCATCATTCGGCATGGCCGTTCCGGCCCTCAACAGTGGAAGGCGTGAACCACGTGCCATCTCCAGCTCAATGGGCTTTGCCAGCACCAGCCGCTGTGAGTCGTGAGCGATGCGTGCCGCTCCCTGCGAAACGAGCGTGGCACTGTTCGCAGGGACGAGTACTCGTTCAGGCCCGAAGAGTTCGTGCAGTCGGCTCCGTATGCTTGGCATCGCGGCCATACCACCGGCAACCAGGCAAAGTGAGACTTGAGCGGGTGCCATGCCGACGCTGTCAAGGAGCGCTTCAATCTCCCTGATGCCTGATGTCACAAGAGGTCGTGTAATTGCGTCCAGCTCTTGCCGCGTTAGCGGGTACTCAAGCGTGGTCTCGGATTCTGGAAAGTAGCCTGGACGATAGAAAGTGACGCTCGGCCGCTCTGAGAGTGCGATCTTGTTCCGTTCCGCATCCTGCAACAGCCTGAGCCGTGCTTCCTTTGTGGGGTGATCAGACTTGGAGATCCCGTGCTTTGTAGAGAATCGCGCGACGACCTCGTCACGAATCACTTCATCGAATTTGTCGCCTCCGACTATGTCAGTTCCCCCGTTGCGGAGCTGGAGGATCCGCCCCGGCTCAATTCTGCAAAGCGTGAGGTCGAGGGTGCCGCCACCCCAGTCAACGACCAGTACGTTGCGTCGCATCAGGCCCCGGATTTCACTGTCGGTATCTGCTGCACCGCGGAGGTAGCCGTAGAGGGCTGCAAGTGGTTCGTGAACAAACTGAGCCACAGAGATTCCGGCATGGGCGAAGGCTTCTCGAAGAGCCGCGCGTCTCGGTCCGTTCATGTTCACAGGAATCGTGACCACTGCACGATCCAGCTCGCCCAGCACTTGTCGCTGACCGCTTCGCCGCGATTCAAAACGGACGTGGCGGATGACATCTGCCACAATCTCGATGGGGCTGCGGTCGACCCCTCCGACAGTCACTGACTCCTCGCCCAGGAGAAACTTTGGGGAGCGCACGGTGTTGCCATACACGCCGAGACCGACTTCTTCTAGCGCATGGCGGGCCTCGCGTCCGACGACGACTTCCTCGCCCTCGTATCGAACGACAGATGGGTGCGGCAGGCCCTCATCGTCCAAAACGTCAATGACACGGTCGCCAACCACCACAGAAACCAGACTGTTAGTTGTTCCGAAATCAAAACCTGCAATCATTGCACTCCCCCGTCCAGTTCCTTAAGGCGTGTGACCTCACCACCGATTGCAGTGAGTGCCCTGTCCACGAACTCCTCCGCTACACCTGTGCTTCCATGGCGAAGGGCGTGAAGCCCGTCCCCTAAAAGCTCAGCCTGAGTAGAGAGCCGTCGAATCACCTGAGTTCTGAGAGCCTCATAGTCATCGACGTGGTGGCTCTTATCAACCACGCGGTTGTTTTGCTCTACCGAAAGCCGCAGCTCAAGTTCATTGGCTTTAGCTGCCAACTCCGCGGCATGTGCTCTTGCCTTTTCTAGATCTGCTGCCAGTCTTTTTCCCAAACCCTCGGCCGTTATGGCACGAAGCTCCTGCTCCCGGGCTTGCGAATTGGCCTTCCCGGTTTCCTTCTTCGAGTCACGGAGAAGAACTTCGAAGTGCCGCGAGATTTGGCTCAGTGCTTCTGCGTTCTTCGCGGTCGCCAGTAGAGCAGCTGTCTTGTACGCACTCGGCTGCGTCGGAGAGTCCCAGACAGTGGCACTCATGTCCTCGATGAACTGTCGCGAAGTCCAACGATCGCGGAGAACGCGGAAGAGTTCCAGAGCGGTTACCGCGTTTGTGCGAAGCCGCGCCCGGCTTGCGTCGCTGAATTCAGATTCCTCGTTCAGCCCCAAGTCGCTGAACTTAATTTGCTTGGCAGCACGGTTAACCTCTTCGGCGGTAAGCATTTTCAAGGGCTGCTGCTCCCTCAAGCCCTCAATCCGCCCCTCAAAGAGTTTGTGGCTGGCGAAAGCCACGACAACCAGATCGAGAACGCGGCGACGCACAAGCGTTTCTGATCCCAGCTCAGCCAGCGATGACAACAAAGCCGGCGGGACGGCGAATAGCAGATCTCTACCCGCTAATTGCCGAACAATATCGATTTCTGCTTGCTCATCCTCTGGCCGAACCGACAAATCGAATACATCTTTGCGCGACAAATTTAGCTTTCGTCCCGCTTCGCTGTAGGCATATTCCATCAATGCGAGGATCGTTTTGGGCCGCTCCCGCTTGCTGCTGTTGCCTGGGTTGGGCGGTTGCGGGCCGATGTCCGCAGGTTCCTTAGGCAGGGACGGGTCCGAGCCTTCAGCCGAATGAACTCCAGTGGGTCCGTCGTCTGTTGTCACTTTTTAAGAACTCCTTGACGTTGAACTCGAGGTCGGAAATTTCTGTACCATTTCTCGCTGAGACGGCTGTGTCGAAGGCTTTCGGCATAGCGCAGCGCTGCAGGGTAATCTCCTACAGCCAGCGCGTGCTCAGCCAACACCAGGTGGAGCTTGAGCGCGTCGTATGGTCGTTGCGAGCCAATATTGGCAGCCAGCTCAGCCATGTCATCGGCTGCTGTACCGTCAAGTGGCAATGCAGTCCACCTGAGCACTTGTTCGATTATCGAGTCGCTGAGAGCGACGTCCAGGCTCGGGTGTGGCGACTGCGACAGCGCATCGGGCAACCAGCTTTCCCCTTTGACGAGCGCCTGAAAGCGCAAAGACACTTCCGCAACGCGTTGGCTCTTGGTCTTCGTCATGGCGCGTTCGAACTGGTTGTAGTGGAAGGCAACAATGCCGCATATAGCCTCTGCTGGAGGGCGATCAAAACTTCTCAATATTCCGACAGCCTGATCATATTTGCCCTCATAGCCACTGCCCTCCCCCGACCGCTCGGAACCCTCTCCCCCAGCAGCACCCTCGCGTGCCAGAACGCCGTAAAGGTAATTTGCAAGGCCGGATTGATACCGGACGGCAGTCCGATATTGCTTGCAGCGCATAATGAAGTCGTCGATAGACCGGCGACTCAGCTCGCCCCCGTCGACCAGACGTGCCAAGGCAGCGTCAACTCCGTCAAGATCTTCCATATCAGCGAGAGCAAACTCGAACTGGAAAGTCTGCACAACATCCAGATTCGAAAGCGTCACGTCGACAACACCGCTCCGCTGAGATGACAGAAATTCTGCAGCGCCTCCGATTGGAATTGTCTTGCCGTTGACACTCACAGCCTCAGCTGTCCGTATGACCCAATCCTTCGGGGTGGTTTCACTGGTGATGGTTAGGCGACTCCTGCCGCATTCCCGCCCATTGAACACGAGAACAGGGCGCCGCACGGGGTGACCCTCAAAATTGTGTACGCGCAGATCGCTGGCCGTTGAAAATTCCACGCCGCAGGTCATACACGGAAAGGTCACCTGTTTCGGCTCCACGAATGGATTTGAACCTTCGCCTGTAGGCTCATGGAATTCCATGTAGCCGGTGTGCCAAAACCCCACTATTTTTCGACCTGCCCAAGGGATGAATGAGAATCAGTGGGCGTAGGGCGGCGAAGGCCATGCACCCAATGCTTTTTCTCACCGTGGCGCCCTCGCAAATCTCCGGACCTACTCATGCCTTCCTTTCGACTAACCCCCAGCGCCGATCAGCCATAGCTGAGCAAGCCGTTTTCATTAGTTCGAGATCATATCCCTGCTGGGAGTGGCGTCGCATACGCAACGCTCCCATTACGCTCTTAGGACTCAACTCTTACCACCTGTCCAGGTCGTGGTCATGGTGCACTATTCGTGCGTCGCAATTCCTGTTCTTATCCATGCGTGGTTGTTCACCCGCCACGTCGCCCCCTCCTGCCAACAAAGGAACACTTTTCCGAAGCGGACGCTTTGTAGGAGTGTCCTGCCCAAGAGACCCGACCAGTTGAGCATCAGAGGTTTCAAGTACTGCCAATTACGGAATCTGGATCCGGGCAGCCTCCTGCAGCAACGGATCCGAGATCATCACGGTCGCCGCGCCCGGAGCGATATCGAAAGCGATGAACCCCCGCGACTTATCGCCGGGCACAACCTCGCCGGACCCCAACTGGTTGTCAGCGAACAGACTCATGTCGGCTTTGCGCCCGTTGGCATCCTTCGCGGAGAAGTACAGCGGGTTGGACGAGGTCGCGCCCTTCTCGGTCTCCCAAAGGACGTCCAGGAGCAGGTAGGTGCCGTTCTTCGGCGGCGTGGCAAACGCCGTCGTGCTGACGGTGTCAGTCCTCACCGCGGAGACAATCGTGATCCGGGCAACGTTGCCGTTACGCACGTCCACAGTAAACGGCGTCCCCACCGTCGGTGCGGCAGGCGCCGCGGGTGCGGCAGGTGCCGCAGGTGCGGGAACCGCAGCGGCCGACG